>JAHJLI010000065.1 GCA_018821785.1 Pseudomonadota bacterium
CCTGAGAAAAGTGCATTCCACTCGATTGCACTTCTGGCAAAAACCGCTGAAAAAGATATTTCCTTGTTATTACCCCGGGCTTGTTCAACCATGGATAAGATCGTGGATCGCTACGCGATCACAATCTATCCTTATTCGTTAGATCATGACAAATGATGAAAATATGCATTCAAGGAATTTGGCTTGATCGATAACCTCACTAAAGACCAACTGCTGCTACGCGCAAAGTATGAATGCGAATACTGTCATAGAGTGCTGCTTGACGCGCCCTGGCAGGTCGAGCACGTCCGTCCCCGTTGCATAATGGGAACCGATGATCTCCAGAACTTGGCAGTAGCATGCCCCCGTTGTAACCTCAATAAGCGGGAGGCAACGGAAGGAAAAGACTATGTTACCGGCAAGACTGCTCGGTTCTTCAATCCAAGAGTAGATAACTGGTGGGAGCATTTCGGTGTGGTTGCCGGGCAATTGGTTGGCATCACTGTAATTGGTCGAGCCACGGCATTAAAACTCTTCCGTAGGACCGAACAGCATTTGCCTTCAGATTTGAACTGGTGGCCGATTACCAATTTGAAGGACGAAGGAGTGTATCGCTTCCTTAATCATCAACGTTCGCGCCGATTAGAAAACAAGTTTGAAGAATTACAGCGCGCGCTCAATACACTTCCCTTCTTAGAAAATGTCTCTACGAGTGACCAACAAAAAGCCCTTTTTGCGACCCAACTCCTACTGGCAGAAACCTTGTATACTCGGTCCAGTCCAGAAGATATTAGGATCGCTTTTGACGTCGTTAATGCCACATGGGCCCTCCCTGGGCTAAATACTGATCAAACAGCAGAACTCCTGAACGTCACATCTATCATCCTGCAGCAGATAGCCACGATTCTGACCCTGGAGAAGAAGCATGACGAGGCCCGCCTTGCTCAAGAAAGAGCGGCAATGGCATACGGAGAAAGGTTGCAATTAGTTGGGGGCGGCACCGTCCGTGATCAGATGAGGCTTAAGAGCCTCCAAAGCAAATACCTTATTAATGAATTGAAGCAGCCCTCCTGTCAAGAGATCAATGATGCGTTAGAAGAGGCAAAGGAGGGCCACCTCGGAGTTCTAACCTACACAGCCGACACTTTGATCAGGCAATTTAGCCCATCTTCAGAAGCAGAGGTAGTCCTCGACGCACTTAATGAGCTTTTGTTGTCGATCGGATACGGTCAGGATTTCGACTATGCTCGAAATATTGTCGTAAGACGACGCTGGTGGATACTACTTGCCTTGCTCGGCTTGCCTGCAGATTTGGATCTTCTAGAAAATGATCTCCAATTCTGGAAGTCACACCAAATGTTCAACGAGCTAAGGGAGCTTTCTGTGGCACTTAGGCAGATTGCAGCTCAGCGCATTGGGAAGGCGATCCCAGACATGGTTCAGGTGATTGAATCTCAACTAGTCAATGCCAATGCAAGCAAAAAGATTCCAAAAAAGAAATAACTGCCTACTGCCTCTTCCCACCCGTTGCCGAAAGCCGAAGGCTGGAGGCACCCCCCATAGAGAGCAGAGTTAGGCACATAAGGAGAAATTTATGGGGTTCACTCAGCAACAGATAAACGCAGCAAAAGTCGTACAGGATCAAGCCGCACATGATATTTCGCCCCAAATAAGGCTCGTAGCAGGCCCCGGCACAGGGAAATCATTTTCCATTGGAGAGCGTGTTAAATGGCTAATAAATAATGGAGTAAATCCCAACACGATTTTTGCAGTTTCCTTTACCCGTGCTGCCGCTGAAGATTTGCAAGATGGTATCTTAAAATATTGTGCTGCGATTCCAGCTGCTTCAGCAATTAATGTTTCAACCTTACATTCCTTGGCCTTGAGTATACTTGCCAAGGGTGGGAAGCTTACTCAGTACCCAACAAACCCGAGGATTCTTGACGAATGGGAACAACGAAATATCTTTGATGAAGAATTGAAAAATAAAACCAATTTTTCAATAAAAAGATGTTGTGATTTGCGTCTTCATTTCGAGGCAATTTGGAGTACAGGTAGTCCGCCGCTACCATTTATCTCTTCGCCGACACCGCCGATTTCACCCGCTGAACAAACTGCCTTCGATGTTTTTCATTCTAACAGAACACAATTGTATTCATGCATACTCCCTGGCGAAGCCGTCCGACAATGTGTCGTTAATATTAAAGCAGGAATCCTTAATCCAAAAAATCTCGTAGGAATAGAGCACCTTATTGTTGATGAATATCAAGATCTTAATAATTGTGATGTTGAGTTAATTGATATCATCGCTAGTACTGGTGTCACTGTTCTCGTTTCAGGAGATGACGATCAGAGTATATATTCTTTCAGATACGCATACCCTGCGGGTATTCAAACATTCCCAATAAGGCATGTTAATTCTGGTCAACATGCTCTCCAGTTGTGCTTTCGTTGCACTCCATCAGTTCTTGGTGCGGCAACCAATTTATTAGCAAATAATGCTTCCCCTAATCGTATCCCCAAAGCCTTACAATCAGCATATGCAGGAAGTGCGCCACCAGTTCCAGGCTCTGTCACTCCAATTAGCTTTCAGAATGACGACATAGAAGCACAGGCTATTGCCCAATCTGTAAGTGACTTAATAGGAGGTGGTTTATCTCCTGGAGATATATTAATCCTTTTGTCTGATCGTCGTGCGCAGCTACAGAAATTACAAACAGCGATGCAAAACATTGGTGTAATGCTTGATGTTCAACAAAAACTAGGCCTCTCAAATGACAAAACCATACGGTTTGTTTACTCAATGTTGCGTATATTGCGTAATGCCGATGACTATCTTGCCTACAGGACAATTTTAGGGTTGCGTAATGGTGTTGGTGTCGGGACTTGTGTGAGCATTTCAGACAAGGTTCTGGTAAATAGCTTAAATTACAAAACACAATTCGGTGCTGGAATTACAGCAGCAATTTTTTCCGCGAGAGAAACAAACGCAATTAATGGGGTAGTAAATATTATAAATTCAATGGCTGGTTGGGACATCGAAGATCTTCTTGGTCAACGTGTTGGTGATATTGGTGCTATTCTTAATAACCACAGATCCCAAGCAGAAGCTAATCTTTGGCTCAATTGGGCTAATAATTTACCTGCAGATATGTCACTAAAGGAGCTTGAAAAAATCCTTGGGGCGCGGTCAGAAAAAGAAGCCCGCCAAACAATGGTGGAAATATATACTCGTCTCAACATACCATTGCCGGAAGGGCTGGACCCATCTAACCGTGTCAGAGTAATGACTTTACATTCATCTAAAGGCTTAAGTTCCAAAGTTGTTTTTATTCCTGGTTTGGAAGAACAGCTTATTCCTGGACAAAGACGAAGTCCTTATCCAGGCCAAGTACAAGAAGCTGCGCGGTTGCTTTATGTGGGGATAACCCGTGCAAGAGCAGATTGTATCGTATCTTTTGCTCATCGGCGATTTATTAATGGCAGTATTGTGGCACAACAACCTTCTCGATTTGCAGCACACCTTGGGGTTGTATTCCAACCACGGAATCAAGGATTATCGCCAGTTGAAGTCACCAACATAATAAATAATTGCAGTAACTTATAACTCGTGATTTAGGAATAAACAAGAAGTACTGGGGGTCAGGTCTCACTCAAGAACCAAGGGTACAATCTCGGCCACAATTACGGTCTTGGCAAGAAAAACCTGAGTGCCGTATTTACCATTCTTATGATGCTTGCCTTCCTCATCGATCAGGCACAGCAATTAAGTTGTTGGTTGTTCCATGAGGCATTACAAAAGGCGGAATCAAAACGCTATCTGTGGGAGAGTATCCGAGGGTTTTTCCACAATTACCGGGTTGATTCCATGGAAACCATTTTACGCGCAATAGCCCATGGTTTTGAACGTCGGAAACTTAAGGAGGTCTGCCGGACGTAACGGGAGATCACTCCGCAGTGTTGTCAAAGATCGTACCCTGGAAAACTGGTTATCCAGGGTGGATGGACTACTTTATCCAAAAATCGACGAAAATTGCCTTTCCGCAAGGAGATGAACTGAAAAGGAGTTGAGAAAATTTGTCACCCCGGAAAAAGTCGAATATTTACTCGTGTTACTGGTTAGATTTCTTGACGTTCAAATTCGGGACGCTACTACTGAGCCAAAAAAGGAATTTCTGTCACTTACATACAGACAAAGGAGATATCGATGAATTGGGGAAATTACATATTTTTAGTGGCATGTACACTTATCTTGACTTCTTGCGCGCCTTCCCTCAAAAAAAACCAATTATACAGCGGTGCAAAATTGTCTTCTAATAAAATAGCGATTCTCAAGGATTGTCAAGAAAAGTGCAACAACTATCAAGTGTATATTCAGCAAACCAAAATTTCACAAGACGATGGCTATAGCGATACTGAGCTGTTGCCTGGAGAATACGATGCAAAAATTCATTATCTCCCCGCGTTATGGTTTCCGAAAGCATCTCCAAAAGCATATCAGCAAAATATCAAATTCAAGGTAGAAGCGGGTAGCGTTTATTCGATTAAATGTGAATTGTCTAGATTTCGGCCGTTTACCGGATATTATGAGCCGAAAGACTGGAAAATCAAGATTGGAAAATCAGTAGCCGGTGAGCAATGTAATAAAAAAGATCTTTTTCCTGATGCATTAACAGAGTTTAGTGAGTATGCGGGATATTCTCTTCTTAACATTTTTGCTGGATATATGGTGTTTGATAAAAGTTACAATAATAAGAATAATATCGGTGCTGGATTGTATCGTGATTTGCTGGATAGATATCATGGGGAAATCTTTAGCAGGATTGTCTTCTTAGATGAAGAGATATCAGCTATTGAAAAGCGTTCTGTTTTTCTTGGTATGTCTGAAGAGGCATTGGCTCTAAGTTGGGGTTGGCCTTTAGCTCAAATAAGCTATTCAGGTGGTGCAACGATTGTCAATACTAACGTCCGTTTCGATTTTGATGCGCCAAGTATGAAGCCCAAGGAGGGCGAAGAATTATTTCTATATCAGAATAGAAAACAAGAAGACGGAAAACTCTTCCTAACAACTTCAGCGGATGCCTCTTATATTTACATCAGCAATGGGAAAATAGCCCGCATTGAAATTGCAAAAGGAAAAATTAAAAATTAAAGCAGTTAATCGGGTAGCCGGGGGATTTTCTCCCCCAGCCCCCACACCACCAAGCGAGCGGGTCCGCACTTGACAGTTCCCATAGAACATCGGACCGTAGCCGGATGAAGCATATCCGCAGATCTTTGCCGCAAGTTCCGGGGACATCCATGATAAGTTTTGTCAATGGAAAACGGAGGTTTCCCTTAACCACCAAGCATATTTTAAACCATTCCACAGCTCCAGTTGATTGATACAGCACGGCGGGAGCGGAAGGCATAGAGGATACGATCCGAGAATGGGCGCCAGACAGGCAGGCTCGTCGGAGGACCGTATCCTCTATGCCTGGAGCGGCTTTTTGCCGATCTTCTCTCTTCCGTTGCTATCTTTCCTGCTTGATTCAGATCGTTTTTAATCTTGTCAAAGGGTCAGCATCGATCATGCGACCAGACATCCATTTGCTGTATTCCGAAGTCTGGGTGGGGAACAATTCCTCTCACCGGGTACGACTTCCGCAGAAGATTGAGTTTGGGCCAACCCGCCGACCTCGAAACACGTTAATCGTTGCATTGCCCATGGCATGCATAGTCCCCAGAAGGCGAGGACCGGCGGGAAGATCATTTTTTCAGCAGGACATGTCTCTTTTTCTTTCAGGCTCTGTTGTTTGCTTCTCCCTGTATTTTAAAGTCACTTCCAGTTTTGTCGATCGCCAGCATATAGGCTACTAATTTCCTGGCAACGGCAAGAGTTGCTCTATTTCTATCGCCTTTTTTGAGTTCCCGCTCATGGATCGCCGCCAGCTGTGGATTCCAATGCGGACCGATCTTGGCGGCCTCGATCAAGACGGTCTGCAGGTGTTTATTGCGTTGTTTGGAGATCGGCCCCCGGTGTTCCTTGCCGGCCGATTCCCGTTGGGCGCTGCACAGACCGCAGTAGCTCACCGCCTGACGAATTGACCCAAATCTTTGCGGATCGCCGATTTCGAGGACCCAGGTCAGCGCTGTCACTTCACCAACACCCCGGATGGTCATCAGTCTTGTTACTCTTTCGCGGATCAGGCTGTCGGTCCGCAGGGTCTGTATCAATTTTTTCTAGATGGCGTGAAACATCTCGAATCCGGCCCGGCTCAATTTGAGAAGTTCTTTAACCGAGGCAGGAATTTCCGCAATCGTTTCCAAAATTGTGTTGAAATATTTCTTTCCTTTCAAACGCTTCTTGTTGTACTCGGCGCCGACCTCCATGAGCAGTCCAGAGATCTTGTTCTGCATAATCACCCCGGTTCGCACAACATGATGGCGGTATCGCAAAATCCTCCGTAATTCTCGGATATCTGCCGGAAGGATATGACATTCCGGTAGCAGGTTCACACGCAGCAGGTCGGCGATTTTTTCCGCATCGGCACGGTCATTTTTCTTTTTGGCGGCAGTGATCGCCTTCAGCATATGCGGATGAGCCACCTTTAACGAGACGGCATGCGGGGAGAGATAATCATAAACCCAACCGGTAAACAGCGTTGCCTCCATTGCCCCAATCCAAGGCACCGGTATATTGCGGAGCCATTCATCCAAAGCCCTTCTGGTTGCCGCCACCTTGCCCTCACCGACAAGCCTGCCATCGATCGCTTTGATACAGTACGCAATCACCTTCTTGTGAATGTCCAATCCAATGTAGTACAGTGTTCTCATGGAAACCTCCTTGTGGGATCATTTTTGGGCGGATCCTGTCGTTGGATTCGTCCCAACAGTTTGTAATGTTACACAAACATTGTGAACCGCTTGGAGGTTTCCTGCAATGACCTCTTACTTATGCATTAAACACGATACTTAATTCCAACCAAAACATTCTGCGGTCAAGCCGCAGATGTTAGCGTTCTCGCCGACTGCGTCGCCGAGAACCGCGGTGCTGACTTCGCACCGCGATTAGCTGCATGCTTTGCGCTGAAAAGGTAGTATTATGAATATAAAAATCCGTTTAGAAACTAAAGACGATTACTTTAAAGTCGAAGAACTGACACGAGAGGCGTTCTGGAATTTGTATGCTCCAGGATGTGATGAACACTATTTATGTCATATACTACGCGATCACAAAGACTTTATTAAAGAACTTGATTATGTCGCAGAAATCGATGGAAATGTAATAGCTTCAATTATGTATACAGATTCGTACCTTTTAAGTGATGACCTAGAGAAGGTGCAAATCGTTTCGTTTGGTCCTTTATGTGTTCATCCTGACTATCAGAGGAAAGGAATAGGTACAGCATTAATTGAAAAGACAAAATCGCTGGTAGAAAAAAGAAATATACCAGCAATTGTTATTTATGGAGATCCTCATAATTACTGTAAGCATGGGTTTAAGAATGGAATTGACTACCAGGTAAGCAATATGGATGGAGAGTATCCTTTAGGATTACTTGTTTTAGAGCTTCAGCCTGGATTCTTTGGAAATAAAGAATGGAAGGCGAAACAGAGTGATGTATTTATTTTTGATCATGAGAAAGTCATAGACTTTGACAAGAAGTTTAAGGAAAAAGAAAAGAAAATCCAATACAGCCAATTAATATTTAAAATGCAGATTAGGTCTTTCTTAAAAAAACTTATCTAACAAATTTTTACACTGGACCGCATATCGTCGCTACAAGGCCAGAGTGAAGCGGTCTTGGCAAAATCATCATTAATCAACAATCGGCGTGGCGACCCGTGAAACCGGTTTTATGTGTGAATAAAATATGGGACGAAAACAAAGAATGAAAAAAGAGCGAAATATTTTATGGGAACAAGAATTTGAAACAAATAAAAAAATAAAATCGAACACTCCAATAGTTTTCATCCCAACAATTATTATGTTCGTGATTTTGGCAATGATTGATATTTACACAAATATTCCTAAAGAAATATATAGGGCTTTATTCTTTGTTATGTTTGGTTATTTATTTATCGGTGTTTCTATTGCACAAATTCGTAGTGGCTATTTATGGAAAAATTTAAAAAAGGGTAATCGTGGCAAACATAAAAGTGACTCTCCTGGGGAATACATTTTATCAATTATATTTTATACAATTATTGGTTTGTGCTTTTGGTGTTACGTTGCCTACGCTTATTTTTCGAAATAATAAAACAAGAAATACTATCACATAACAATGCAATACAGCGGATAGCGTTATCGTCTGCGGCGCTGACGCGGCAAGTTCATTGGCGCCACAGCTGATCGCGACGTCGGCCATTGAAAAAAGTCAGCACAAATGAAGGTGTCAATGAGAGCACAAAACAAATTGAGCAAATCGCTTTTCAGGCTTATCGCCTTTGGTATCATCATTCAGTTAATCACAATGGCGTTGTCATATGGTATTTATCAAGGACTCCCCAAAATAGGTATCGGAGGAAGAGAACCTTTAGAAATCAATGGCATTCTTGCCCTTTCGCTCCAGCCGTTTTTCTTTACTACTACCTATCTTGGCGAGATCCTTCAAATTAATTTTTTATCTTCCGTAATTACCCGTTATATTTCCTTTGCCTTGCAAGTTGCTCTTTGGGGTGTTCTCGTTGAAAAACTCTGGATTAGAAAGAGTGCAGCAAAAACTAAGCTCATAGTCATTTGCACGCTCGGTGCCATCTGGTGCCTCATTATCCTATTCCCGGTCATAAACACCGCTAACGAAGAAAATGCCACTGAAAAGTTGCTTGATGATATTTCTTCTGGTGGATATGGAACTGTTACAGGTGAGGAACTGAATCAGTGGATTCAGAACAAGTCAGATATCACCACAATCGACACTCGTAAAGAAAAAGACTTTCTTAAAGGTCATATTCCTAGAGCAGTGAATTGCCCTTTCCCCGATGATGAAGGAAGTGATCAATCAGACTACACTCAAAAAATAGACCAAGCCATGTCAGGTGAAAAGAGTAGGTCAGTGGTTTTCTATGGCTACGGTGAGATGGGTTTGCGCAGCGAACATCTTGCTGCCGTTTACCTTGTGAATAAAGGATACACTCATGTCTACAGGTTCCTTGACGGAATGCGTTATTGGACAATGGAGGAGTACCCTCTTGAGTACTCTCAATAATTGGATATACAGAGCGTAAAAGATAGAAGCAAAGAAATGAAATCAGCTTTGCCGAACCAAGGGTTCCATTGAACGCGAAGAGGCACAGGCGCTATAGCGGTTGTGGACCGGGCGCGCCAATGAACCCAAACGTTAAACCCCAAAAAATATGAAATGGATTAAGCGAATACTTTTCATTCTCGTATCAATACCAATAATTTGTGTTGGGGGTGTTATTGCCTTTTTCATTCTCTTTCATTTATTAAATCCCTGGTCAAACATTATAACCTTAGAGAAAGGTTACAAACTGAATGCTTTGTTCGTTAATGATGGTTACGAAGCAATTTTTGGCTATAAAATGCCCATAGACAAAATGATGGAGCCTGGATTTAATCTTGGGAAACGGCACCAGTACGATACGTCTTTTATTTATCGAAGAAATGCGGGTAATCAATCTTGGCATAAAGTGTACAATAAACCAGGAAAAATTAGACAGATCTCATTTGATCAAAGCACTAACACTATATTTGCTCTAGGCACACATGAAAACGTTGCTGGCGAAGGGATATCATTTATTATTTCATCTCAAGACCAAGGTGTTACTTGGAGCGACATTCATATTCCAGAAAAAAAATACCTAGGCTTTGATTTAAGTTGTAATGGTACTAAATACCTTTGGACAGATAAAACGGTATATTCTTTAACTAACATGTCAGATAGTTTTCAGCCTGTTGAGACATCTTTAAGTTTTAATATGTCTGGCAAATCCACAACAACAGATAATGAATGTAACTTGTGGATTGGATATGGAAATGAAATCGTAATGATTGGAAAGGATAGTAAGGAGCATACTGAGCTTGTAAGAGAAGATATAAATATTGACTCAATTAATTATAATAAATCCGATTTATCTGTTTGGCTCATTGGGAGAGTTAAGGGTATTAACCAAACTTTACTTCTAAAACGCACAGGCATTAACAATTTCGAGGAAATCAGGCAGTTCCCGTATTTTCTTCCTAGTAAACTTCTAATTGAAAAAGAGACAATCGTCATTCCAGGGGTTAATACCGCAAATGTTGTCAGCTTTTTAGGTTTAGAAAAAATATTTTATACAAGCAAAAACTCAGGAATCAAATGGAGTAGAGACAAGTTTTTTTATCCTTCTTTTGCACAAGAACCATTTTTCATGTACCACAACACTGTTTACTTAAACTCCTCTATGGGAGATATTAAGAAGAAAAAGATATAAAAAGATTATAATGATCAGCGACAATTATAATTCCCGTGAAATAAAGGGGCCGGAAATAAAGGGGCCGCATTTATATTATCAAATAGATTGCATATCTGGGTTCAGACCCTACCTCGCGGTAACACTCTTGCCTTCGGCTTGTAATTCGTGTTAGATTTACCCCTAACACAGGAACACTTACATGGGACTTTAACCCCATGAGTTCACGCCCATGCCGGAAGTACACCAAATGCTCGATATTGACAGCGGGAACTGCCCCGCTGCGGGTTTGCTCCACGTTGATCCATTAGCAAAAAGCTCAACATACGAATTACGATTTTCTAGAATACCGGTTAGCAAGGTTGCTGATCTTATTTGAACATGAAAATCAATATCAACCGAAGGAGAAATTTATGATTATCTCATTAGCAGATGGCCGCCAAATACCTATGGAGATGCACCGGGTAAAAATTGTTCAAAAGATCAATCTGCTTCCTGCTACCCAACGACTTGAATGCTTGAAGGCTGTCGGCTACAACACCTTTCTTCTGCCGTCACGAGAAGTCTTTCTCGACATGTTGACCGATAGCGGAACCAATGCTATGAGTGACAATCAGCTCGCCGCCATGATGGTGGCTGATGACGCTTATGCTGGTTCCGAGAGCTTTTACAAGCTTGAACGGACGGTAAAAAAGGTTTTTGGCTTCGATTACACCTTGCCGGTTCATCAGGGACGGGCCGCAGAACATTTGCTCGTCAAAGTTTTGCTTAAACCGAGTCAGGTTGTGCTCAATAATTACCATTTCCCATCAACACGGGTCCATGTGGAGATTCTTGGTTCCCAGATTCTCGATCTGGTCGGAGACAATGCTCTGATCCCGACAGGCAACGACCCATTTAAAGGCAACATTGATATCACCAAACTCAAAAATGCCGTCAAAGAATATGGGCCGGATAGAATAGCCTTTATTCGGATGGAGGCAACGACCAACCTCATCGGTGGCCAGCCCTTTTCGATGCAGAATCTGCGAGAGGTTAACAAGGTTGCCAGGGACAACGGTATTCTCTTAATCCTTGACGGCAGTCTCATTGGGGAAAATGCCTATTTTATTAAAAAACGTGAGGAAGGGTATACCCATAAGTCCATCCAGGAAATCCTTGCGGAGATGATGAGCTATGTCGATATTTATTATATGTCGGGGCGAAAAAGTGGCGGGGCTCGCGGTGGCCTTATAGCCACTAATCACAAGGAACATTTCGATCATCTGATGAACTGGCTGCCGGTATACGAAGGGTTTTCGACCTATGGCGGCATGTCGACCAAGGAAATTGAAGCCATGGCGGTGGGTCTTGATGAGATGACCCAAACCGAAGTCGCCGGAAGCAGTCCGGAATTCATCAAGTTTTTTGTCGAACGACTGCAACAGTACGGTGTTCCTGTTGTTACACCACCGGGCGGATTAGCCTGCCACGTCGATGCTCGTGCCATTTTATCGCACATCCCTCCCTTGCAATATCCGGCAGAGGCCCTCAATGCCGCACTTTACCTTATTTCTGGCGCACGTGGAGTTGAGAGGGGGTCAATGTCCGAAGATCGTGACCGGGATGGCAACGAGATAACAGCCAAGATGGAACTCGTTCGCCTTGCTGTGCCGCGGCGCGCCTTTACCCTTGGCCATATCGAGTATGTGGCAGACCGCGTTGCCTGGCTAAATAAACACAAGGAACTGATCGGTGGGCTGAAATTTGTGCAAGAACCACCGGTAATGCGCTTCTTCTTTGGTCGACTTGAACCGCTGGGAGGTGATTGGGGAGCCAAAGTGGTAAAAGCGTTCAAGGCTGATTTTGGAGATGATTGTTAGCTATTTAAATCAAGGCACCCTTCCAGTTGGGCACAATTTGTGAAAAACGTACCCAACTGGGATTGCCAATCAATAAAATCGATTTCGTTGTTATCTTTTTTGCTTGAGTAAAAACTAAACACCCAACAGCTGAAAGAAAAAAATAGGGGCCCCAACCCTTTAATTGTAGATGTTCAGGAAAGCTTCCAACAACTCTCTCTCGACCGCCCAAAAAGGGGTGTGGTTTTTCAAGGACTTTTTGTTGTCCATGCTAAACATAAAACAAAGCGGTTCTATTCCCTAAAAAACCACACATCTATTATGGGAAATGACACCTATAAAGATTGGATTAATGAAAATTTTCAACATCTACGTTTCATAGACGAAATTCCTGAATCGAGCATACTTTTGCCCTCGGCGCATGAGATTATTGCCACAACCTGCGATTAGTTTCAGGTGACAAAAGGGTAATTATGCTCTTCAAGACGGGGGCAAGAAAACCTGCCCCGTAATGTCGCTCTTTTTCAGATAACTAACGAGGAAAATACATGGAATTATTTGATGAAATGTCATTCAACTCTCTTGTAGAACGATTTCTTGGAACACGGTTGCCGAGCAGGCTATCCGATAGTCTCTCTTATACAGAATTATCTCCTGAAGCCAAAGGTGTTGTTCTACGCCTTCTAATCCTTATGAAACGATCATCATGTCCGGCGACAGAATTCAATAGTCAAATGATTTGGCTGTTGGCATCTGTAACACCGGGTATGCTCCCATCAGCATGGGGTGGCCTTATCCCACCAGTAACCTCACCGGGCCGGCACAAAAAACTTGATGACTATGTTATTAAAAAAATGCAGCCTTCAAGTAATAGGCAGCCTGTATTTATTGACTTTGGGTGCGGATTTCCACCAGTTACAACGATCGATACTGCCAAACACCTGCCGGACTGGTCGGTTTTCGGTGTGGATCGATCATTTACACGCTATGTGCTGTATGATGCCGCTGTCAACTACGCCTGTTTCAACCGCCACGGGAAACTTCAATATTTCCAGGATAAGACGAAACCGCTGAATGAACATCCCAATACGACCAGGAATCGATTCAACTCACTTTTTGCCGATCTCTGCCCGCAGTTACAATGTGTCGACGAACATTCCAGCGCAACTGTTGAAAGAAACGGCAACAGACTAATATGTAACCATATCCGAGATTTCGAAGGGAAAAACCTGAAATTTTTTAAATCAGACATCGATAACCTGCAATTTCCTCCCGCCAACACTGTCCGTTGCATGAACGTTCTCCTTTATTTTGAAAAAGACATTAGGGAAAACATGCTATCAAAGATTTGCACACTGCTTGATGCAAACGGTCTATTGATCACCGGATTCAATCATCCTTTCGGCATTTACGCCCGATATTCTGTCTATACAAAAGATAAAAACGGTGCACATCCTTGTGAATTCTCGTTCAGTTTGGATAATCTGCGGCCTTTGGGTATCGGTCCCTGGTTAACCCTCTCGGATGAAGACCGGGAGGCTGAACTGCTGGCCGACTTGACGAGCGCCATTCGTGCCGATCGTCGATTCTGGAAGGAATTCAACCCTTACGTTGACATGCTACGGACAAAGTATGGTATCTGCGAGCGGGACAATGACGGTTTTATTCATTTTACAGAAGATGCGCGCAACGGGCCTCCCAGTGTGATCATGGACAAGGCATCAGCACTGTGGAATCAACTGGAAGATGAAGGCTATACGGATGGTGCAATTGAGGCATTGGGTCGCGCTGGCTATCAAGCATGGAAAAATCCGGTAGGCGATATCACGGTTTTGCCACCGGACGAATCTCTTTACAAATTCTGAGGGATAAAAAATAATCAAATTCGAGCCTCTTTCAATGACCATTTTTGAGACCTATAATGTAACCATAATAAAAACTCTAAAGTAAAGGTGAAAAAATGGAGTCTGTTTTAGCAAGACGCTCAGCAGGCATTTCAGAACTTAAGAAAAACCCCTCTTCTCTCATTGAGCAGTCAGAGGGTGAACCAATCGCAATACTTAACCACAATAGGCCAACTGCATATCTGATCCCTGCAAAAACATATGAGTTGATGCTTGAGCAAATTGAAGATTACCAGCTAGGTTTGATCGTTAAAGAGCGTCAGCATGAAAAAACTTCAGCGGTAGAAGTGAGCCTCGATGAATTATAAGCTCAAATTTCTGCCTACTTCCCTCAAAGAATGGAAGAAGCTAGACAACTCATTGCAAGCCGAATTCAAGAAGAAGCTAGTAAAACGTTTAGAGGAACCACATGTTCCATCTTGAAAGCTCTCATGCTTTGAGAATCATTACAAAATAAAGCTTAGGGCAAGTGGCTACCGACTTGTCTATGAAGTCATTGACAATGAATTTTTCGTACTTGTCATTACTGTAGGAAAAAGAGATAAAAATAGTGCTTATAAAAAGGCTCAAAAAAGATAATTCTATTAGCCAACCATTCCAACTCGGGTTCAATGTGAACATTTGACAACCTTGCTCCCTGCAACCAATTATCAAGGGGCCACTGAATCCCACATTATCAACAGGAAATTATCAACATGATACATGTAATTGCATCCATACAGGTCCAAGAAGGTCGACTCTCTGAATTTGTTGAAATTTTCAAACGCAACGTCCCCTTTGTCCTCCAAGAAGAGGGTTGCCTTGAGTATGTGCCAACAATTGACCTGCGTACGGATTTGCCACCCCAAGAACTGGATAGTAATGTTGTAACAATAATCGAGAAGTGGCAGAGCCTGAATGCTTTGCGCACCCATTTGGCGGCACCACACATGCTTGCATATAAAGAAAACGTCAAGGATCTGGTTGTTAAGGTATCTCTTAAAATACTCAACGAGGCATAACCGGTCCTGTGTTGGGAGGGTGATTAAAAATGGAGCGTGTCTTCTTCATCATAGGCGCACTGTCTGCTTTCATTGGTGTTGCGGCAGGTGCGTTCGGCGCGCATGGCTTGAAGAGTCGAATAAGCCCCGAGATGCTTTCGGTCTTTGAAGTAGGGGTGCGCTATCAAATGTATCATGCCTTTGCACTGATTGTAACAGCCTGGGTGCACACCAAGTGGCCTTCCTTGCTGGTTACTACCGGGGGGTGGCTGTTTTTCGCTGGCACGATTCTCTTTTCCGGCAGTCTTTACCTGCTGAGCGTCGGTGGGATGAGATGGCTTGGTGCTATCACCCCGCTCGGCGGGTTGGCGTTTCTCGCAGGCTGGATCTGTATAGCCTGGGCTGTCTGGCGGGCGTAAGGCAAACTCCCACGAACCGGCATTTGGCTTTATCACGTAACTTTAAATCTTTAAGGGGGCAGTATGCAATTGATGGAAAAACTGGGGAAAAAATTAGTTGTTACCACCGAACTTGGTCCGGTGAAGGGTGTTTTTGCCGAGGAATCTCTGGCAAAGGCCCGAGCCTATCTTCCACTTGATGGTATCAATGTCCACGATTGTCCAATGGGTAATCTGCGCATCAATTCGCTCGCCATGGGAATCCTCATTCAGAACAATTTGAATATCGAAGCCGTCCCCCATTTCACCTGCAGAGACCGGAGCCTTCTCGGCACCCAGGCTGACCTGCTCGGTGCCCATGCTCAGGGTATCCGCAACATTCTGGTGACAACCGGTGATCCGCCGAAACATGGCCCCTATCCGTCTAAAGCGGTGTATGATTACAACACCATTGAACTTATCCAGCTTATACAAAAGATGAACAACGGCCTGGATTACAACGAAAAGGAATTTGGCGGAAAAACTGAATTTTCAATCGCCTGTACGGCTATGCCCACAACGAAAGATCCCGAACGGGAACTGAAGCGCATGACCAAGAAAATCGCTGCCGGAGCGGATTTTTTTCAAACCCAGGTGGTCTATGATTCAGCAAAGGCCGTAAAATTTCTCAAAGAGGCCCGCAAACTCGGTAAGCCGATACTTATAGGCGTGATGCCGCTAAAAAGTGTGAAGATGGCCCGGTTTCTGAACAGCAGCGTCGAAGGTATCGATGTCCCGGAAGAGATCATTGCCCGCATGGAAAATGAGGGAGCAAGCGGGGTTGAAATAACCTGTGATTTTATAAAAGAAATCGTCGACCAGGTGGATGGCATTCATATCATGGCAATGGGCGATGTGAAAGGCACGAACAGCATTATCGAATTTGTCAATACTCTGATTGTGCGCTGAATAATGTGGCCGCTTCTCATGTCCCGAACAATCATTTCCGATATTTGATTATTCGCAATATTCCATGATAGAACTAAAGCGCTCCTCTTCGTATTGTGTTACGAGCAAAATCCTCTCCTAAGAATGTCATGGATTCAAGTGAAATTTTCGCCCAACTCAGGCAATTTTTCCCGGAAAGCAACTATACTGCTGAAACATTTGAACAATGTGTTGAAAGTGGTGAACTGAATATTCGTGAAGAATTCTTTGCTAATACGTTAAAGGGTGCCTTGTTAGATGAAAGCCTAGTTGAAGTGCAATTGCATGGCCTATCACAAATCTATTTTTGCCGGATTCTCGATAAACCTTATGACGCTGCTGTAGAAGATGATGGCGAGGGTGAGGAGAATGCAGATGCTCTGGAATATGAAAAAGGCTTTTATCTTGACGAGCACGATTACGCGATAATCACTCCGCTTGAACCGAGTATGGGAAACTACTTAATTGGTTCATTTCACGACACTAATAACCGGGTGTTACTAAGAATTGTTTCATCGAGCCAAGCGATTGAATTAGGATGTTTTTTTGATGGCAGGTCGCAAATTGGCGACATGCCTGCGCTTAAACTGACTTTTCCTTTTGTTGCAAGAAAAACAAAAGGTACCAGGGAATTCAGAGCAAAAGTACCTAAAGATATGGGATTCCAAGTCAGAATTGAAAGAGCAAAAAAAAAGCCAATAGCTACCACTCCTTTGAATATAAGTTTCAGCGGCATGTCCCTGTTGGATCCTATGGGGAGGCATTCGAACTTGAAAGTGGGGGAAAATTTATTGTGTGTTTTGCAAATTCCGAAAGAAAAAGATGTGCTGGTGGACGCGTCTGTTATTCATCTCACTCGGCTTAGAGATTCAAAAGGGACGCAGTATTGTTTCGGTGTTCGATTTCTTTTTTCTAAACCGACGATAAAATCTTTTATTGAGAAAATAGTCGGTTTAGTGCAGAGAAAATATTTACAAGAATTGTCGAATTATGAAGAAATGTTTGGTGTTTTTTATGACAAAGATTGAGAGCAAAGGTGTGTTCATGTCGTGCCAATGTAAATCCACGGACATAAAAAAGATCATCGTTCATTTTATTTATAGCTTCATCCCCGCCATTTAGGTGTTATTTTAATTTTGTTAAAATCAGGCCAGTATCCCATAAACACCTATCGACAGCTCGGTTCAATACGCGATACGCTCTTCAGTAATAATTGAACAAGAAACTGGGTCCAGCGTCTAAATTGAAAAGGTAATATCTTTATATCGAATTGAAAATATTCGTTCGTCGCAGTCCAAATGAACAAATGAAAACCCCTTCCCTGCCGCTCCTCTTGGCCTATTTGAAAATGTCGGCCAATTATTAGCTGTTGATCATTTTGCCCGCAAACAGAATATTATGTCGTTTATTCTATTTTTTCAGAATATCGTTCTTGACTAAGATATTTTTTCAGAATATATTCACCTAAAAATAAGGAGAACGAAAATGCTTGACACCGTCAGCTTGGAAATTCTGAAAATACTTCAGGAGAAAGCGCGCATCCCCAATATCGAGGTATCCCGACAAGTTGGGCTTGCCCCGTCGGCGGTCCTTGAACGAATCCGCAAAATGGAGAAACAAGGCATCATCGACGGTTATGAGGTCCGCCTCAACCCGGAACGTTTTCACCGTGCCCAGGTGGCCTTTATCCATGTTCAAACCACCACCGCCGCCAGCAGTGAGGTCGGCCAACAACTTGCTGCCATCCCTGAGGTCCAGGAAGTCCATTTTGTCACTGGCAACGACTGTTACCTTGTGAAGGTCCGAACGAACGACACCCTGTCCCTCAGCCTATTGCTGCAGGATCGGATAGCCGCCATTTCCGGGGTGATCTCCACACAAACTGAAACAGTATTATCAACAATCAAAGAAACCAGCCGGATACCATTACCGGAATCCCTGTAAGGAAGCACGACCATGCCGATGTCTCATGCCTTTAAAGAACGTCTCTTTCCCATCCTGCCAAAGATCGCCAGCCACTTCGGCACACCTTTTCATATCTACGATGAAGTCGGCATACGGGAAACCGGTAACGCCCTTAATGAGGCCTTTGCCGGGATCGATCACTTCCGCGAATACTATGCCGTCAAGGCCCTTCCCAACCCCCGCATTCTATCACTCATGGGTGACATGGGCTTTGGCTTTGACTGCAGTTCCATCGCCGAACTCCGCCTCAGCAGACAGGTCGGGGGGCAGGGCGATGACATCATGTACACCTCGAACAACACCAGCTTTGAGGAATTCAATGAAGCTGCCGGAGATGGCAGCTCCATTCTCAATCTCGACGATATCAGCCTGCTCACCAAGGTTCCGGTGCTGCCTGAACTCATCTGCTTCCGTTACAACCCCGGCGAAAGACGAACCGGCAATGAAATCATCGGCGATCCGACTGAATCGAAGTACGGCGTGAGCCATGAACAGATCGTTCTCGCCTACCGACAGGCTAAGGAGCTTGGGGCAAAACGCTTCGGTATCCATACCATGCTCGCCTCCAATGAACTCAATTATCGGTACATGGTGCAAACCGCCGACATGTTGCTCGAACTGATCGCCGAAATCACCGCCGAACTTGCCATCACCTTTGAGTTTATCAATATCGGCGGCGGCCTCGGCATCCCTTACAAACCGGGAATTGCCGCACTCGACCTGACCGCCATGGGCCGGGAGATAACCACCCATTTCAAAGATTTCCGCAGAACACACGGTTATGAACCGGCTCTTTATATGGAGAGTGGCCGCTATATGACAGGGCCGCACGGGGTACTGGCAACCACCGCCATCAATCGCAAAGATATCTACCGGACCTACGTCGGGGTCGATGCCTCGATGAGCGCCCTCATGCGCCCTGGAATATATGGTGCCTACCATCACATCGATGTCCTCGGCAAGGATAGTCATACGGAAACTGAGACAGTTGATGTAGTCGGTTCGCTCTGCGAAAATAACGACAAGTTTGCCATTCAACGCACCATGCCGAAGATTGCCGACGGCGACATCCTGATTATCCAGGACACCGGAGCCCACGGTATCGCCATGGGTTTTAATTATAACGGCAATCTGCGCCCCAAAGAGTTGCTTCTTGGAGCTGATGGCAAGGTGGAGCTTATTCGCCGCGCCGAGCGGGTGGAAGATTATTTTGCCACTCTCTGTTTCGAGCCGGATATTCTTTCCCTGTAAATTCCAAGGTGGGGCCCTAACTGCCCACCATCTTTTGGGGGCATCGCCATGAGCATTGATATTGACTGGTTTCTTGCCGTCGTCGCCGATGCCGTCCATGACAAACAAACACCGGTGGTTGATCTTATTGCCGTGCAGACCGAGGACCCCTTTAAAATTTTGGTGGCCACCATCCTCTCTGCCAGGACCAAAGACGAAACCACCGCCGCGGCTTCAACTCGCCTCTTTAAATACGCTCCGGACAGCGACTCACTGGCTCGCCTCTCGCTGGAACGGATCGCCGAACTCATCTACCCGGTAGGCTTTTACAAAACCAAGGCCAAGCATCTCACCCTCCTGCCGAAAGCCCTGAAGACATTTAGCGGCCAAGTGCCAGACACCATCGAAAAACTCATTACCCTGCCTGGGGTTGGCCGCAAGACCGCCAACCTGGTGGTCAGCGTCGCCTTTAAAAAACCGGCAATCTGTGTTGACACGCACGTCCACAGGATTACTAATATCTGGCAGTATGTAGCAACAGACACCCCGCTGCGGACGGAAATGGCTCTGCGAGCGAAGCTCCCGAAAAAGCACTGGATAAACATTAATTCTCTGCTCGTTGCTTTCGGTCAGTTTATCTGCCGTCCGGTCGGACCGCACTGTGATATCTGTCCCCTGCTGCTAAAATGTCCGCAAAAGGGGGTACAACCTCGCAAGAAAACTGGAGTAAGAATGGTAAAGAACAATTCTCTGCGATTAATTAGCTGGAACGTCAACGGCATTCGGGCCGTGGAAAAGAAGGGTTTTATCGGCCAGTTGCAGAACTTTGATGCCGATGCGATCGCCATCCAGGAGACAAAGGCACAGGTCGAACAGCTTTCTGACTCCCTGAAAAACATTCCCGGTTACACATCCTATTGGCATAGCGCCGAACGAAAAGGCTACTCCGGAGTGGCGATCTATACCCGTATCCAACCGCTTGCCGTCCTCTACGGCCTGGGCGACCCTGAATTCGATTGCGAAGGGCGGGTGTTGACCCTGGAGTTCAGCCATTGCTATCTCATCAACATCTACTTTCCCAACAGCGGTGAAGAGTTAAGAAGACTCGACTTCAAACTGCGCTTCAACGACCGGTTACTGGCCTTTGCCCAAAAGTTGGAAAAGCAAAAACCGGTGATTCTTTGCGGAGACTTCAATGTCGCCCACAAAGAAATCGATCTGAAAAACCCTAAAACTAACATAAAAAACGCCGGCTTCACCCCTGAGGAGCGTTCCTGGATGGACAGCTTTGTCGCCGCCGGTTTTATCGATACCTTCCGTATTTTCAACCAGGAACCTGGCCAATATACCTGGTGGAGCTACCGTTTCAGCGCCCGAGCCAAGAATATAGGGTGGCGTATTGACTATTTCTGTGTCAGCGGCAACTCCAAAGATAAAGTAAAAAGCTCCGCTATCCTTCCGGAGGTAACAGGTTCCGATCACTGCCCGGTTGAGCTGGAATTTCTGCCAGAAAACTAGGAAATTTCAAAATACAGGCAATAATCTCACCATCCCCGCGCATAAATATTAACTGGATATTTGCAAAGACAGCTGAATCCAAGGTACAATACCCACAAACACGGTACGCTTATGCCCTGTGAAGTATAAGGCGATTCCATTCCATCGCTGTATTTCGAGTCGGTCAAGGTTATAGACCCGGGCATTGGCCTGAGGATGTAATGAACCTGATACAGGAGTCCGGCGATGCAAGGTACTCTCGCAAGTTCCAAGATGATCGTGATGATGCTCTTGTTGGCAATGATCTGCGCAAACCTCGGGGTTAACCAAGGTTTTGCCGCGCCTGAACAATCATCCGCCACCCCACTGCCTGCCTCCGACCAGAGCTTCTGTATCGGTTTTCATTTCTGGAAAAGCGGAAAGATCTACGACGAAGCGTACCAGGGCATTATCGACAGCCTCGCCTTGGAAAAAATCAGCTTTCAGCCGGTGGTCATGAACTCCCAATTAAACCGGGAAATGGCCCAGGAAAACCTGTTGGCGATGGATCGAATGAAGCTTTCCTGCATTGTCTCCATGTCCTCGGAAGGTACCCAGATCGCTCAGGCGATGAAACTTGAAACACCTGTTATTGCTGCAGTTATTAATCATCCCCTATCTCTTGGCATTATTGAAAAGAACCGCAGCAACGAAAACCTGACAGGTCTGTCATACTTCATTGATCCCGAAAAACAGCTGCAGCTCTTTCAAAAATTATTCCCCGGATCGAACCATTTCGGCATGATCTATGATAAAAACAATCCGGCCGGGTTTCTGGCGGAAGAACCACTGATGGCCAAGGCCTGCAAAAAATTGGGGATTCGCTTCACTTCGGTGGGCATTGTCGGCCGTGACGATATTGCCGAAGGTGCCGAAAAAATGCTGGCCGATAAGGTTGAACTCCTTATCGTGCCGACCAATCTCGAGGTCTACGGTAACCTAGGCCTGATTCTTGAACAGTTCTACAGCCGAAAAATCCCCATCGTTTCCTTGAACAAACAGGGGGTGGACAACGGCGCACTGGCCGCTCTCTTTGCCGACAACTATAAGCTGGGCAGAATGGCGGGACCGATGTTCAGGTCTATACTCATCGACCATACACCAGCGAGTGCCATTCCTATCGCTATGATCGACGAGCCTGACTTGATCATCAATCTCAGCGCAGCTAACAGTCTCGACTATGAATTTCCTCCAGACATTCTTGTGTCTGCGGCCATTGTTCTGCAATGATGTCGCCATAAAAGCAATGCATGCCCCATCCGATTTGGGTAGGCATAAAAATAACCGGTAGATTGCCATGAAGAACCGCAGAAAATTGAGTTTTATCATCGGCATCGCCTTTCTGATAATCATCGGCATCCTGTTTATTGACAGGCACTGGGAAGCCTCGTCGATCAACGAGAAGATCGGTCAATATCAGAAAAACCAGATGGGCTATGTTGTACAGGTTGCCCAGAAGGTTGAAATGACCTTTTCTCGTCTGTTCGGACACCTTTATCTTTTGTCGCAAGCCACTCAGGTCCAGGTCATGGAGAAAAACAGTTGTCTCCTTAATCTGGTTCGCACCTATGAATTAAACAAAGAGCTCATAAGTGGCGTATATCGCTATGATATAGACAACACCCTGCGTTATGGATATCCGCTTGGTGATTGTCCGATCTCAGCAGAGGAACTCAAACCACTTTTTGAAGAAGGAAGAATGACTGGCAAACAGCTGGCAAGAGTCATCCGGAAAAGGCGGGACGGCAGCGATTTCCTGGTCATCGCCCAGCCTGTCTTTGCCGTCCAAGGCAAAGTACATTTCACCCCGAGCAATAAATACGTCGGCACGTTAATTTTTATCAGTACCCTGGACAAATTTCAGGCCCAGCTCTTTCCCCAGCTGGTATTCGGCGAACGCGGCTATCCCTGGATCATCAGTGAAGAGAGCCTGGTACTCGTTACCGGCAATGATGTGCACCGCGGCAAGACTTTTGCCGAGTTTCTTCCCCAGGAAATGATCGGAACAGATCAAGGCATTGACCCCATTATGCGGAAAATGATCAATGGAGAAAGCGGCAACGGGCTCTACCGTTACCATATGCACAACAACGTTGAAGAAGACATGGTCAAACTTACCAGTTACGTCCCCATCCATCTTCCGGAACAACGATGGTCGGTGGCCGTTTCTACGCCATTGCAGGATGTAACTGCATCGCTTAGCAAAAGAAGTTTGGAACATCGCCTTGTCACCTTTGTTTCCTTGCTGGTCGTGGTATTCATGACAGCCCTCCTCGTCAGCAGTGTTCACCGGGGCTACAGGCAGAGTTTGCACTATCTGCAGCGTCGGGAGGAGGAGGACCGGAAAATTAAACTGCAATGGCAGCAGACCTTTGACGCCATCGACAATATGATATTCCTGCTGGACGATAAGTTGCGCATCATCCGCACCAACAAGGCGGTGATGACAGGGTTGGGGAGAAATCTGCCGGAAGTGTCTGGTCAAGTCATCACCGATCTGCTCTGGAACGGGGCGGATGGCGACAGAAGCGGTCCTTTCCGCCTGGCCCAAACAACACGTTCCCGGCAAACCGCCAGGCTTGAAAGCGTAAAACTCAGCCGGATCATGCTCATGACCATAGCACCGGTTGAAGAAATCATCGACAGCCAGGCGGCTTTTATCTGCTCGATAAAAGATATCACCGAATTGGAGGAGATGCAGAACCGGCTCAACAATGTTCGCAAGATGGAGGCATTGGCCACCCTTGCCGGCGGTGTTGCCCATGATCTCAACAATATCCTCTCTGGTGTGGTCAGTTATCCAGATCTTTTGCTTCACAGTCTCGCCGTGGATCACCCCATGCGAAAGCCCTTGATCACCATCCAGAAGTCCGGCCAACGGGCGGTGGCTGTGGTCAGGGACTTGATGCTCCTTGCCCGCCGCGGTGTATATGAAAAAAATGTCATTAATCTCAATACTATTATTGAAGAGATTTGCACAGGTAACGAATTCGAACACCTCAAACAGCTGCATCCCGAGGTGGATGTGCAGCGACAGCTGGCACCCGACCTGTTAAACATAAAAGGCTCAGCCCTTCATCTTGCTACCCTGGTGATGAATATCACTAAAAACAGTATCGAGGCCATAAGCGGTGCAGGCCAGATAGTCATCAGCACGAAAAACGTCTTCTTCACCGCACCGCCGATTGAATTCCCCGCAGTTCAGCCCGGTGCATACGTACAACTGGCCATCCGTGATACCGGTACCGGAATCACCCCCAAGGATTTAGAACATATATTTGAGCCGTTTTATTCCAAAAAAATTCTTGGCCGTTCCGGCACCGGACTAGGCATGGCCGTCGTCTGGGGGACTGTGCAGGACCATAGCGGAGGCATAGCCATAGCAAGTGAACCCGATAAGGGCACCACCGTTTCAGTGGTGCTGCCGGCCACAGGCGATCCACTTACCGTAACGCTGGAAGTTGGTGATGCAACTCAGCTGACAATGGGGAGCGGGCAGTCTATTCTCATCGTCGACGACCAGGAAGAACAACGGCAGATAGCTTTGATGATGTGCGAAACACTTAACTATAGGCCGCATGTTGTTTGCAGCGGGGAAGAGGCACTCACATGGCTGGAAAACCAGAGTGCCGATCTGGTCATGCTCGATATGATCATGGGTTCCGGTATGGACGGACTACAGACCTTTAAGCAGATTCGAAAAAGGCTACCGCTGCAGAAGACCATGATTGTCAGTGGCCATGCCCTTGAAGAACGTATTCAGGAGGCCTTATCAGCAGGTATCTGCAGCTATCTGAAAAAGCCTTATTCCATCGGGCAATTTGCCGGTGTCCTAGCGGAAATCCTGAAATAACTGAAGCTCTGATTGACTGGGAGAGGTTGTTTTCATGTGCTCGAGAATTTTTCTCGGACCGGCGGGAAAGGCATAATGTTTTAGCTCAGCCGAGACTGCCCAGCGAAAATCGACGGCTGAGCGGAGAACTGCCTGTGTATTCCGGCCAAGGAGCTCGCAGCAAAACGCCAGTAGGATGATCTTGTAACGGGTGTAATGATGAGTGACCGTGGTTATCGGCGAAACCACCCGTACCCCAAGACCGGTCTCCGCCAGGATATGCCTGACGACTTCTATCTCCGCTGCGCCGTTCTGCAATTCGCCACCAGGAAATTCCCAGAGTCCACCCCAGACCGCCTCCGGTCGCCGCTGCTGGATGAAAATCCGTTCACCATGGCGAATGACCCCTGCCACCCTGTTTACAGTGACAATCTTCTTTCCCGGACCGATCACCGGCCTTTCAGCAACCGTTCCTGCCTGTCGTGCCCTGCATACATACTCCAGTGGACAGTCCAGACAACGGGGATTTTTCGGTAGACATACAAGACCGCCAAGATCCATCAGCGCCTGGTTATAGTGCCTTGCCCGGCCATGCGGCAAAAGATACTCAGCCATGTCGATTATACGCTTCCGGGTCTGGCTATCCTTCACCGGCATATCAAGATCAAAGAGCCGGGCATACACCCGTGTCACGTTGGCATCGATTACCGCCACATCATGATTGCCGGCAACACTGGCAATCGCCGCAGCAGTATAGGGCCCGACTCCCGGAAGGGTCAGCAACTGCTTGTAATCACAGGGGACCTGGTCACCTAACTCACCGGCAATTACCTTTGCCGCCTTATGCAGGTTTCTTGCCCTGGCATAATAACCAAGGCCTTCCCAGTATTTGAGAATTTCCTGCTGGTCAGCTTCGGCCACCGCCCGGACAGAGGGAAAACGATCTATCCACCGCTTAAAATAAACCACACCCCGATCCATCTGGGTCTGCTGCAGCATAATCTCGGAAATCCACACGTGGTAGGGATCGTAGGTCCTCCGCCAAGGCAAATCGCGGGCAGTCCGGAGAAACCAGAGAAGGAGCGGCTGGACGATATCGCTCTTAGCCACAGTCGACAATTCCTCTTCCATCATCTGCTATAATCCGACTCCAAAAAACCTGCCCAGGGACACCAGGCCCATGCCTACAACAACGGTGGCAAAGAGACTCTTTGACTTCCAGGCAACGGGAAAGGCTATAAGGGCCGCCCAGAAAAAGAGGTTATCGGTTCCCAGGTCGACGTGCCCTTCCCTGACTAAAAGCGATGGCGCCAGCATGGCGGCAAGGACTGCCGGTGGAACAAGGCGCAGCCAGGCAATAATGATCGGCCGCAGATTGCGGCCACTGAGAAAGAGAGTCGGCAACAGGCGGGGCAGATAGGTAACCACCGCCATTCCGGCAATAGTCCAGAAGATCAGTCCTTGGTCCAATGTTCCACTCCAAGGCCGAAAGTCGCCCCGGCGACGGTTGCGGCAATTATATGAAACTGATGCCATCCGGCAAGATACAGAAGTGTAGCGATTCCCCCGGAAAAGATGGCCGTGACCACCCGCACCCGATTCTCACACTGCCCGACCAGGAGGGCTATAAACATCGCCGCAAGGGCATAATCGAGCCCCATCGGCTTGATATCGCCGATCAGCCCCGAGGCAACAATGCCGAGCACAGTGCCCACAACCCAGGAAACCTGAGCTGTGACATTGAGAGACAGGGCCTCCAACCGGCATTCACCAAGACTTGCTGCCTTTAATGAATGCAGAGCAAAGGTTTCATCGGTCAGTTCAAAGGAAAAAAAGGCCAGGTGCCGCTTTTTCCATCCGGCGAGATGGGGGCTGAGCGAAGCGGCCATAAGCATATGCCGCAGATTGACAACAAAGGTAGTGAGAATGATTGCCGCAGGTCCTGTCCCGGCGGCAAAGAGACCAACAGCTATGAACTGCGCCGAACCGGCAAAAACGATGAGGGACATCAAAAGGGTATTGGCCTCAGACAACCCGCCTTTACCCGCCAGCACCCCATAGGCAAAACCGATGGGGACGTAGCCGAGAACAATGGGCAAGGCCCTTTTCATGCCCGTACCAATGGCCGCCAAAGTCTGCTTTGTAGAATTTCCCATGTATCGATGCCGGAAGCACTACATCCGATGGAAAAAGCCGAGGCACCGCTCACGAGTCATCAACTTCTGCCAGTCCGGTCCTAGACAATTCTCCCATAGCGGGGCAAGATTGAGAGCCGTTGTCACCATCAACTGCATGGCCTCTTCGCTCAGGCCTGCAGTCAGGTTGCGTGGCAGGGATATCCGGTGTTTTTCCATCATCCTGCGGAATTCCTTTACCCCTTCCGGATAGATCTCTTCAAGATAATCAAAGGCGATGCAGCAACCGATCCCGTGATGAATACCCAGCACATAAGACAGCCCGTAGGAAAGGGCATGGCAGGCCCCGACCTGAGAATAGGCAATTGACATACCACCGAAGTAGGAGGCCATCATCAGCTTGTCATCTTTGTCTGGATGGTCTTCAAGAAAAACCTGCCGGCAAAGGTCCAGCGATTTTTCACCGTAGGCCTTGCTGAATTCATTGATATAAGTGCCGCTCAGGGATTCAACATCGTGGATATAACAGTCCATCCCGGTATAAAACCACTGGTCGGTCGGCACCCCGGCGAGCAGCTCGGGATCAAGGACAATCTGGTGAAAAAGGGTGTGGTCGGAATTGATGCCGAGCTTTTTCACCGGCCCGGTAAGGATGGCGGTACGGGAAATTTCCGCACCCGTCCCGGCAAGTGTCGGCACGGCGACATGATAGACGGAAGGATTGTTGATCAGGTCCCAGCCCTGGTAGTCGGCCGACGACCCGGGGTTGGTGAGCATCAGGGAGACTGCCTTGGCGATATCCATGGCGCTTCCACCACCAATCCCAATAATTCCGTCCGGAATTACCTGACTGTAATCGCGGATTTTTTGCACCAGACTATCAATATAGCTGGTTTTCGGCTCGTCATCGACGTTCACCGGCAACAGCAGATCCTTCGCCTGCATGGGCAAACGTTTCTGCAGAGGCTTGCCGATGAACACATCGTCAAGAATAAAGACAAAATAGGAATCGGGATGTATCCGCCGTTCACCAATAACATCACCAAGCTGATTAAACGATCCCCTGCCAAACATAATTTTCGGGACTATACTGAAATTTCTATACATATCTGTTCCATTCATGGGTGAAATAAAAGAAAACACTGCGTGCCTGCAGTGCCTATATGTCCTGTTCCCGTAACAAAATTTTGGCTAAAACTCAAGGGAGATTTCCATTGACCGTGGCCCTGCTCCCCTTCCTTGCCCCTGCTTTCTTTTAATACTGGTTTTATCCATAATTACCGGTAAAATGTTTCCATGAGACGAAAAACCAGCAGTAGACAAACAATTCAAAACCATTCCTGCACCTTGGTAGTACGGAGAGAAAATGTCAGTCATTACCGAAGATAGTGTTTTTACTTCCCTCCAGCAGCATGGGCCAATGGCGGTTGAAGATACGATTGATTTATCACAGCCTTTTGCCCCAGAAACCAGAAAATGGGTAAAAAACCTTTGCAGTCAGCGCATCAACATCACCAAGTATCGGGCGTTGCGCAGCCAGATCTTCGAGTTTCTGGGAATTTCAAATTTCTCCCAGTTGTCCGGGCTGATGGAAAATCCCCGGCACCAGGAAGAACGCAGCCACCGTGCCTGCGCACTGCTCGGCAACATGTTCGGCCTCAACGGTACGGTCCGGGAAATCGAGGCAAGGGTCTACGAATACGCGCGTACCGCCGACGCGGTGGTCAACTCTCTCAGCGGCAAGATGCTCAAGCCTTACGCTTCATCCATTGCCACTACTAATGAAATAGAGGTAGCCAATGACCCGGTTACCCTGCTCCTCATCATGTTCAACAACCGGTATCATAAAAAAGCCCGCTTCGAGGCCAGGCGCAAACTTGTGTTGATGAATCTTGCCGGCAGCATCGATCAGAGGGAAAGGGAGACGGAAATAGAACAGAAGTTTTCAAACTTTCTTCACTTCCTGAACGACTATGTATGGAGCAAGACCCTGAAAATCGGCGAACATGACATTGTCTATCTTTATTCCCTGCACACCGAGGAAGCTTTCCGCTGCACCGAGGTGAAAGTCTTCACAACGGCTCAGGCCCAGGCGACACAACTGAGTAAAGGCTGTAAACTTACCCTTCTCAAGCGACGACGTTTCACCGCCGGCAATCGGGATATCCCCATATACGTCTCGATCCGCAAGAAACCCCCTGAGGCCAAAGTTTTAAAGCTGTTACGCAAGAACGAAAAAAACCCGGCCGTGGCAGTAGACGACGAGCTTGGCCTAATGGCGGTGCTCGACTCGGTTGCCGATATCAAGACCTTCCAGAGCCACCTGACCCGCAGCGCCTCCAAGGCTGACAGCTTTATGGTCCTTGAGGATATCTCCGACACCCTCACCGGCAGCAGTCTCTATAAGGCCACCGCCACCGGCTCCAGCCCGAAGACCGAGATGCTCAAATTCTTTGCCCGGCTGGGCGGTATGCGGGTAGAATTTATCATCCACACCAACCGTTCATGGCTCAACTACATGTACCAGCAAGATGTCGCCCACGACGAGTATGAGATCAAACGCATCTTCGACTCCGGGGTTATGGAACTCCTATTCCCAAAGGATATCTTCCAACTCGACCATGACCTGATCCGCGATGATATGATCCGTCGGTCTCGGCGAAGAATTGAGGAATAACTGAAGAGTTAATCGACCACCTCTTGGTAGGCACGGTAGGCATCAGCCAATCCTTGTTTAAAACCAAGAGACGGCCGCCAACCAAGGCTGTTGATCCTTCCGGTATGCAGGAGTTTACGTGGAGTGCCGTCCGGCTGGTCACTATTATAAACAGTCTCGCCTCTAAAGCCGACCAGCTCGGCGATCAGTAACGCGGCTTCACGGATGGTGATATCCTCTCCGGTGCCCACATTGACAAAGGAAGGATACGGTGCCTCAAACTCTGCCTGTTGCAACTGCATGACATGGATGCAGGCGGCAGCCATGTCGTCCACATGCAGGAACTCCCGCCTGGGGGAGCCGGTTCCCCACAGCACGACCTTCGGTGGACGGCTGGTGTCCAATCTGTCTTGGTCTGCCCGATATCCAATTGCCCGGCAGATGTCCGGCGGAATGGTGCCATAGCGTTTTTCATCGGCCTGAATCGCCTCGCTGTCGCCGGTCATCGCCAGTTGCGCCAGATGATATTTCCTGATCATTGCAGGGATGACATGGCTATTTTCCAGGTGATAATTGTCGCCTGGCCCGAAGAGATTGGTCGGCATCACAGAGCGGTAACGGGTGCCAAATTGGCGATTATATGCCTCGCACATCTTTATTCCGGCAATCTTAGCCACCGCATAGGGTTCATTGGTCGGCTCAAGAATACCGGTGAGCAACTGTTTTTCCTCCATGGGCTGCGGCGCAAATTTCGGATAGATACATGAACTGCCGAGAAAGAGAAGGTCCCGCACCCCGGCCAGATACGCCTCATGGATGACATTGGCCTCTATCATCATATTGACATAGATGAATTCAGCCGGATAAATGTTATTCGCGTGGATGCCACCGACCTTGGCAGCAGCCAGCACTACCCGGTCGATCCTCTCAAGAGCAAAAAAATCCCGAACCTCCAGTTGACTGGTTAAATCCAGTTGGCCATGGGACCGGGTTATGATGTTTTTGCAACCCATTTTCTGCAACTGCCGAACAATGGCCGCCCCGACCATGCCGCGGTGTCCGGCAACAAAAATGCGTTCGTCACTGATGAGGGGACAAGAGTGAGAAGTCATACTCCTGTCTCCCTATTCGTGATGATTAAGTACAGTAAATCCTTCACTCTTGCACAGCTCATCACGCCTGGCACCTTCCAGATCATAGCGCATCATCTCGGATACCAGTTCGAGAAAGCTGGTTTTCGGCACCCAACCGAGCTTCTCGCGGGCCTTGGTAGGGTCACCGAGCAGGGTTTCAACTTCGGTCGGCCGAAAATATCGGGGGTCAACCCGGATGATGATATCGCCAACCTTCATGCCTTTTTGGATCTCTCCCGGTGGTACACTCGCAACAACACCAATCTCATCGGTGCCCGTGCCCTCCCAGCGCAGAGTGACTGCCAATTCGGCAGCAGCGGCGTTGACAAAGTCACGCACCGAATGTTGCACTCCAGTGGCAATGACATAATCATCCGGCGTTTCCTCCTGCAGCATCAACCACTGCATCTGCACATAGTCGCGGGCATGTCCCCAATCTCGTTTGGCATCGAGGTTACCGAGATACAGGCAATCCTGCAGACCAAGGAAGATGCGCGCCAGAGCTCTGGTGATTTTCCTGGTAACAAAGGTCTCACCACGAAGCGGTGATTCATGGTTGAAAAGTATGCCGTTGCAGGCATAAATTCCATAGGCCTCGCGGTAGTTGACAACGATCCAATAAGCGTACATCTTGGCAACCGCATAGGGTGAACGAGGGTAGAACGGTGTCTTCTCAGTCTGGGGAATTTCCTGCACCTTGCCGTACAACTCGGAAGTCGAGGCCTGGTAAAAACGGGTCTTGTCGGTAAGCCCGAGAATGCGGATGGCTTCGAGAACCCGCAGCGTCCCCAGTGCGTCAGAGTTGGCGGTATATTCGGGTTCCTCAAAAGAAACAGCTACATGGGACTGGGCAGCCAGGTTATAGATTTCATCCGGACGCACCTTGCCAATAATATGGATGAGACTCGAAGAATCGGTCAGGTCGCCGTGGTGCAGAATGAACTTACGATTACCGACATGAGGATCCTGATAGAGGTGGTCGATCCGGTCGGTGTTGAACGATGAGGCACGCCGCTTGATGCCATGCACTTCGTAACCTTTTTTCAGCAGAAACTCTGCGAGATATGCCCCATCCTGCCCGGTAATTCCAGTAATCAATGCTATTTTCATACGCTTCTCTCTTTATTATTCAGCCGTTCATTTTAATCGAACGTCCCCGACCGATGCCGTAATACGCCAGGCCCATTGCCTCGACCCGTGCAGGATCGTAGAGGTTTCGACCATCAAAAATAACTGTATCCCGCAACTCAGATCGCATGGCCTTGAAATCCGGTACTCGAAAGCTCTTCCATTCGGTGACGATTACCAGCGCATCGGCACCATGCAGAGCCGCCTCTTTGGTACCCATCAATGTAAAATCATCGCGGTTACCATAAAGTCGCTGAGCCTCTTCCATGGCCTCCGGATCATAGGCCTGAACCTTCGCCCCGGCCTTCCACAGTGCCTCTATCAACACCCTGCTTGAGGCCTCCCGCATATCGTCGGTCTTGGGTTTGAAGGAAAGTCCCCAGACGGCAAAGGTTTTGCCGGCGACCCCATCCGGGTAAAAGGTACAGACGTGCTCGTAGAGCTTTTCCTTCTGCCGGTAATTGACGCTCTCAACAGCCCTGAGAATCTGCGCCTCATAGCCGATCTCCCGTGCCGATCGTTCAAGCGCCTGCACATCTTTTGGAAAACAGGAGCCGCCGTACCCGCAGCCGGGATAGATGAACTGGTAGCCAATCCGGGAATCGGAACCAATCCCCCGCCGCACCTGCTCAATATCCACACCCAATCGCTCGGCCAGATTGGACATCTCGTTCATGAACGAAATTTTTGTAGCCAGGAGACAGTTTGCTGCATATTTGGTGAACTCGGCGCTACGCACATCCATGATCATGATTTTATCGTGGTTGCGACTGAAGGGTTCATACAGTTCGCGCATCTTCTCTTCCACCTCGTCACAGTCTGTGCCGATAATGATCCGTTCCGGTCGCATACAGTCGTCAAGGGCTGAGCCTTCCTTTAAAAATTCCGGATTCGAGGCCACATATAGAGGCAATTCGAGGTTTCTCTCCTGGAGCACTGCGGTCATATGAGCTCGAACTTTGTCGGCTGTGCCGACAGGAACAGTCGATTTGTCGATGATGATCTTGCCCTCATCCATAAGCGCAGCAATCGAACCGGCCACAGCCAGGACATACTGCAGATCAGCGCTGCCGTCGTCGTCTGGCGGGGTACCGACGGCGATGAAAAGGAGTTCGGCATGTTGAACGCCCTTGCGGGCATCGGTGGTAAATTCCAGCCGCTTTTTCTCATAATTGGTCCGGACCAGCTCCGACAAGCCGGGTTCGAAAATAGGGATAACTCCGTTTTTTAATCCCTCAATTTTCTTCTCATCCACATCCACACAGCAGACATAGTGGCCGACATCGGCTAATACTGCAGCCTGCACGAGTCCGACGTATCCGACCCCAAACACGGTTACATTCATGAAATCCTCAAGATAGGAGTTTAAGCAAAAAACATGACAAGAGAAACAGCCAGCATAATAGCCACATGTCGAAAACTAATCAACCCTGGCAGCCATTTTTCATGTGAGGCGGGAGAGTATTATTGTCCCTTGCAGGAAGTATCACCATTTTTGGAAGCTTCTCAATAAACGGAGCATCACTCGTCAACAAGTCCCGCCACCGGGACTTGTCCTTTTTTGCTGCTGCAACTATCTATTCCCCCTCAAACTCCATCATGGCAAAGATCTTGCAATCTGGAATTCTGCTGCGACCCTTGAGGTCGGGTAGTTCGATGAGAAAAGCGCATTCGAGTATTTCAGCGCCAAGTCCCCTTACCAGCAGGACTGTGGCACCGACTGTACCGCCCGTGGCTATCAGGTCGTCGACGATTACCACCCTGTCACCGGGCTCTATAGCATCTTTGTGTATTTCCAAAGTACCCGATCCATATTCTAGAACATAGGACTCTTCAACCGTTTCTGCGGGGAGTTTGCCCTTTTTCCTGACAGGAACAAAACCTACCCCGAGTTGGTAGGCGAGAACCGCTCCGAAAACAAAACCACGGGCATCAATGCCGACCACCTTATCGATTTTCATATCGCGATAACGCCTGACAAGAATATCGCAGGACTCCTTGAAGGCATCCGGATCCTTCATAAGCGTTGTCAAATCACGAAAAACCACCCCTTTAATCGGCCAATCAGGTATACTCCGCACACATTTTTTCAGATCCATCTTCGCCCTCTTTTTCTCTTTATTTGTTAAACGATTCTATTACCTTTACCAACAACCCTGTGACATTATCAGCGTTCTTGCGAAATACCGTTAATATTTCATCCCAAGTTACATGCGGCTCATCTTCTTTCCAGCAATCATAATCTGTCGACATGGCCACAGCCGCATAGGGAATCCCTACCTCATTGGCCAGCATCGCCTCCGGAGCGGTGGACATATTGATAACATCAGCGCCCCACAACCGAAACATTTTCGACTCTGCTACTGTTGAAAATCGTGGACCTTCAATGGTGACGACACAACCCCGGGAATGGACAGGCAGCTGCAGAACCTGCCCTGCTGCTGAGAGTTTTTCCCGTAATTCCTCGGCAAAAGGATGAGCCATGGCGGTATGGTGAGCACCGGATTCAAAGGAATCAAAAAAGGTGTTCTTGCGGAACCTGGTGAAATCGATAAACTGATCGAGTATCACCAAATGTCCACGATCAATTTCTTTCCTGAGACTGCCGCAAGCCGTAGTGGCAATGATGTGGCTGACTCCCACCTCCTTCATTGCCATGATATTGGCTCGGTTGTTGACCTGGGTTGGGCTGAATTGGTGATTGCTGCCATGTCTTGCCAGGATAACGGTCTCGACGCCGCTTATTTTTCCGGCTATAAGCGATGATGAAGGCTGTCCGTATTTTGTGTCTACTTCAACAATCTGGGGATTTTGAAAAATTGCCGGATTCTCCAGGCCTGACCCACCTATTATCCCTATCTTTACCATGAGAAACTCCTTTTTTCTATAAGATCAAATTGACCGACATGCAGCCAAATAGTTGTTGCAAACTTTCTCAATATTTTACAGGCCAGAAGCCTAAGAGGTCAACAATATCGAACTCGCCTGTGAGCTGCAATGTATTTATTGAAAATTATCTTCATCGACGAAGACTGCAGGAGTAAGGCGAATGATCTGGAGTCTTTGACATTGCCAATATTCTACATGCAGGACTTTTCCATTCAAGCCATTACCGTTCACGATATCAGCGCCGCTTGTGACCTCCTCGGCAAAGCGGGATATACAGTTCTTGACAAAAATGGCAGAGCCGATATCATCTTCGACGACGTAAAGCAGCTTGGATCTATCGTCTCCACTTTGCGACAACACGGTTTTCGGACAGAACTCGCGGATATTGCCGACACCATCTACCAGGCCTGATAGCAGGGTGACTGTCCGGGGGATAGGGAAACAGTGCGGAATAAAACGAAAATGAATTTGCAATGCGGAGAATTTGATGCCAAACGATTTTTCAGTTGAAATCCATAATTATCTCAGTCTAAAAATCCTCGAAGCAGAAAAAGCTGTGAAAATCGGCAATCAGGATGACTCTGCCCATGCCCGTGGACGACTTGAGGAATTGCAGTGGATACGAAAATATCTTCAGGATAACATTGATCTTAAAAACTTCGTCTATTACTAACCCGGAACACCATTATGGCCTACAGCTATCTTCTTGATCTTTACCAAGTACTTGCCGAAAGGCAGGAAAAAATATTGAAAACCTGTGTCGCAGCCGAGGCAACTTCGACCGAGGAGCATTTCAAACAAGGTCGGCTCGCCGCAACCAATGATTTTCTTGCTTTTTTAAAAGACAATTACCACGCGAAATTGCCGCGCCGGCTCCAGAAAGAGTAGGCTGCTCTTCTCACCCAAACACATCCAAATACAGCAACAAGGGAACCTTTATGTCGAAAACCCAAGACCTGCTCAAAAAGATAAACTACATCGAAGCTGACATCGAAATCCAGAAACAGATTCTTTTCTCCATCCCCTCCGAACAAAAGGCGGAAATGGAAAAAACCGTCGCTGTCATTGCCGCAAAGAAAGCAGAAATCGAAATTCTTCGTCAACAAATCAAGGAAATTGACCCTGAAGAATTCGCACGAATCCTCATTTTTGAAAAAGCAATAAACGAATTCAAGCTCCTGGCAACAACCAGACAATTCACCTCTATCACCGGCCGAAATATCAATGAACCGTGCCAACTGGCTCTAAGAGACAAGGCCGCCGTTGAGTGTCTCATCAAGGCCTGCGACGCCGACGGCAACTGGACAATTATCACCCTCGAAGGGGAAATCCATCACTTCCCGCAAGATGCCGTTACCGAAAAACCGGTCGAAACACCTGTTCATTAGCCATAAGGAAATGGTCAAAAAGGCTCTGTTCTTGCCTTACAGCTCCTAAATAAAAGTCGGATCGGTAACTTTGATCATAGCAAAGCCGCCCTGGATGTTGCGGGTGTTGGTGATGCCCCGCGAACTGAGAAAAACCTGGGCCTCATATGAACGGGGGCCGGTGTCGCAGATCAGGAAAAACGGTTCATTGCCGGGAATCTCGCTATATCTGCGGCGCAACTGGTCCTGGGGAATATTTACCCACCTGGCCCCGTATTTTGCTTTGAATGGGGCTGCCTCCTTTTCACCCCTGACATCGATAATTCTCGTCGTTTTGTGGACAAACTCGTAAAGGAAATCGGCGGCATCGATCGGCCGATTGTTGCCGGCAAGTATATTGTCGAGGGCGTTGCCGGCATTATTAATGACATCCATCGCCGAGGCAAAGGGTGGCGCGTAGCCAATTTCCAGGCTGCACACCTCGTCGACGTGCAAGCCATGATCAAGGAGCACGGCAATGGTGTCAACCCGCGCCTTGACTGCATCACCGTTTTTCCCCGCCGCTTCGATACCCAGGATCTTTCTAGACTTGCGGTCGGCCAGGAGCGAAATATAGATAAGTTCCGAACTCGGATAAAAGTGAGCATGATCGGCCTGGGACACCACTCCGTACACCGGATCAAAGCCGGTTTCCTTGGCCTGGCGATAGGTGAGGCCGGCCTTGCTAACACCTAACTCAAAGAGTTTTAAACAGAAAGTACCAACCGTACCCTTGAAATGACTCTGGCCGCCGCTGATATTGGTGGCGATTATCCGTCCCTGCCGATTGGCAAGCGAACCGAGGGCCATGAGCATGTTCTCGCCGCTGATCAGATTGCGAACCTCAACGCAATCGCCGCCGGCATAGATATTTGGGTCGCTGGTTCGCATCCGCTGGTCGACGCTTATCCCCCCCGAAGTCCCCAGAGCCAGACCTGCCTCCCGGGCCAAAGCGGTGTTCGGTCTCACCCCTGCTGCGAGCACGACGATATCCACCTCCAGCGACTTCTTTGAGGTTTTTACTGTCAGCTTACCGGTTTCCGGGTTTTCAGACACCTCTAAGACTCTGGCCTCAAGGAGCAGCTCAACCCCGTGCTTCTGCAGCTCTCCAGCCGCAACCCTGGCAATACATTTGCCGAGCAGCGTGGGCAGCACCTGGTCCTCCATTTCAACCAAGGTGGTTGCAATGCCCCATAAATCGGTCAAGGCCTCGGTGATCTCAAGACCGATGGCCCCCGCCCCGACTACCACAGCCCGGCTGACCTTGCCGGTCGACATCAGGGTTTTCAAGTTTTTCGCTTCGTGCAGATCGGATACGGTGAAGACCCGGGGAAGACCGGAACCTGGAAATGGGGGACGAAAGGCACTGGCACCGGTTGCCAGCACCAGTTTATCATAGGGCAGAAGTGTTTCTTCCCCGGTCTCCAAGTTGCAAACCTTTACCTGTTTTTGCCGACGATTAATCTCTTTTGCCTCAACTCTGGTGAGGACTCTTATCCCTTTGCAATTCTCAAAAAAGGCCTCATCACGGAGGGCATGCGACGTTGTTTTGCAAAGGTCTTCGATATCGTTGATATCGCCGCCGACATAATATGGAATTCCGCAGCCACCGTAGGAAATGATGTCGTCTCGGTCAATAAGAGTAATTTCCAACTGAGGATCAAGCCTTCTCAATCTGCAAGCCACCTTTGGGCCAAGGGCCACCGCACCGATTATCAACACTTTTTTCGCCATAAACTTGCCTCTTTCACTTCTATTATGAGTACCTTGGAAATTCGTTCCTGGTTTTTAAAACGAATTTCGCGAAGGTACTTATCCCATTTATCGGGGTTAAATACCTTATACTATCGGATAGAAAACTTTTGACTATTGTAGTTGTTTTGGCGAAACAGACAATACTACAATGTGTGTATTTGCACATATTCTTGGCACTTTTTTTGATTTTTCCCAGGACTTACCGGGAAATCGCCTCCTTACTTTTTTATGTTGGCAAATCTGGTCGTTATCGGGGACAATGGGCGGACTGAAACCACCACCATCAACTGAGACCAGAAGCTATGCAAACCCATATAAATTTTACCGGCCTCAGCGACCTTTTCGGCAAAGCGCAACAACAGGGTCGCGACTACCTCTTCGAGTACGAAGTATATGATTTCATCAGGCTGATCGGTGGGGAGACCCCGCCGCAATTCATTCTTCTTGACAAAAACGGCCGTTTTGAAAGCAAACTATTGCGGGAACTGCCCGGCAAGAAAGTAGTAATCAAGGTTGTCTCCCCTACCATTCTCCATAAAAGCGACGTCGGAGGCGTCAGGATATGCGGGAAAAATACCGAAGAGGTGCTGTCCACACTGCGACGAATGAGCTGTGAAATACCTGAAAAATATGCCGAGATTATTCTTCGGAATCCGGAACATGGTCCACCCTCCTACCGGAGTTTGCCGCTTTTAGAACTGCAAAAGGCTATCGCCGAAGACATCCGCGGCTATATCCTTTGCCAGTATATGCAACCCGATTCCGAGGAATTCGGCAATGAGCTGCTGGTCAGTCTCCGTAACAGCCGTGAGTTCGGCCTGATTCTCAGCGCTGGCCTGGGTGGCAGAGACACCGAGCTCTATGCCGCAAGGTTCAGAAAAGGCCAGGCTGTGGTTTCTGCCTCGACCGAACAGGTTGACGGCGAGGCCTTTTTCGACCTGTTCAAAGAGACCATTTCTTACAAAAAGATGGCTGGTCTCACCCGCGGTCAGAAGCGCATCGTCACCGACAATCAGCTGCTCGAATGCTTTTCCGCACTTATTCAGGTAGCCCGCCATTTTTCTCCGACTAAGGGTTTCAGCCCCTATATAATAGAAGAACTCGAGGTCAACCCGTTTGCCTTCAGTAATTATCTGATGATGCCGCTGGACGGTCTCTGCCGGTTTTCTACAACCAGGCAGATTCAACCTACCCGGCCGATTGAAAAAATCGACAAACTTCTGCATCCCTCCTCAATCGGCATTGTCGGTATTTCCGCACGGAAAATGAATATCGGCAGGATCATCCTGGAAAACATCCTGGCCAATGGCTTTCCACGTCAGGACCTTGTCCTCATTCATCCCGAGGCAAGAGAAATTGATGGAATCGCCACCGTGGCAGACCTCAGGACCATCAATAAAAAACTCGATTTACTTATCCTTGCGGTAGACGCATCCCGCGTTCCCGAGATGATCCATGCCATTCTCCACCACAAGCTTGCCGAAAGCGTCCTTCTTATTTCCGGAGGTTTGGGGGAACAGGAAGGACAGCAGCATCTGGTGCAGAAAATTCAGGACAAGATTGTCACCGCTCGCCGCAACTCATTTGAAGCACCAATTTTTCTAGGGGCCAACAGTCTCGGTATCCTTTCTCATCCAGGGTGCTATGATGCAATGTTCATCCCCGACTCGAAACTGCCGAAAAACAGGGGCCGCCACCGCCGCACCCTTGGCCTGGTGAGTCAGAGCGGTGCCTACATGATCACTCGGATGAGCAAACTGAACTTTCTTGATCCGGCCTATGCCATTTCCATCGGTAACCAGATCGACCTCACCGCCGGTGACTTCCTGCACTTCCTTAACACTAGAGATGAACTGCAGACCGTGGCCTTCTACATGGAGGGGTTCACCGATCTTGATGGTCTGAGTTTTGCTCGGGCAGTAAGCGAAGCGATATTACAGGGCAAAGAGGTCATTTTCTATAAAGCCGGTCGTACCCCCGAGGGAAAAAACGCCCTTTCCGGCCACACCGCCTCAATTGCCGGCGACTACATGGTCTGCGAATCCTGTATCAGACAGGCCGGGGCGATGGTTGCCGAGACCTTTAACGTCTTTGAAGGCTTGCTGAGACTTTCCTCAGGACTGCATAATAAGAAAGTCTCCGGTAATCGACTGGCGGCGATCAGCAATGCTGGCTACGAAGCGGTCGGCATTGCCGACAACCTCCTTGGCGAAGATTACCGACTGGAGATCGCCAGCCTCAGCCGGACAACCCGCAAGCGCCTTGAAAACATTCTTGCCGCCGCCAAACTTGATGCTCTCACCGGGGTCAACAATCCTCTGGATATCACCCCGATGGCCTCGGAGGATGTGTATGTGGAAGCGATCGGGGCCCTGCTTGACGACAGCAATATCGATGTCGTCGTCGTTGCCATTGTTCCGTTAACTCCCATGCTCCACACCCTGCCAAACGAAATGGCACCGGATGCCGGACACGATCCACAGAACTCCATCGTCGAACGAATTGCGACTCTTGGCAAGGGGTCGTCGAAACCGCTGGTCATAGTCGTCGACAGCGGCACGCTCTACGACTACCTGGCTGAAGATTTTCAGGCCAACGGCTTACCGGTATTCCGATCCGCCGATATCGCTGTCGGCGTACTCGGCAAGTATATACACAATCGATTGAAATATTTTTTCGGTTCCCCGAACCTTAAAACCGATTGATAATCGAAGATGTTTATGGTACGAATTTCGTGTTGTTGAGTCATTTTAAAAGCTGCCGCGATTGATAATGAGAGACGTTTTTAATGATCGGTCAAAATTCATTGTAATACAGACAGGCTCACTCAACCTTCCTTCCAGACGCTTGCAAGGGACCCTATTTTTATTTACTAGTGGCAGTTATGAGCATTATTACACTGCCGTACAACATACTGACGACGTTGTAACTCTTTAACTGGCTCGCAGAGAGCCTCAATCTAACAAAGGAGTGTACCATGGTCTTAGATCCTACCAAACATGCGGACTGGGAAATTGCACAAGATGCGGAAAAAACGATGCTGACTATCTATGAGATCGGTGAGAAGCTTGGTCTGACCAAGGAAGAACTGCTTCCCCAGGGCCATTACATCGCCAAAATCGACTTCCAGAAGGTACTTAAGCGCCTGAAAGACAAACCAGACGGTAAATACATCGACGTCACGGCAATCACCCCGACACCGCTTGGAGAGGGTAAATCCACTTCTTCCATGGGTCTCGTTCAGGGTCTCGGAAAAATCGGTAA
>JAHJLI010000066.1 GCA_018821785.1 Pseudomonadota bacterium
ATCTTGCGCCACAGGGTCGTTCGGCCCCAGCCCAGCAGTTCCGCAGCCTTCTGCCGATTACCCTTTCCATCGGCAAGGGCCTGGAGGATCATCTCCCTCTCGATCGACGGCCAATTGTCGCCGGCAACTTGCCGCCCCAAAGGAACGTCGGTGGACTTGACTCCCTTGCCAAGCTCTCTATCGATTTCAACAAGATTTTCAGACGAACCGCCGGCAGGATGGGTAGCCTGCAAAGGCTCAAAGAGGTAACGCGGCAGATCCTCCTTGCCGATAGCGTTCTTACGACAGACGTTGGCGCAGTATTCGACGATGTTGCGTAATTCCCGGATATTTCCGGGATAGGGGTAATCGAGGAGGTGGTGCAGGGCCGATCCGGAAAAGGTCTGCACCTCCTTGCCAAGCCGAACGGCATAATCTTGCAGGAAATAGTCGAGGAGAAAGCGGATATCGCCATCTCTCTCACGCAGCGGCGGCAGATGAATATGCAGAACATTGAGGCGATAGAAAAGGTCTTCACGAAAAGCCCCCCGTTCCACCTGGTCCCTCAGCGACCGATGGGTGGCGGCAATGACCCGCATATCGACCTTTTCTTTGCGCTCTCCACCGACCGGATAAAAGGCCTGATCGTCGAGAACCGACAGCAGTTTCACTTGCAGTGACAACGGCATATCGCCGATTTCGGTGAGAAAAATGGTCCCCTTGTCGGCAAGCTTAAACAACCCCGGTTTGTCGCGAACCGCCCCGGTGAAGGCTCCCTTGACATGACCAAACAGTTCCGACTCCAAGAGTTCCGCCGGCAAAGCACCGCAGTTGATCTTGATAAACTGAAATTTTCCCCGCGACGAATTGCGATGGATGGCCTCGGCAATTTTATCCTTGCCAGTTCCGGTTTCGCCGGTGATGAGGATTGAGGCCTCGGTATGAGCCATGAGCGGCATGATTGCAAAAACTGCCTGCATCTTCGGACTGTGGCCGATGATATCGGTCGTCCAATCGCCGAGCAGCGCAGTATTTGCCGTTTTAGCCATGGCCGTCAAATCTTCGATGACTATCAGCAGACCCTTGGTCAGCCCCCCTCGACCTGTTCGCATCTGGGAGAGGGTAAAGCGCACCGGGATCTTCTTGCGACCGCGATTGATGATATCCCCTTCAATGGTTGCCATCTCCCCGGTTTCGGTGACCTCCTGAAATATCTGGCCGCGGTTGTTGCCCATGTTGCTGCGCAGAATAAAATCACCGTAAACCCCAGTCGCCTCCTCGCGGCTATGGCCGGTCAGCGCCTCAAACAGCCGGTTGGCTGTGACGACCTTGAAACCGTCGTCGAGAAGGACTGTAGGATGGGGAAAGCCGGCTAAAAGGTCGTCGAGAAGGACCACCCCCGGCACGGCAAAAGTTTTTTTCATCATGGTCGGAACAGGTTTTAAGGTAAAATTCTAATGTTCGGATACATCCCCTCCATCGGGCCAAATTGGAAAGGTTGGATGGTATTCAGTGACAGCCGTTGGTTTCTCTGGGCGTGCCCCGCCTTCTGGCCATCTTCAAAAAAAGCCCCGTTGACATCTAGAATATGGAAAATGCGATCCTTGAATGCCTTGAGCAAAAGCATGCCTTCCCCTTCAAAATGCATCCTCCCCTGCGTGAAGGAGCCATGCAAAGTACCGAGTTTTTCAAGGGAAATACTGTTCTCGGCAAGATCGGCAGCATTTTTTATCAGGCCCCAGACCAGATGTTCGACAGGGACTTCCAGCGGTTCTTCAATATCAATAATGGTATGGGGCATGATGACGCAGCCATTGCCGATTTTCAACCTCGCCTCTTTTTTGCCGAACAGGAAGCTGTTAAAGCCGACGAAGGAGCCGCTTCCCATGTCAGTTTCGACAATTTTTGCACCGTGGGCGGTTACGTTATTCCCCTCCAGACATGAATTGATGATGAAACAGTTTTCCTGGGCATTCGAGCCCTTGCCGAGGCTGGAATTCTCAAGATACGCCCGTTGTGAGATAAGAACGTTGTCGGCAATCCGCATATTCGGCAAGACCACGGCATACCGGTCAAGGGAGGAAGTCTTTGGAACCGACTCAATTGCCTCAATATTGGCGTAATCGAAGACCCTTTGGAACTCAATTTTACGCTGTTCGATGAAGTCGATCAAAATCCCCCACGGCACCTTTTCAGGCGAAAGCGAAACATATTCCGCTAACGCATCGGCTGGATATTTATAAAAGAAATTGAAATTTCCGGGACTATTGACCCATATGGTTCCAGGTGCGATATCCATGTGGGAAATCTCTCCAGCCTGAATATAGGAATAGGCTCCGATCACACAATCCCGCATGGTGGTAAGGTCCACGGTGGCAAAGGGACCAAGGAAGGTGCCGTCGCACGGTGAGCCATGGATATTCGAATAATCCATGGCCAGAGTATCTTTAATGAAGAATTTTTCAGGCGTCTCAGGATCGTGGGAATAGTTGTGAACCAGGGTTTTGACCAGAGCGCTGTCCTCGATATCGATGAGTTCGTCTTTGTTCATAGTCAGGGTAAATCTGTCAAAACGGATGCTTTGATCCTTGCGTTTCAGTTCATCTCCCCGAATATCACTCTTGTACAGCAGGGAATTCCTTACTCGGCATTTGCCGAGAAAATAACTGCCAGCCAAGGCCGAGTGCTCAAAATGCAGATCGAGGGGATGACCTGGAGTTATTCCATAAAAAGCATAAAACTTACTCATCTGGTCCGACGGGAAAAGTGTCGCCGCATAGGGGCTAACGTCAAAATGAAGTTCGCGAAGGTTGATGTTGACCCGTTGAACTATCCTGTTGAAAAGTATTTCCAGCTCTTTCATAGTATTCTCGAAGTGTTTTCAGTTGTTGGACAATGTTTTAGGCGGCTTGCCGCATCTCTGTTTCACTGAGCGCCGTCTTCGGCTAGGCTGCAGCAGCCATCATCCCATGAAAAAGCGCGGCAAAGACATCAGAAATCCGGAGAACACCAACTATTCGGTCATCCCGGGTGACCAGCAAGGACATGTGGGCACCTGCCACCAGTCTGTGGATGGCTATATCCAGGCTGCTGTCTTCGGAGACAAACTCACCGGGCGTAGGGGCTTGCATGAACTCTTCGACCTTTTTTCCCGCCGCCACAAGCAGGGTTTCCTTCTTGATGATTTTCCCGTACGATCGAATGTCTCTCAGCTCTGCCAGGTAATTCTCACTGAATTTGAAACGGCGAATTTCTGCAAGCTCTTCGGTTAATTCGACTTCCGGCTGAATGGCTTTAAGGGCTCGAAGTTGACTGATTTTCCCGACAACATTCCCATCCGCATCAAGAACCAGTATGGCTCGATGATGATACTTGCTGACGGTGTAGGCATCCTGGGCCCTTTCCAACACCCGCAAGGCATCAAGGAGGGTTGTGCCGACCGTCACTGTAGCATATTCGGAAATAGGGACCATAAGGTCTTTAACAAGATATCTTTCCATGGTATCTCCCAAGCAAAAAAAGAAAAAACTACCCCGTATCTCAATACAAACAGCGCATTGAATCTTATTTTTTGATGGCTGTCAACAATACTGGCGACAAAGTAATGCGAATTGGGCTGGTGGGGTGGATGCAGTTGGCGAGGTTTCCAAGAATTATAATGCCGACGGTCGTTGGCAATCTAACCCCCCACAAGGGGGGATAAGTACATTTACAAAATTCATCCCTAAGATTTGAAACGAATTTCCAAGGTAAAAGAGAGTTATCGGCCCGTCTTTCGAATACTCTTTTTGCTATAAGCCTCGGCGATCTTTTCCAGAAGACTGGTCAGGTCGACGGGTTTGATGATATAGTCGAAGGCACCCAATTCCATGCTGGTGATCCCTGCATCAAAGGAGCCGTGACCGGTGAGGAGGATCACCTCGATGGTGGGATCGATGGCCTTAACCTGGGTCAGCACTTCAATGCCTGTCATATCGGGCATCTGCAGATCGAGAATCAGCACATCAGGCATAAAAAGGGGAATTGCCGCCAGCGCCTCCGAGCCGGAGAAAGCGCTGGCGGCCTCGATTTTACGCAACTGCAGACGGGTTGTCAGGGTCGAAGCGAATTCAATCTCGTTGTCGACGACCAGCACTCTCATTTTTCTTGCCTTGCTCAACCTAGACCTCTTCCACCAGAATCAAAGGGACATTGAACGACTATTTCGGCCTGGGTCATTGCGGCATTGGCGGCGAAATCATTGTTCCGACCGCCAATGCAAGCAAGAATAACTAACCCCGGCAAACGGGATAAGTACCTTAGAAATTCGTTTATAAATAACAAGAAACGAATTTTTAGGGTACTAAAACACTATTTCAAAAATATTTGCATCCCCATAAGCGGCCAAATAACCGCTACGGCCAACCAGACCACAACCATTAACAGTGCGCTGGCGGCAACACCATACTTGAAAAACTCGCCGGTCGTAAACTGTTTTGAGTTATAGGCTATGGCATTGGGTGCAGCGCCAATCAACAACAGGAAGGGCATGCCTGCAACCATCAGGGCCGAGAAGAAAATTACCTCGCCACCAACACCAAGGTACGGGGCGATAACCAATGCAACCGGCAGGGAAATGGCAATGGCCGCCACGTTCATGATAAAGTTGGTCATTATCATGACAAAGAATGCCATGCCTAAAATAAAAACGATACCGGGTGAAGAAGCAAAGAGCTGCAGCCAGTTGACCGCCATCCATTCCGCAGCCTTGGTCTGCCACAGGCAGAAACCGATGGACATCGCTCCGCCGAAGAGGAGAATAATATTCCAGGGAATATCCTCCAGATCATCAACATTGAGGATATTAAAAACGAAAAACAACAAGGTTGAAGTGAGGAGTATGGCGGTTTTATCAATGCTTTTAAGTGCAGGTACCCAGTTTTTCAGGGCAATAATCAGAATGACGGAGAGAACTATCGCGAGTGTCATAATCTCCTTGCGATTCCAGCCACCCAATTCAATATACATCCGTTTGGCCCTTTCTTTCAGTCCTGGGATTACTGCTCTTTCAGGCTTACAGACCAGCATTATAAAACCCCAGAGGAGAAAGACCATCAGCCAGCCGATCGGAGCCATATAATAAGAGAGCTCGAAGAAACTGATTTCCTTACCGGTCATTTCCTTGTAAAAGCCGATGGCCACAGCACCGCGGGCGGCACCGAGGAGGGTTATGATACTGCCGGCACCGGCGACATAGGCCATGCCGATAAACAGCCCCTTACCGAATTTTGTCGGCAGGTCGTTGTCGGAATAAAGGGCATTGATGGCCAGAAGGAGCGGAAACATAGTGGCTGCTACCGCAGTGTGGGCCATAAGATGGGTGAGTGCTGCGGTCATGACAAAACAGCCGAGGTAGATCATGCTGGTCCTCTCGCCTACGATCGACAGCATCTTGTAGGCCATCCGCTTGGTCAGACCACTCTTGGTAAAGACCAGGCCAATAACGATGGAGCCAAAAATAAAGAGGACCGAAGGGTCCATGAAATCCTTGAAGGCAACTTCCGGCTTGCGAATCAGAAACATCGCCTGCACCACGCCGATGGCGATACCGGTAACGCCGATCGGCAAGACCTCAAAAATCCACCAGGTGGCGGCGAGGGCAAAAACCGCCAGCGCACCCTTGCCTTGCACAGACAGGGCAAAGTGCTTGCCTGCCGGATCAATTGCATCCGGCCAGGCCGGGGAATAGTAGATAATACAGAACAAGGCTACCCCAAGAAAAAGGAAAAACGCCCTCTTCCAGTCAAACGGGGCCTTGACCTCCACTGCTTCGACATATGTTGATGACATGTTATCCATCCTCTCTTGGCTATTTGCTATTCATGGCAATAAGTTTATCACCGAGGGCTCCGAAGACCTCAGCAAGCTTGATCACACCAACCAACTTGCCGAGGTCCACAACCGGCAGCACAGTTTCCTTGCCAATGACCATGACCGACATGGCATGGATGAGGTCGGTTGAAGCGGGCAATACACGAATACCTTTCTCAATGACCTTGGCAAGCGAGGCGTTCAGATGATTGACACCTTCCCGCATCATAACCCCGTTGAGTAACGTAGCCAAATCACTGTATTCTTTTGTTTTTCCCTCAAAAGCTTTAATGTCGACCGAATCGAGCAGGGTCGAAAAAAGCACCCGCAGGATGCCCTGCTGGGTGACCCGGCCAATAAGACCACCCAGGTCATTGACGACCATCAACTCACTAAAGCCGCAAGGGCCGGAACTGCCGATCGGGCAGAATGACCGCAGCTGCTGAATAGCTTCATGGACCGTGCCACTCTCCTTCATGCAGGGAAAGGCCGACAAGGGCAGCATGATGTCTCGTACCATCTGGTTTTCAGTACTCAATGTGTATCTCCTTGCAAAATTATTATAACAGGCTGGTTTCATGTAAGATATCGACACCCAGGGGGTCTGGAGCGACTCGCGTATACTTACCAACCCTTCGATTTCAGGATCTTTTCGACCTCCATGACACTCTTTTGTACGATGATCGAAAATCGTTTATCCTTAGCCTCACTGATCTTGTCGAGGAGCTCCGACATCTTGACCGGTTTCTCCATAAAGTCCCCTGCACCAAGCTTCATTGCCTCAATGCTGGTCTTGATCGAACCCTGGCCACTGAGGATGATGATTTCCGCATCCGGCTGCCTGTCCTTGATATGCTTCAAAGTCTCAAGACCGTCCATGCCCGGCATGGCGAGGTCAAGGACAATAAGATCGAACCCTTCCTTTTCGACCATGGCAAGCGCTAATTCACCACTAACGGCAGTCGTAACAGTCAAGCCTCTGGTTTCCAAGCGCTCAGCCAGGGTTGACAGGAAATCCTCCTCGTCGTCAACCAGCAGAACCTTGGCCTTCAGTTTTTTTTCCATGGTGTTTTTCCTCTTAAAAGTTAAAGTTTCTTCAAAGCTGACCATGCCGCCGTCTTGCCTTTGCAAGGCCGGTCACATGGATACCGACTGTCATGTTTTTATAGTCCGCACAGATGATGAAAATAATCCGATCCGCTGTATACCTTGGCGGCACCGAGAGTCAAACTAATCAGCGCAACCTCCCGCAAACTTCATTTATTCTGCAACTCTGCGTCTTGTGCTTGACACCGGGAAAAGTAACGTTTCCTGGCACCTCCGCAAAGGGCTCAGTTCTCTTTAAAATTCGAGAAATACTCAGACTATGACAGAGAAGCAAGGCATGTGCCACCCCTGGGGAAATCGACATTTTATATTGTAACATGCTATTTTTACACAATATAAAGAAAACCGATGAGGCTCGGCGGCACAGCAGAAAAGACTCGACGATGCGATCAGTTTCAATATGTTTCATCTTGCCCAAACACCATCCATCCCCTCTCGCTCCACATTGAAAGACAAGCTGACCAAGGCGATAAAAACCTCGGCCAAGAACAATAATTGCATAGTTATGTTAGAACAATAACAAATAAATACAGGCGAAACCAATAACCTCCGAGGGTTCGAGAAAACCTTGAACAGCTTCAAAAACCAGAACATAATGGAACATATAGAAACATAACTAGGCACAGTCTCTAACGTTCAGCTGTTTCTCAGCCGAGAACTGCCATGTGAAAAAGTAGATAAGTATCACAACATCGGCTCGGCGCCGCCACACTCCCGTCGCAAGGGTAACTAGCGGGAATACAGTATCAACCATAAACAGCGCAACCTCTCTTCACTGAAAGATGGTTATAGCACCACCCCTTCTAGCGAGCCTGCGCCCGGATGTAAAGACAGAGCCCAAGGACGGTCATGGCAACCCCGGCACAGCCGTAAGCATTAGGGGCAAGGGCCCGCAAAAAGAGCATTTCTCCGGCCAGGGCGAAGACAACTTCACTGGCCTGGGTGGCGTCTACCGCCGACAATTCATAGGAATTGGTGGCTATCTGCCTGGCATAAAGAAACAGGCCAGTAGCGACAATACCGGAAAAAAGGGCGACAGTGGCGGTTTGCAAAACCTGGCTCGTGGACGGCGCGACTGGCCGGAAAATGCCAAGCAGCACCAGCCAGAATGGCAGAGACCCCAGGGTCAAAAGCAGCACTTTGGCAAAGGGCCGGTTCAGGGCTGGACTATCAATCCTCGGCAAAAAGCGGTGCGATGAATTCTGCACCTCCCAAACCAATTGATTACCAAAGGGATAACAAAAAGCTGCAACGAGCACGGGAATGCCACCCATGAGGATTTCTCCAACAGGCAGGGTCTCAGCCTGGCTTACATTGACCAGAACCACCCCAGCAAAAATGAAAAGAGAAAAAAACAGGGCCGACCCCGGAACTCTTTTACCGAAACCCATGAGAACAAAGGGAGTGGCAAGGATGGTCGTCTGCCAGGTTGTAGCAATAACCCAGGCCGGCGAAAAAGAGGCACTGTAGGTGATCAACGCATAAAACAAACCGAAACCGATTGTCCCAGCCAGGGTCCAGAACCACCAGTTCCGGCAATAAAGGAGCAATAACTCCTTCAGCAAACGATTTTTTCCGGTAACCGAAAACCAGACCAGCAACAAAGCCACCATGAAAAAATAGCGCAGGCTGGCGGTCCACAGCCAATGCCCACCCTGAAGACTCATCAAACGATTAAGAACAAAAGTGGTACTGAAAAACAACCCGGATAAAACGCCTATGGCGATGAGTTTATACATGGCACCAACAATAGTTTGATAGGAAAACACCTCTCCACACTGGCAACTTCAAGTTAGGTGTTCCGAATCTGATGAAAACAAAAAAATATCACCCCGAAAACTTGTATCATCGATAAGAAGACGATACAACTGTAAATGCAAATGCAGTTTTTCTCATACCGAAAAGCCTTTTACAAGTCGCCTTCAGCAAGCGATCTTTTATCGCCAACACCTCAGAATCTGATCTGAGCAAAGACATAGTGCGGAGGGAACAAAATGCAAATATCACCGTCAGAAATGGCCAACATGATATTCAAGCATGTACTCCCGGATGGTTTTTTCGAATTCAAGTGCAACAGCCACATGCTGAAAATCCTTATGATACTTGATGGCACAACCAATTTAGCGGCAATCTCCAAATTATCGTGACCGAAGGTTACAGATAACAGGTTTACAAATACACATTGAACATCTCCGAGATGTTTGGAAACCATAAAAAGGGCAAAAGGCTGTTGTTACTCAAGCACAATACCAACCCTATAAGAACAAAGAATGCTGCCCCGAAAAAATAATGAATATGGCCAAAGCGATTTCGAGCAGGTAACCGCACCGACCGGCAGGCCGCCGGGAATATTCATGCCGTCTATGGTGCCGTCCTGAATGGCGGCGGCGTTGCTGCCGTAGTCAATCGATGCCGATTGAAATTACCCACAGCTGACCCTCTTGATTGGTCTGCTGGAAAACTGCCAGTCCATTTTTTCAGACACGATGTTACTGGGCGGATCTCCCTTCCTCTTTAAGCTTCATTTCCTTGAAAATTGCCTGTTTTTTTATGTTTTGCCCTTTGTTCTGGGCGGTACGGCGTCCGAAAAAACAGAATGCGGCGGCGATGACAAAGGGTGACCCGATCAAGATATCCCCAATATCATTATGAAATGTTACGATTAATGGCAATTGCACTCATGTTGGTACAGTATGTGCTATTAATCCCAGAGAGTGCCGGGAGAAGTCAGACGATCTGACAGATCCGGATCGATCCCCACGGTAAAGTCACCACAAAAACTCAGGCCTGCCTTCGTTTTTGCACCCACCGGGACCCTGGCTTTCCATGAAGAAATATACTCATTTTACATGTTAAGTTAAGGAGAATGTTCCAATGAAAATTCATTTCTGGGAAAATCTTTCGTTCACGACAAAAACCATTTCCCTGGTCATCATGCTGGTGTCCTTTACCGTGATCACCGGCATCAGATACCACGTGTTGGTAGAAAAAATCAGCGACACAAGCATCACCCAGAGCTCTGATATAATGCTTGTCGGATATAAAAACGAGCTGAAGGATGTTGTCGATATGACGGCAGCAACCCTGGCAGCAGCGGTGGAAGAAATAGATGACGAAACTCAGATTCACGGCATATTTAAACACCTGATACAAAACGCACGCTTTTTTCCGGATAAATCCGGCTATATTTTTATCTATAAGAAAGGGGGAACGGTCTTTGTGCTCCCCCCGCAACCTGAAAAGGAAGGAAAAAACCTTATCGATTTCAAGGATCCGACCGGCAAGTTGCTGATCAAGGAACTCGATGCCGTAGCACAAACGGGAGGCGGATATGTTGATTATATGTGGGAAAAACCAGGCAAGGGATTACTCCCCAAACTCTCCTATGCCCGTATGATGCCGGGCAATAGATATTGGATCGGCACCGGGGTCTATATCGACGATATCCAGGCAAAAAAGGAGGCCATCCTGACCACCACCAACCAACTTACCTCCTCGTATCTAAAGACCCTCTATATCGCGCTTGGTGCCGCAGTGGTCTTTCTGGCCCTACCCCTCACCTGGTTGTTAATCAGAAGCATTGTCAAGCCGGTCCGCGAATTGACTATCGTGGCCGACCAGTTCAGCCGCGGGAGGATGGATCTTACCATCCCCTACATCGAGCGGGCTGACGAGATCGGCAAGCTGGCCAATGCCCTGGATCGACTGGGGATGAGCATCAAGGTTGCCATCAGGCGACTAAAAAAATAGTGCGGGCAAGGGCAGAAAACAGCCCTCTTTACCTGGAGGAAGTCTGACAAAGTCTCATGAAAGGGTCTTCTTTCAGGAGCACATTGCCGCAAGGAGGCTGGGAATGGCAAAAGGGTCTTTTTTTTCTACAATGGTAGCTCGTTTCTTTTCAACCCCTGAAGGCAGAATCAAGGGTGTTGTCTGGTATCTCTTTCTGATCAATCTGTTCTGCTCTGGCTGCCTGCTGGCGGGCTATCAATTTTCCGAGGTCAGACTTCCGCTCGTCTCGCTGGCCGGTCTCTTCTTTGTGCTGGCCTTCTTCTGGACATATACCGGAGTCGGCGTTTTACAAAGATCAATGCTCGAACCAACCGCCGAGATTGAAAAGATTTTTTCCAATCTTGCCGATGGCAGAATGGATCTTTCCGCGCCGACCCTGGAGGTCAAGACACCTGCCGCCAGAAAAATCCGGAACAATTATGCAGGATTCCTAGAGCAATTGCGGGATGTCGTCGAGAAAATCCGCGGCATAGGACTGGATACGGCCATAGGCTCCACCCGGATCACCGCAGCGGCAGTAAGCATCTCCGGCAAAACCGTAGGCCAGAAGGAGATATCGGACATTGTCTACACGGCGAGCAACGAGGCCAACAAAGCCATTCAGGAGGTGTCGCACAGCACCCAATATGTCGCCGGCAAAACCGCCAACGACCTGAAGATGGCGCAGACATCCTATGAGGAACTGCTCGATGTAACCGGGAAGGTCGGTCAGATTGATGCCGCCATTGAATCTTTTGGCACAACCATCGAAAGGATGGGGAAGAGTTCGAATCATATTCTCGGTATCGTCAATCTCATTAACGATATTGCCGAGCAGACAAGCCTTCTTTCCTTAAACGCGACCATTGAGGCGGCACGGGCCGGTGAGCACGGGCGGGGCTTTGCCATCGTTGCCGAAGAGGTGCGGGATCTGTCCAAGAGAATCAAACCGGCCACGGAAGAGATCTCGGCCAATATCAAGGAGATGATAGAGATAGTCAGCCAGGCGCAGAAGGAGACCCTGGAAATCAGCGCCTCCTCAAAAGTAACACGGGAAATTTTCGGCAAGGCCACCGAAAATTTCAAGAATATGGTCGTCGATTTCGAAGACTCAAACGACGAGTTGAACAAGATCGCCTCGGCCATTGAGGAACTGGCCACCAATAACACCGAGGTCACCGCCAAGGTCGAGGGTATCAACGCCCTGAGTCAGGAAATCGCCGCCGATATGCAGGAATCGGAGAAATCCATCCTGAGATTGAACACCGTCACAGAGAAGATGCTGGAGATGGTCTCCGTCATCCAGACTGGGTCCGGTAAATTTGATGCCTTCATCTCCTTCTGTCACGAGGCCAGGGATCTTTACACACAAAAGATCATGGAGTTAAAGGACAGCGGCATCAACATCTTCGACTCCCACTATAAAAAAGTCCCCAATACCGAGCCCCAGAAATACCTGGCTGCCTTTTCAGAGCCCTTTGTGCAGAAACTACAACCAGTCTGCGACGAGACCATAGACAAAATTGAAGGAGCCATGTACTGCCTGGCCATCGACAAAAACGGGTATCTCCCCGTGCACCACAAGAAATTTTCCCAGCCGATGACGGGAGACCCGAAGAAGGATCTGCTGAACAGCCGCCACCAACGGATCTTTATGAGCAATGCCACCGAAAAACGACGCTGCACCCATACGGAAAAACTGCTCCTGCAGACCTATATGCGCGATACCGGCCAGATTCTGAGCGATCTTTCCATGCCGATTCACATAGACGGCAAACACTGGGGGGCCATGATCGTCGGATTTGATGCCAAGGTCATATTTAATGATCTTTTTTAGTCTATTAGAAATTGCTTTCGTGTCTTTTAAGAAAGAATTTCGTGAAAGTACTTATCCCCCTCAAGGGGGAGACTGAAAAGAGTTCCGGTTATCGGGGTCAGGCATATAGGACTTTTCATCAGGAGTTTCGGAGATAAACTCCTCCCGCCCATAGATTCCCTTTAGCATCAACATATTACACCGCTATGATCTACATCGGGTCACCGGAAAAGGTCACAGGTTTGCTTGACGGCAAAGAGGCTGATTTTTTAACTAGAAAGTTGAAGAGTTCGGTTCGCTTTGGCTTGCACGTCAGATCGATCGGGATATTGATCTCTGTGGAATCGTCAGCATATTGAGGAAGATCAGGAGGAAGCTGCTCGAGAACGATGACTTGGTAGGCACACGCCCTGTCCTGCATTGGACGGACAGCAAGATAAGGTGTCATCTTTTTACCTGTGTAGTGGCCATGAACTATTTGCGCAGGATCGAGTTAAAGATGACAGCTGCCGGACGGAAACGTTCAATTGAGGAGATCATGGACGACATGCGGCATCTGCATTATGTCTTGAGCATAAAAAAAGGGAGCCGGACACCTGAGCGCCGCCTGGAAACTCCCAGTAAGACCCAAAGCGAAGTCCTATCGGCCTTTGGCTACCGCGTCGACGAGAGTGGGGTCTTACAGGGTCCCGCGGAATAAACCCTTATGCCGCTAGGGCTTGCGGCCCGCCACACCATTTATCTCCGAAACTCCTGTTCAAATGAATCACCTTCAAAAACTTCCGGGTTCGTTCATTTTCGATCTGAGGGCGAATGGTCAACAGAGATGAAGGCCTGGGTCGATATAATACATGGCCCACCAATGGGACTTCACAGATTTCGGTCAGATTTTAGGAAATGGCCTCTTGTAAAATTACTATAATTATCTTAAAACATAGGAAAATCGTTCTACTACCATCTCAACAAAAAAAACTGCTAACCTTGAAAGGAGGCCGAAAATGAAATTCATCTTTGCCCTGATGTTGATGCTTACGTTTATGATTTCCGGGTGTGCACCGGCGAATATCTCGGCGGTAATGCGAGCATCAGACAGCAACAGCCCTTACATGGAAACACGTTGCGTGACTGCAGATATGCGAGAAAAGGGTGAAATGGATCGTGCTTTTGCTCAGTATGATGGATGGCGCTTGGTATATCTTTCAGAGTATACTACCGGAAACAGGTTTGGGACAGTAGGTGCAGCCTGTTTTGAAAGACCAAAAAAATAGCACAAAAATTTGTCACTGCATACTTTAATTGTTTTGTCAGTACCCTAGAAATTCATTTCTGGTTTTAAAAATGAACTTCGTCAAGGTACTTATCCCCCTCAAGGGGGGCTAGATGGCGTCTTGGGCACAATCCCCCGAGCTCCAACGAACAAAGGGTCGGTGATTTTCATCACCGACCCTTTGTTCGTTTCTGGCGAACTGTCTCCTGTTTAATTCTGCTCAGCTTTGTCGCTGGACGACGCCAGCCATACTACGCCCACCGAGCCAGGACCGGTGTGAGAGCCGACGGTAGGTCCAAAATATGAGATGATTGGTTCCTGCCCAGGGAAGGCACTATTAATCATTTTCTTAATATTTTCGACTTTCTCCGGACAATCTGCATGACATATTCCGATCCGAATTGCTTTACCCGAGTTTTTCAAATCATCCTTCATGAGGTCGATGAGTTTGCTTTGTGCCCGGCGCCCGCCAAGTACCCGGCTTTTGGCATCAACGCCCCCGCCGTTCATGCCGAGTATCGGCTTGAACCCGAAAAAGTTACCGAGAAAGGCGTAGCCCCGACCGATTCTTCCGCCACGAGCCAGATAATCAAGGTCGTCAACCATGAAAAAGACCCTTACCTCCTCAACAAGCTTTTCAATATGATTTTTTATTTGGGGAAGCGGCCAGCCGGCCCTGATCTTGTCCGACGCCTCTAGGACCAGCAGCCCGGCTCCCATGGAAACCTGGCGGCTATCTATCAGCTCGATGTGAAAGCGGTTATCCATAGCCGGATTGGCACGCCGTTGCCGGAGGCAGGAATTGTATTTGCTGCGCATCGCCTGATTGGCGATATCGAAGGTCTTGCTCATTCTTTTTGAAAGGAAGATACCCAGAATGTCTTTATCACCGATATTATCGAGAAACAACCGCTGGAAATCTTCCAGGGAGGGTGGCGAAGTCACCGGGAACGTCGCTGATTTCTTAAGCAAACGATAAAAATCCAAGGGGGAGATGTCGACACCATCCCTATACTGCCGCCCATCGATCGTCACGGAAAGCGGAACAACGGTAATATTTCTGTCGCGCACCAGCTCTGGCGGAAGATCGGCGGCACTGTCGGTGACCAGCATGATCTTCTCTTGTATGATGGCACTGTCGGCCGGGACAACCACCTTTCCCGTCACAAGCTGCAACAGCACCTTATCGGCCTCCTGATGATCAACCACCCCACTTGCGATTATTTGCTTACGCGATTTCTTTTCTTCAATAAGAGTAAAAAGTCGGGCGAGCTTTTCCCGACCAACCTGGTCTGCCAGATAGTCGGGGACGGTGCGGCTAACGATTGTGAAATACTGGTCCATGAAGGTCTCCTTGTAGGTGAAGATGAAATACTCTTCAATTCACATGTCGAGCAGACGCCTGCAACTACGGGCCGATCTGTCACCTTAAGATAGTCCTTCTTAACCTAGCCGATCAATTTCCGATGAGCAACATTAATGTTTACGTAAACTGGAAATAGTGATTATTCCCCTTGCCTCTGAAAACAATTGCCGGAAATAATCTCGGGCATAAGCTTGCACCAGGATGGAAAGTTCCAGATTGATCACCCCTCATAATCGGTCCTGACCGTAAAGTAGAGAGTTGCCAGAATAAACAAAGCTGAGCAGGCAAAGAGCAGCCGGTAGGCATCGGCCCCCATGAACGAGAGAGTATCGAGAATCTTACCAAAAAGAAGCGGGAAGCCCGAACCGATCGGCAGAGTGAGGATCGGCGCTAGGGCGAAATAGGCAGTGGCATCGGTTTTCCCGGCAAATTTTTTCACCGAAGGCGGATACACCATATTGCGAATAGCCCTGCCGACACCGAGCAAATAACTGATCAGGAAGAATGTCATATAGTCTGGGGAAAAGGCGAGCAGGACCAGGAGAAGGAAGGTGATGCCCTTCGACAGGTAGAGCTTTTGCTTCAGCGCCAAAAGATTCATGGTCCCAAGAAAGATATTGACGGTGATCGACCCGGCATAGATACAGGCAACAAAGGCTCCTGCCGCCACAGGTGCTGGAACCTCAAAAAAACCGGTGGCGTAATTGGCATAAAAAGACATGACAGTGAGGATGACATAGATATCGAGATCGGCGGCAAGATATATCAAGAAACGGCGATTCCTGATAATCTCCCTGAACGATTGCCCGGTATGCCTTAAAAATGACAAATTGTCGCGCTCGGGATCATTGGGGTCGGGAAGTTCCTTGGTGAAGAAAAAACACAGCGCTCCAATGATAAACAGCAAACCGGTGGTAGTAAAAACCCAGGCCGACGACCCCAAAGAAAAAGCATAGATGTCAACAACTTTGAGGATGAAAAAGCTCGAAACAACCTTGCCGATATTCTGGGCCAGCATCATATAGCCGAGGCCGGGTACGGTTTTCGGCTCGGAAAAAATACGCGTCAAATAGTTGTACCAGATGGGAATGGTCAATCCCAAACACAATGAAAACACCGTATAACACGTAAAAAACAACAAGAGGACATCATCCACTCGACTGAAAAATGGCAGCACCAACCCAAGTATCAGAATCGCCAGGCCCGACACCATATGCAGGTAGGCGACAAGAGTCCTTTTATAACGATGATTCCTGCTTAAATAGCTTGAAAAAAGAGGAAAGGTCGAGATACAAAAGACAAAGAGGGACGGGACGATGCCAACGGTAAAGCTTGAAGCGCCCAGGCTTTTGAGAAACAATTGAAGAAAAGTCGATTCCATAACAAGGGGGAAGCCTAACCCCCAAAAAAATTCGACCCCTGCCACCCCGGCAACATTTCTTCGAAAATAGGCGTCTTTATGCTTTTCCATTTACTGACCTAAGGGCACACTCTCAACCAGCAGGGAGCCCTGACATCTTTTTCGAATTTGCCCATCATGCAGTTTCGCCAGCGTCACTATCGCCAGGATCGCCCCCAACAGCGCCATCCCCATATCCGACTGGGTGTCCCAGACATAGCCCTGAGTTCCTAAAAATGCCTCGGCATCATCGCCAGTGCCAACCGCGACCCACCATTCGATAAGTTCGTAAAAGGCGCTCAGCGCCAGGCAAAAACAAACAACGAGAAAATGCAGCCAGCCCCGGCCGTGAACAACACCTTTGCGAATCAGAATTTCCCGCGCAATCAAAGCCGGGACAAAACCCTGAACAAAGTGGCCAACCTTGTCATAATTGTTTCGTTCGGATCCCATCAATGTCTTCAGGTAGTCGAAAAAAGGCACCTCGGCATAGGTGTAATGGCCGCCGATCATGAGGATGATGCAGTGGAGAAGTATCAGCCAGTACAGCAGACCGGTGAGCCGAAAGGACCTGTAGGTCAGCGCCAGAATGACAACGCCTGCAAGCGCCGGAGCCACCTCGAGAAACCAGGTGAACTGATCCTTGGGCGCCAGCCCTGACCAGATGAGTAAAGAGGTATACAGAAACATCCAAATATATTTCACAACCTTTCTCCTTCAGCGTATATGCTATGAGAAACGTTTCGCCGTCCGGTCAGGATGACACCACCATGTCCGGCCCTTTGCGCCTCCAGCCATGCAAACCCCAGATAAGCGACAACAAACCCAAAATGGTAAAACCGGACGAGGCCCAGGCTACCGCAGTGATCCCGCCGGCCTGCCACAACCAACCGCCGAGCAGCACGCCGATCATCCGGCCCACCCCGGAGGTGGCATAGAACCCGGCCATCATCGTTGCCCTGGCCTCGGGCAGCAATTCGGTGCTGAGCGAAAAACTGGTGACGATGGTAAATTCAAAGGCCAGAAACACCAAGAACAACCCGACCATCGCCAACGGCAAAGACCGGCCCATAAGGGGTAGCAGCAGATAGGCAAGGCTTGCCAGGCAAAGACCGAGGATAGTCGCCCTCTTTAAGCCCAGCCGGTCGGCAAAGATCGCGGTCATCGACTCTCCAAGCAATTCCGCTGCACCGATGGCCACAGTGCTGAAGCCGAGGGTAGCGATACTAACGAGAAAGGACTGTTCAAACCAGGCACCGTAAACGACGAACAAACTGTCATTGGCAATGCTTATCCAAAAACCAAAAAGCAACATGCCGGCGGCGGGACGAACGCGAATGAGCTGTGGCAGGGCGGCAAAGACCTGAATCCGGCCATGTTCCGGGACCTGCCCGGGTTGGTCCGTGGGAATGACCCGACTGATGGTCAGCCAGCCAATAGCCCCAAGCAGGGCAAGAACCCAGAAGGAGCTGGGCAGGCCGAGATGTTCGATGATGAGGCCGAGGGCCGGAATACCTATGAGCGTAGAACCTGCCCAGGCCATTTCCACCGCCCCGATGACTCGACCACGCCGTTCATAAGGCACATTCTTGCCGATAAAGGCCTGAATCGCCGGATCAAACACGGTTTTACCAAGGCTTGCCACAAGCAACCCAAGAAAGATCAACCAATAACCCGGCGCCAAACCACACAGCAGCATTCCGACAGCAAGCATCCCGAGACCTGTGCGCATCATCGCCCGATAACCATAGCGGTCGGCCAGCGGCCCACTGAAAAGACCGAGCAGGGAGACAATCTGGCAGGTGGCAAGGATAGAGGTTATGGCGGCAAGGGGTACGCCCAGACTCCGGCTGAAGGCCGGGGCAAAGGGATAGACAAAGCGCCGCCCGGTATTGAGGAGCAGCCGGAAAAACATCACCGCGAGTATCTGACGAATCAGCGGCGCCTGTTTTTCCTCACTGGCTTTTGCACAACTTCTATTCAAGTTTTTCCTCACGGTTGCCGGGGTGATAAAGACCGGGTAGATTCAAAATAAATACGTTTTTAACTGATATTTGAAAAGATCGGTTCCCATCGAACCCTACTCAACCACCAAAATACTTTGCTGTCCGAACTATCTCACCGGCCGCGGTGATCTCCAGATAACCAAGGCGCAGCAAGAGAAGGGTGCCGGGGAAGATATCTTCGCCAAAAGGCTTGCGGATGGCCCATTTCGCCCGAAACAGAGAATCGGGCAATTCGCTCTTGTCACTGTCGCATTCAAGAATCATCGGTAAAAAACTCTGCTGTTCGAATTTTTTAATTATCTTTAGCTCAAGCTCGCTTCTGGCTATGGCTGTACGACGCAGCCAATCCGGCAATTGCCCGGGAAGATTGCGAAAATGCAGATAACTGCTGAGAAGGATGTCGTTTCTGCCACCCCATTCGGCGGCATTATGCAGATCTTCTACCGTTTCCGGGGAAAAAAAGAAACCGGAATCATTTTCCGTCAAATAGGGAAAATGCGGGGCGAAGAGGTATTGACGCAAACCCTGATCGAGGTGATTCAGTCCCAGATGCTTGCCTGTGACTATAAGCGTCTCCTCCAGGGCCCTGCGTATGGCCGAAGGATGATTGCCGGTATTGAGCGCCAGGGTCAGCAGGGACATATCCTGTCGAGTGATTTTTCTCTCCCCTTCAACAACCCGCAGCTTTGAAGCATCCTTGATGGCGGCAAGATCCTGGGTCTTCATGAATTTCACCCCATTACCATCCCCATCCCCACCTTCCTGAAAGTAGCCGAGCATGGCAAACGATTCACGCACCCGGTCGTCATTGTAGAAATCACCGACCGGATCGGCCACGACTGTGGTTTGCGGCTGCCGACTCACCGAATTCCCGACGGGCAGCAATGCATTCCTTGCAGCGCCAACTATCGGTGCGATGCGGCGGTGGAGTTTTTCCAGGTACCATGCCGCCTTATTTTTACCTTTACCGACAAGCTGCTCGACAGGGAGACCGGAGAGTTTCCGCACCTCTGTGACATCGGCCAAGAGCAGCATCCGGGCGATGACATTCCCATCACCCAGAACAGCCTTTAGCTCACTCAGGTTTTCGGTCAACTTGCCACCTCCGTCGGTAGCCAACCGCGATTGCGGTTCCGGCAACCGTAAACGATCAAGGATGGCTACCTGCGAGGGAATCAAGCTGCTGAGCGCTGCGGCCCAAGCTTCATCTCCGGCCGTTTTTTTAACGAGGGCGAGCATCAGTTTCCCAATCGGATTCTCGGCGGCAAAGCGGATGAATTGTTGCAGCCACAAGGTGGACAGCCGCTCCGCTCCCTGTTCTGCCCCACCCTGTTCATGCAAAAGGGCGAGGACCACCAGTTTGTTGAACAGTAAGCCGTAATCCGGCACCGTCTTAACCCCGCCGCTCCCGCTCGTCGACTTATGACTGAAATCGTTCAACAGACTGCCGCTGAGGCCGTCATGCAAGGCCTGCCAGATGCCTATGTCTGGGATTTTCTGCAAGGCTCTAACTAGCTCTGTGAGTTCAACAAAAACTTCAAGCTGTTTGTCGGCACTGCCTTGTTCTGGGCCAAACTCCAGCACCCGGACGAGGAGTGAACTTACTCGCGTGCGCATAAAGACAAGGGCGTCTTCAGGGAGCAGGCCATATTGCAACAGGGCAAGTAGATTTTCCGCCCGGAAAACCTTGCTGCCTTGCAGATAATCAAGGGCCAGTCGGGAAATTGCAGTTGCGGACAAACCCCGCAATCGAGCCAGGTTCATGGCGGCAGCAAGTTGCAGATTTGGATCGGTGGTCACTTGTAGAAGTTCGGCAAAAAAGTCCGTAACTCCCGCGCCACCGAGAGTTACCGCAAGCTGGGCCGCCAGTTCCTGGGCACGGGGGATTGTCAGATAGAGATCGGCTCTCCTGCCGTATTGCAGGAACAAACCGCCGGCCTTGACCGGCCCCAGAAAATCGGTAATATCCCAAACCAGGCCGCTGTTGATCCCGGTCCTGCCGAGCTCTGCCAGTGTCTCGCGGACACTTGGCTCCTCTGCTGAACTATCAGACGATTGTCTGTCGCTCAGAATGCTGAGCGCCCCGGTGTTTTCTTCGGTTCCACTTACCACTTGGGTAAGAGCTGCCGCAGTTGCCGCCAGACGATCTTCCATTGCCAAAGGTGCCATCCCTCGCAACCGCACCCGATTATACAATTCCTTACGAAACGAGGTTTGTTGGCCTGCCACCTCTTCTTCAAGAGCCGCAAGCAGGCTACGCTCACCATCCATCGCCGGAACTGCCAGGCAATCATTGAGGACAGCACCAAGAAAATCGTTCCAGTGAAGGTTTTCGTCAGGCTCCGGCAAAAAAAACACGCCCGGCCCCTCGGGGGCCTTGAAGAGGAAACCGAGGAGTCGATCATCCAGCACCACCCGCCCGGCACATTCCTTTCGCCCCGTCCCCGTATGGCGATCCTTGGACTGTTCTGCGACATCCTTCAGAGCTTTAAGAAAACGGCCGTGGCTGTGCAGGCTGCGCGAGGGAACCGAGTTTTCGGCATCGACCTGTATATAGCCGGACGAGTCACTGTTTTCGTCAAGCAGACTCCCCACCAGATCCTCATAGTTTGCGAGAAAGGCCGGCTCCCGCCACTGCGGCATGACCTGGTTGTCCCAGTACTGCAGGTCGGCGAGATAATGGCCGATGAGACTCCTGCGCAGCTTGCGGTCGATTGCGACAAAATTACTGAACAGGTTGGTTCTATCGATCTTGGTCGGATCTATCCGCGGATTGCAGCTTGGGATATTGCTGCGCAAGAACTCATTTTCAATCCTTTGGGTACGGATATTGGCAAGATCATAAAACTGTTCCGCCAGGAGGGTTGTGCTTGCCCCGTAGCTCATCTTCAACGGATGGTCGCTGGTCCCGACAATTCTTCCGGCCTGTTCGGCACCAAGTTCCGGGCTCTGGGATACGGCGTCGGCGAGGGGGGTGCCGGCGACAATCTCTGGATAATAGCGAATAACAAAATCCTCCAGCGGAAAGACCTCTCCCGACCCATACGGTTGCACCGATTCAAGGCTCACCCTGGTCGTCTCAACTATCAGCCCCCGATCGTTTTCGATGATTCTCCTGCTTTCCGGACCAGGGCCAACAAAAACCTGCATATGGCCGATCAGCTCGCCGGTCGTCGTTTGCAGCATGCCCCGGTTCGACCCCAGACGAAGAACAGGATACAGTGCCTGCAGGTAGGCAAGAACCTCCTTGGTGCCGCCCTCACAGTCATTTTGGTTGTGAAACAAGGAATCGAGAAGCATGCCGCTGCCGTTGCCGGGATAAAATTTATTCTCGGCATACCTTTGCAACATCATCACCAGCGAATACCCGTCAATTTCCTTCGGCAGATTTTCGCCAACCCTTTGCAGGCGCAGGTCATATCGAGCCATCGCCTCCTCCAGGGTAAATGACGGTTGTTGTCCCAGAGGCATCATGGCCCGACTGAGGTGAAAATATTCGGCGGAGATAATGAAGGTGGAAAATGGCATATCCAGGTGACCATCAGCAATATCGGCTTGTACTGCCTTAAGAAACGCAGCTTCAGCCTGCAGCATCCCGGCGTAGCCAGAGGTAGCCGGGAGAGCGTCATTAAAAACATTGCCGAGAAGAACCGCCTCGGTGTCCTCATCCACCTCCTGGACCATGGTCTTTTCCGGCCTGGGGGGAATGGTCGAGCCGGAAAAAAGCGGTGGCGTAAGCTTTGAAACCGCGGTTTGCCGCACTAGCGACCGGTATCCGACCTTCTCCGAAACCCACAGAGGGACCAGCGGCGACAGGGCACTTCCTGTTTGAAACAGCCCTGATGACATGGTTTTATAGCGCGCCGCATGCTGGTAGGGAATGGCCTCGGCACCATTATCGTTCAACCGAGCCACCTGCTTGGCCGGCAAACTGGCCGCAACAATTTGATCATCTCCAGGGTCACGCCCTGCCCCCCAGCTACCTAGCTGCTGTTCTACTTTTTCGTCACTTTTTGCAACAAAGGGAAAAAAATAGTTGCCTGGCGGCAAAACGGCGGTCTTGATAACGAGCAGATGCAACACCGCCGTGAGGGTGAAGGAGATAAGCACATCATGGTAAGTCCGGGCAGGTTTCACGATACTCAGATCTTCACAGAAAAAAAGAAGTCATACACTGCCATCCCAGATAAACGGGATAAGCCGTCGTATACCTATTAATAAACCGTTCCTAAGGTAAACGGTCAGCGCCACAAGTCCTGACTTGATGATAATCATTGTCATCAACAATGGGAGGGGGACCGTAGCGAAACCAAGGCACCCGCCCCAACAACAAGTCTTTTTCCGCCACAACATATGGCTAACCCCGACAAGCAAGATAAGTGCCTTTCGCAGATTATTTTCTTGTTTTTTTATGAACAGAAACAATCTGTAAAACACCAAAAATGGAGAGAGGACAGCCATCTTCTTCTTTTTTTCATTATTCTATGTATATAATAGAAAGACGATAGAAAAATGCAGATTCGGCTCATTACGAGCTTCGTCGTCCCATTAACGCTCAACCATTTTTTCAGGCTCATTCTCGAATATTGCAAGGAGAAAGTCATCTATGGAAAAATTGACGGCCGGCAATACAACAAGCCTACCATTCTCCTCCCCCCTTCCGTTTGTGCGAGTTCCGGTAATGCTTGTGCTGTCCGGTTTCCTGTTGCTGGCATGTCTCGGCATGCCATGCTCCCCCGCCGCCAAGGAACAACCGATACGAATTGCTGCTATTTTCTCGGAAACCGGCATTGCCGCGCCGCATAACCTGCCACTCATCGATATGACCCGAATGGCGGTCGAGCATATCAATAGCCAAGGGGGCCTACTCGGGAGGCCGCTGGAGCTTCTATTTTTTGATAACGGCAGTACTCCGATCGGCTCCGCCCTGGCTGCGCAAAAGGCCATCGCTGAAAACGTCACAGCGGTCATCGGCGCCCACTGGAGCTCCCATTCCCTGGTTATGGCCCCGATCCTTCAAGAGGCTGGAATTCCAATGATCACGCCGGGTTCGACAAACCCGGACGTCACCCTGGGGAAAGACTATATTTTCCGGGCCTGTTTCATTGATTCCTTCCAGGGATTGGCTATGGCCAAATTTGCTGTCCAGGGACTCCATGCCAGAACCGCTGCAGTGATTACCAATATCGATGAGGACTACAGCATCATGCTCGGACAGTTTTTCGGCACTGCCTTTAAACAGGCCGGCGGTCAGGTAGTCGCAGAAATCGGCTACCGCGGAACCGCCACCGACTTCTCTACGATCATCAAGGATATCGCCAGCAAAAAGCCACAGATCATCTATCTGCCAGGCTACACCAGAGACAGTGGCCTGTTTATCAAGCAATCACGAAAAATGGGGATAAAAGCGACTTTCCTCGGCGGTGACGCCTGGGATGAGATAGAAAAATATGCCGGACCGTGTATTGACGGGAGTTTCCAGTCCGCACCCTGGCATCCTGAGGTCCCTTTCTTGGCAAGCGAGGAAATGGGGAAAATTTTTGCCGCCCGCCATGGCAAAAATATTGAGAACAACAGCGCTCCTCTGGCCTACGATGCAGTTATGCTCCTCGCCGGAGCCATCACCCGAGCCGGCAGCGTCGACCACCGGGCAATTCAGGCTGCTCTGGCAGCAACGGTCAATTTTCCTGGAGCCACCGGGCGAATCACCTTTGATGCCAATGGCGATCCGCAGAATAAGGCGATCATAATTATAGAATTCCGCGACGGAAAAAGGCTTTTCCACAACATCATTACCCCTCTGCCGGGAGTATCCCCATGAAACGATTATTGAGGCAACGTCTGGGCTATAGAAACTCCCACCTTGCCGTCCTCATTTGCTTGGTTCTTCTGCTGCTGAACGCCTTCACTTCAGCAGCAGAAGAACCGATCAAGATCGGGGCCATCTTCGCCCTCAGCGGCAAGGCTAAAAACTCCAACCTCCCGGCAGTCCTCGGCGTACATTTAGCGGTCGAGGAAATTAACCACCAGGGGGGAATTCTCGGAACCCCTCTGGCACTTCTTCTCTTCGATAACGAAAGCACACCCATTGGTTCCCATCTGGCCGCCGAAAAGGCTGCACTGGCAGGGGTTGCCGGTATCATAGGAGCCTCCTGGAGTTCCCACTCCCTGGCTATTGCCAAGGTTGCACAGCAACGAAATATCCCTATGATTTCGCCTATCTCAACCATCCCAGCCCTTACTGCCATAGGCGATTATATCTTTCGCGTATGCTACACCGATACTTTACAGGGAGCTCTCCTCGCCCAATTTGCCTCCAGGGAACTGCAGGCCAAATCAGCTCTGGTGTTTGTCGATATCTCCAGTGATTTCAGTCTCAATATCGCACAAATATTCAAAACCAACTTTACCAAGCTAGGCGGCACGGTAAGCCAGGAAATTGAGTATAAAACCGGCCAGGCTGATTATTCATCGCAAATCAGCCTGGCAATTACAGAAAACACCGACATCATTTTTCTCGCAGGTTATGACGAAAGCGGCTTCATCGCCGCCAAACTTCAGGAGGCTGGAGACAAGGCGATCCCCATTGGCAGCGACGGTTGGGATGCTGAGAGTTTCTTTACCCTCGGCGGCAATAAAATCCGCCAAGGCTATTATATTAACCACTGGTCTCCGGCGCATAACGATGCTTTGTCCCTAACATTTTTGGCAAAATACGGCAGCCTGGGTGAAATCAAGGCACCGACAGTACTGGCCTATGATGCTGTCAATATGCTTGTTGCCGCCATCCGCCTGGCAGAATCTCTGGATCATGAGGCCATTCGCCATAGTCTCGCAGGTTTACGCGGCTTCAAAGGGGTAACTGGAGAGATAACCTTTGGTACCCAGGGCGATGCGCTGAAAAGTGCCTGTATTATAGAAATCCGTGACGGCCTTCCCATCCATCGGAATTGCTACCTTCAACCACAACCATAAGATAGCTGGGTATATGAAATACCATAGCCTGCCGTTTAAGATAAACATAACAACCATCATCACGGTATTTCTTGTGGCGGTTATCTGCATCATTTTGCAGTACCCCATAGAACAGCAGCGGTTCAAAGGCCAGTCGGCACGAATCGAACTTCTTCTCGACACTATTTTCAAACAAAAAAAAGACGCCCTTGCCAACGAATTATTTGCCGGTCAGGAAAGAGCTTTGCAATCATCCCTGGATGAAATCAAACAAGCCTTTAATGATATCACCCTGGTCTGCCTCTACCAGATACGGGGCAACGAACGCCGATGCTCCGGAGTCGACAACCAGCAACTTGTCTCTTTTGCCCACATTCCCGAAGGGGATCAACACTCTTTCGAGGAGATCTCCCTGGATGGCCGCTGGACCGGTATTTACAAAAAAGGCATCGAAGTCATCGGTGACAAACTAGGCTACCTTGTCATCTATTATGATTTCGAAACAATTATCCAGGAGAATACTCGTATCCTCCTCTATTTCGGTCTAGTCACCCTGACGGCCAGCATTGTCGTTTTATTTTTGCTGAACTTTTACCTTTTTCGTTCAATCATCAAACCGCTGACCACCCTCCGCGATGCCATGCGACGGGTGGAGAGCGGTCAACTCGGGGCGACCATCGACCTGTCACGAAAAGATGAAATCGGCGAGATCGGCAATGCCTTCAACGACATGTCCGGCAATCTCTTGAAGAGCCGGTCGGAACTGAAAAAACATCAAGAACACTTGGAAGACCTAGTCACCGAACGTACCGAGGAACTCATCCAGGCCAAGGAGCAGGCGGAAAGTGCCAGCAGGGCTAAAAGCGAGTTTCTCGCCAACATGAGCCATGAAATCCGTACCCCGATGAACGGCGTGGTCGGCATCTCCACTCTGCTTGAAGATACCGATCTTGATGAACCTCAGCAACGCTATGTGAAGACCCTCAAAGCTTGTGGCAAATCTTTGCTCACGGTTATTGACGACATCCTCGATTTCTCCAAGATCGAGGTTGGCAAGCTGGAACTCGAGTCGGTCGACTTCAACCTCCGTGACCTCCTTGACAGCCTTATTGACATGGTCAGTCTCAATGTCATAGACAAGGATCTCGAACTTATCTGCAACATTGCTCCCGGCACTCCGACCCAATTGACCGGAGATCCGGGAAGGTTGCGTCAGGTTTTGCTCAACCTCCTCGGCAATGCCTTCAAATTCACGAAAAAGGGAGAGATCTCCATTTCCGTTGTCGGCAAAGAGGAAGGCAACGGGGATATCGTGCTGTGGTTTACCGTCAAAGATACCGGCATCGGCATTCCTCTTGATAAGCAGGAGTTGCTCTTTGAGTGCTTCACCCAGGCCGACAGTTCGACCACCAGAAGGTTTGGGGGAACCGGCCTCGGCCTTGCCATCTCAAAGGGTTTGGTGCAACTCATGAACGGCCAGATAGGCATTCACAGCAGCAGTACTGGCGAAGGCTCAATTTTCTGGTTCACCTGCCGCCTCGGCAAACAGCAAAACCCAGCACCGGAACTGCAATTACCTGAACTGCTTAATGATCGACACTTTCTGGTAGTCGATGCCAACAACACTTGTCGGGAGGCCCTTGTCAGACAGCTACAATATTGGGGGGCACGAGTAAGCCATTGTGCCAACGGCCAGGAGGCCCTCAGAATACTGAAGGAAATTGCAGGCGGCGGCAGTACCCTCGACTACGCTTTCCTGGCGCCGGAAACGGCCGACCCAGATGGCCTGACACTGAACCGGGCAATCAGGGAAAGCGCACTTTCCCCCACCATGCAAATGGTTATTATGGTGCCCTTCTTTCGTTTTGAAAGTTACGACCACTATCATCGCCAAGGCTTTGCCGCCTGCCTGAAAAAACCGATCCGCTATTGTGATCTGCTCGACACAGTCAGCCTCCTGGTGTCCGGATATCCGGTCCACGCGGCAAAACAGTCCGCCGCGTCTGTTGTCCCCGCAACTAGCGCATCGCATGGTCAACATGAACCTATTCTTCTCGCCGAAGACAACCTCATCAATCAGCAGGTTGTTGCCGAAATAATGAAAAAACTCGGCTACCACCAGTTGGATATTGTCGGCAATGGTCGGGAGGCAATTGCCGCCTTACGGAAAACCTGTTACAGCCTTGTGCTGATGGATATCCAGATGCCCGAACTGGACGGACTTCAGGCAGCTCTTCGTATCCGTTCAGGTGAGGCCCAAGTCCTCGATCCAGACATTCCGATCATCGCCCTTACCGCCCATGCCATGAAAGGTGATAAGGAAAAATACCTTGCCTGCGGCATGAATGGCTATATCTCCAAACCTATTGACCCCATGCTTTTAGCAGCAACCCTGGAACAGCTTTTACCCCCGGTAAAAAACGGCCCTCTTGGGCCGCAGGAAACATCAGAACAGGAACCTCTCACCGATGGTTTTAAGCAGCCTCATGTTGATTATCCTGCCTTCGTTGCTCGCCTGCTTGGAGACACTGCTCTGGCCGCGAAAATTTTTGCCATGTTCCTGAAAGATCTGCCAGAGCAGATGGAGATTCTCAAAGGAGCCGTGGACAAAAAAGATTTCTCTGCTATTGAGAACCAAGCCCACAAAATAAAAGGCTCCACCGGCAATATCTGTGCCCATCACCTGAACAGGGCAATGCGCCAACTGGAAACCGCAGCTAAAGCCCATAACCATGACGAAGTGCAAATGCTTTTGCAAGAAGCACAAAAGTTCCAGATTATGCTGCAACAAACAGAAATTTAAACTCCATAAGGTAACAGACAAAGCGCTGCTCATTTCAAAATGGCAGGTAGCGCATTTCACTGGTCGCCGACCAGGTATATCACCCCACCATCGACCCCCTGGAACCCAATCGGACCGAGGCCCGGAACGATGGTCGAGCTTTGGACGGCAACATCGAATTGCCCAAAGCAACGGGAATTATTACCATTCAACTGATTTAGCCTCGTAACTCATTTCTGCTCGCTACCCGGACAGTCAGCATATCTATTTGTATTTACGTAATAATATATTATTTTCCTCAGATGCCCGGTGAGCGTAAAAACATATTGATAAAGCATTCGAAAAGGTGTAATCATCGCCGAAATTTGTTCTTAATTGTTACCATATCGTCAGTTACCCCCATCCCCTCTTTTCATTTGATAGGAAAATAGCCATGTATCCACCCCATTTCGGAAATAATCCCTTATTTCCCAGCAAGAACGACTTCAGGGTTGTTTTGAAGAACCATGTCGCCGGCATGGGCGTTATGACGTACAAATTTATTGCCAAGGGAAGTCTGGTATGCGCTATTGCGGGGGATATCATTACCGATATTCGCCAACACACTCTGCAGATCGAACCTGATCTGCATCTTCATGATCTCTTTTTTTCCGGTTACTTCCTCCATTCCTGCTCACCCAATATTGAGCTTGATATGAAAAAATTGCTGGTGCATGCAGTACAAGACATTAGTCCTATGGACTATCTGACCATGGACTACGCCCAGACCGAGGATATTCTTTACAAGCAGTTCCCCTGCGGCTGCGGGTCGGAAAATTGTAGGGGTTGGATCACCGGAAGAAAAGAATTGCCGGTTGCGGAAGCAATCCTCAGTAACGGTTTCCGCGCACCCGAAAAACAATTTGAAGAGTGTCAAAGCACATGACGGAGTGGTGGGAACGGGAAGATCTCCACTTCCGGGACGGCGTCCTGACATTTGCCGGTCGACGAGTCGATGACCTGGCGAGGCAATTCGGGACGCCGACGTTTTTTTATAATAGTCGGCGGATCGTTGCCAATGTTGAAAGGCTGCGCTCGGCTCTGCACGAGGCCGGTCTCGGTGATCGTTCGGGCATCAAGTATGCGATGAAGGCTAATCGTTTTGCGCCGCTCCTCACCCATTTGCGAGGGACGGGGCTGGTCGGCATTGATGCCTGCTCGCCTAACGAGGTGGAACATGCCATCGGTTGCGGGTTTTCTGCTGAAGATATCTCTTTTACTGCAACCAGCCTGTCGAACCGTGATCTGGAACGGCTGTCCCGCATCAACGGCTTGTCGATGAACTGCGACTCGATCAGCACCATTCGCCGCTGGGGACGACTCGGCCCTGGCCGAGATATCGGCATCCGCGTTAATCCGGCACTTGGCATCAGCCGGGCCCAGAACGAAAAACTCCAGTACAGCGGGGTCAACACCACCAAGTTCGGTATCTATCGGGAACAATTCGCGGAGGCGGTGGCGGTAGCGAAAGACTTTGGCCTGACAATCAAAAAAATCCACTTCCACACCGGCTGCGGCTACTTGACCGCCCAGCTAGGGATATGGGATTCCATCATCGACAGCTGTTTATGGTTTGTTGATCAACTGGATAGCGTTGAGGTGATCAACGTCGGTGGCGGCTTGGGAGTTCCCCATGTGGCCGAGGACGCGCCCCTCGATCTGACTCGTTGGGCAGGGATACTTGCCGGTCACTTCCGAAACCGGCCACAATCAATTGAGATCGAACCGGGCGATTTTCTTGCCAAGGATACCGGCATCCTGCTGTTGACGATCAATACCGTGGAAAAAAAGATGGAGACAACCTTTGTTGGGGTCGATGCGGGTTTCAACCTCGCCGTAGAACCTGCCGTTTACGGCCTGCCCTTCCATCCGGTTCCGGCCCTACGCCTGCCGGGGGATTGCCGGACTGTGACCATCGCAGGCAACATCAATGAGGCTCTTGATGTCTGGTATGCCAATATAGCCATGCCGCCGCTTGAGGAGGGCCAGACTCTCGCCCTGATCAACGCCGGTGCTTACTCCTCGGCTATGGCCTCAAACCATTGTCTACGAGGCGAATTCAAGGAGTTTCTACTCACATGAGCGAATTTACCAACGTCAGCATCACCAAGAAGGCCAACGTCTATTTTGACGGCAAGGTAACCAGCCGCACCATCACCTTTGCCGACGGTTCGAAGAGAACCCTCGGCATCATGCTCCCCGGTGAATACAGCTTCAATACCGGCAGCAAGGAGTTGATGGAGATCCTCGCAGGCACCCTGCTGGTGCAATTACCTGGATCGGAAGATTGGCATGCGTATCAAGGGGGGACAGCCTTCGAGGTGCCAGCCAATAGCTGCTTTTATCTGAAGGTGTCGCAACTCACCGATTATTGCTGTTCTTTTTTGGAATAAAGAGCAGATCGACTGGTTCACCCGAGCCGCTGCTCGTACGACGAGAGCGGCATCAGGCACCATTCTGCCAGAGGTGGCGTCAACAATTTGCAGGCGCTCTATTCACCAAGGCTTGCAGGCACTACCAGGACCGGGATTTTTGATTTCTTCAGTATTGATTTTATGTTGTTGCCAACTGAAGATCCGGACAACAATCCCTCACTGGCACCCATAACGATCAGATCACATTTATACTGGGCCGCCTGTTGCAGGATGACCCCGACCACATCTCCTTCTTTGACTACGATCTCGTTATTGGGAATTTCCTGGCTTTCAGTCCCTGGTTCGTTTTCTTTGCAGAATTCATTCAGGGCAGCCCGCACCATCTGCTTGGGCGATACCTTGCCGACGAGGGAGTGCTTGGCTTCTTCCCTATTGTTTTTTAATACTTCTCCCCATTTATCTTGACCAAAAACGCTCGCCACATAGCCTTCATAGCCGCCGGAAATTTTCTCCATAACATGGAGCAAAACAAGCTTTGCACCAAACTGATTCGCCAGCATGGCGGCTTGTTTGAAAGCGACTCGGCTCGCCGTGGAAAGATTTGACGTAAACAGGATCGTCTTGTATGCATTTGTCATAATGTACTATTCCTCATTGAAACGAAGAGCATCAGAGATGCAGATTGTGGCGTTCGATCTTCATTCTGTGAACAAAGACCACGCTTGCCCGAAGAATCCGGGCATCCCGACAATAAATTGCCCATAATCTTGTATAAATATATCGACTCTTCTATAATAACAACTGAAATTCCATCCGACACCATTTCCGGCATCGATTTCTCGACAGACATGCCCCCCGGGGGGGCAGGCTCAATTCTGGCCGAGGTTGCGACAAATAATTCCCATGACCGAATAGACCAGCTGGGCCGCGGCAAAGTCTGAGGCGTGATCGCCATCGCGCGGGGCCAGTTCGACCAGATCAAAGCCGAGCACCGTACGCCCAACTAGCGCCCGCTCAATGAAGGTCAGGGTCTCATACCATCCCGGCCCACCCGGCACCGGGGTACCGGTAGCACCGATGACTGAAGGATCGAGGCCATCAACATCAATGGTGAGGTAGATGTTTTTGGGAAAGCTTCCCGGCAGTCGAAAGGTCTTGAGGTTCAAGCCATGTAAGGCCCGGCCGTCGAGGTGTTGCACTCGTTTTTCCTGCCGGTACTGCACCTCCTCCAGGCAGAGCGCCCGTACCCCGAATTGAAGGAGAGTGCAGCCGCACTCCTCCAGCACACGGCGCATGACACAGGCGTGGCTGTAGGGGGAACCCTCAAAACTTGTCCGCAGATCGGCATGAGCGTCGATCTGGATTATCCCAATCGGCTCTCGGCAGTTTCGTGCCAGCACACGGATTGCGGCCAGGCTGACCGTGTGCTCGCCGCCAAGGACCACGGGAATTGCCTTGCGGTCGACAACTGCCTGTACGGATTTTTCTATTCGAGTCAGGATCGTGGCGATTTTGCCGCTACAGTTAACAGGAGGACGAGTGGTAATACCGGCGTTTATCGGCTCGGACAAACCATCCCAGGCCTCAAGCTGCTGCGAGGCGGCAAGGATTGCCGCAGGCCCCCGGGTAGTGCCGCCGCCATAGGACACACTCTGTTCCAACGGCACAGGTATTACCGCAAAAAGTGACTCAGAATCCTCCCTTCCCGCCGACTCCGACTCAAGAAATCCGGCGTAGTTCCTTGTATGCAATGGCTCCCTCACTTATGATAATCTTTTTTTGAAATCCTCGTAGCCGAAAGACTGCACACATTCATAGCTGTCGTCGCCGGGTTCGTAGAGATAGATGGCCGGCAAGCCGACCCCGTTGAAGGTGTTGTTCTTGACCATGGTGTAGATGGCCATGTCGCTGAAGACCAGTTTGTCGCCGACGGCGAGAGGCTGGTCAAAAGAATAGATTCCGGCGACGTCGCCTGCAAGACACGACAAACCGCCGATCCGGTAGCTGTGCGGCTTTTCCTGGTCCTGGCCTGCGCCGATGATATGTGGCCGATAGGGCATCTCCAGGACATCGGGCATATGGGCCGGTACCGAGCTGTCAATGATGGCGGTCGCCATATCGGCCCGGGCAATATCAAGAACAGTGCTCACCAGATAGCCGCAATTGAGGGCCACAGCCTCACCCGGTTCGAGATAGACTTGCACTCCCCACTTTTCCTTGAAGGTATTGACTATCCGGACCAGCCGCTCAAGATCATAATCCGAACGGGTAATATGATGGCCGCCGCCGAAATTAACGTAATCCATTCGCCCGATGAGATCACCGAACCGCCGCTCCACGGCCTCCACGGTGCGATCCAGACAATCGGCATCCTGCTCGCAGAGATTGTGCCAGTGCAGGCCGGTGACCCCGTCGAGGAGATCCTCCCGCAGATCGTCCCGCCGAATGCCTAGGCGCGAGCCCGGTGCGCAGGGGTCGTACATCTCAACCGCCCCCTCACTGTGTTCCGGGTTGATGCGGATGCCGATTTTAATCGCCTTACCGGACCTGGTCTCATATTCTTTTATCATTGGCCGAAACCGATCCAGTTGGCCCATGGAGTTGAAGAGAATATGGTCTGAGGTCCGGCACAGTTCTGCCATATCCGCCTCTGAATAGGCAGCTCCAAAGGTATGCACCTCTCTGCCAAACTCTTCAAAACCTAGACGCGCCTCGTGCGGCGAGCTGGCACAAACCCCGTCGAGGGTCAGGGCGATGAGCGGAAAAACCCGAAACATGGAAAAACACTTCAGAGCGAGAAGAATTCGACAACCAGTCCGTGCTTTAACCCCATCAAGGATTTCCAGGTTGTGGCGCAACAAGCCAACATCGACCAAGTAACAGGGTGTGGTCAATTTGTCTCTATCAAAGCGGTATTCGGTGCGGCCATTCATGGCATCTCGACCATTACCCACGGCAGACCGTAGCGGTTCAGGTCGGCCATAAAGGGATCGGGGTCCATCTGCTCCATATGCCAGACACCAGGCCTGTGCCAGACTTTCTCAAGAATCAGCTTGGCACCGATCATCGCCGGTACACCTGTCGTGTAACTGATTGCCTGGGAGCCGACCTCGCGGTACGATTCCTCATGGCTGCAGATATTGTAGACAAAGATTTTCTTAGTCTTGCCGTCCTTCACCCCTTTCAGCAGGCAGCCTATGCAGGTCTTGCCGCGGGTCAGTGGCCCAAGGGACGAAGGCTCGGGCAGGACCTTTTTCAGGAACTGGATGGGAACTATCCTCTGCCCGCCGAAATCCACCGGATCGATACGGGTCATACCGACGTTTTCAAGCACCCGCAAATGGGTGAGATACTGCTCGCCGAAGGTCATCCAGAACCGCGCCCGCTTCAGGCCACGCAGATGCAGGACCAGCGATTCCAGCTCCTCGTGGTACATGAGAAAGCATTTCTTGGCTCCGATGCCATCTGGAAAATCGTACATCATCGACCAGGATAGCGGGTCGGTCTCGACCCACTCGCCATGTTCCCAGTAGCGGCCGCGCTGGGTGATCTCACGGATATTGATTTCCGGATTGAAATTGGTAGCGAAATGCTGACCATGGTCGCCGGCGTTGCAATCGATGATATCCAGTTCGTGGATCTCGTCAAAATGGTGTTTCTGGGCCCAGGCGCAAAAGACATTTGTCACCCCCGGATCGAAACCGGAACCGAGGAGGGCCATGAGTCCGGCTTTCTCGAAGCGTTCACGGTAGGCCCATTGCCATTTGTATTCGAACTTGGCTTCATCAAGCGGCTCGTAGTTGGCGGTATCGAGATAATCGGTGCCGGTAGCCAGGCAGGCGTCCATCAACGCCAAGTCCTGATACGGAAGGGCCAGATTCACCAGCAGGTCGGGCCGCACCTCCTTGATCAGGGCCACCGTCTCGGCGACGTTGTCGGCATCGACCTGACGGACATCAATGGTTCGACCGGTACGTTCTTTAATACTTGCCGCAATCGCCTGGCATTTGGCCAGAGTCCTGCTGGCGAGGACAATCTCCGAAAAGCTGTCCGCCAGAAAGGCACATTTGTGCGCGGTCACCCCGGCTACCCCGCCGGCGCCGATGATTAATACCTTTGCCATGTTCCCCTCCATCTATTCTTCAATTCTATCACCTCTACCCCCCTTACACCTCGCCGGTCCCTGCGGAGGCTTACCGTTCAAAATACGTGTAGCCCCGCAGACCGGCCTCATACACCTGCATGACCGCCTTACGTTCAAGGGGCGAAATGAGACCCTCTTTGACTGCCGTTTCGGCGGTTTTCCGAAACTTCATAAGGAGGCGCTTCGGGTCATACTCGACATAGGAAAGGATATCGGCAACCGTGTCTCCTTCCAGTTCTCCTGAAAAATCGTAGGTGCCGTTCTCATGCAGGCTGACCGTCACTACATTGGTGTCGCCTAAAAGGTTATGAAGATCGCCGAGAGTCTCTTGATAAGCGCCAACGAGAAAAACCCCAAGGTAATATTCCTCCGACTCTTTCAGTTCATGGAGCGGTAAAAAGCGTTTGGAGCCGGAACGATCTACAAATCTGTCGATCTTGCCGTCGCAGTCACAGGTGATGTCGGCGATGATGGCGTTCCTGGTCGGCTTTTCGTTGAGACGATGGATGGGCATGACCGGGAATAGCTGGTCAATCGCCCAGCTGTCCGGCAGTGATTGAAACAGACTGAAATTACAGTAGTAGATATCGGAAAGCAGACGTTCGATCTCGGGAATCTCGGCGGGGGCGTTCTTCAACTGCTTGGCCGTCTGGAGAATGCGGTTGAGGGTGGTCCAGAAAATATTTTCAGCAAGCGACCTCTCCCTGAGGGTGATCTTGCCATGGTTGAACAGTTGCCGGACCTCGTCACGGTAGTAGATGGTATCGTTGAGGGTTTCCTGAATATTGCGGATCGACAGTCCATTCAGGGACTCGAGCATATTGGTGAGCTGCGGATGGCAATCCTTCGGCAATTCGCTGGGCAGGGGGTCCGGTTCGAAGACCGTGCGGTCCAGAACATTGAACAGCAGCACCGAATAATAGGCGACCAGTGCCCGGCCGGTTTCGGTAATGATGATCGGGTGGTCTATCTCCTGCTCGTCGAGGGTGGTCATGACCGCTTCGCAGATATCGGTGCAGTATTCGTTGAGGGAATAATTACGACTGCTGAGAAAATTCGACTGGGACCCGTCGTAATCGACCGCCAGACCGCCGCCAAGGTCGAGGTACTTCATGGCCGCACCCTCTTTCACGAGGCCTGCGTAGACCCGACAGGCCTCGTTGACGGCAGTACGAATCTCGCGGATATTGGAGATCTGCGAACCAAGGTGATAATGGACCATCTGCAGACAGTGCAGCATACCTTCCGTGACCAGGAGGTCGACAGCGTCGATCAACTGGGTGGTATTCAGGCCGAAGATGGAGCGCTCGCCGCCAGATTCCGCCCAGTGGCCGCCGGCCTGGCTTGCCAGCTTGATCCGCACACCGAGTACCGGTGTTGCTCCAAGGGCCCGAGACCTCTCGATGATCAACGGCAGCTCGCTCGGCATCTCCACCACCAGGATGCAGCGAAAGCCGAGTTTCACGGCGGTAAGTGCCAGATCGACAAACTCTTCGTCCTTGTAGCCGTTGCAGACGAGAGGCGCTTCCTTATCGACCATCATCCCCATGGCGGCGATCAACTCGGCCTTGCTGCCGGCTTCAAGACCATGGTGGTAGGGCCCGCCGTAGTGAACCATGGCATCGATGACCTGCTTCTGCTGATTCACCTTGATTGGATAGGCACCGAGAAAACTGCCGCGATAGCCAAGGTTTTTCATGGCCGCAATAAAGGTCTCATTGAGCTGAGAAATCTGCGCATCGAGAATATTCTCGATGCGTAACAACACCGGCATATCGAGGCCGCGCTCCTTCAAACCCTCAACGATTGCTGGGAGCGACACGGCTCGATTGCCGGCAGTCGGCGAAGGCTGAACCAGCATGTCGCCCTTTTCGGAGACCCGGAAATAGCCACCGCTCCATTCCGCCACCCGATACAGCTCGGATGATCGCTCTACGCTCCAACTCTCTAATAAATCGGACAAATTACTCACCACCTTGACAAAAATAATAACATAGCCCACATCCCGAACACTGATGGAACCACAAAATCTTCCAGAGACTATAGGTTCTCGGCAGGAAAACGCCTATTTATTTTTAAAAAATTTTTCAATCATCTCATGGACGATCTCGCCATCTTCCAGACGGAGAATAAAGACTCGGCCCTGGCGTGCCTGTGAGTATTTCATTGGTTGCTTTGCTCCCTGTTTTTTATGACACTCAATTGCAGATGGCAGCTTCCGGACAAGGGACAACAATACCCGGTTTTCTTTAAAAAAACAAAAAGACCAAACCGTTATTCTCGCCAGACGCTCCTCACCTGACCTAGCTGATCTCGATCCGTATCGAATTTGCCCCCTTTCAATCCCCCCGTCCTCTTTACAATGCCGCACCGATGTTTATGTTCTCACCCCGTATCGTATGAGGACAGAACCATAACCAGGGAGGCCAACTCCCGCAACACCGCATATCAGGTAACATCCATGACGAAAAAAAAGGCCCTTGCCGGGTCCAGCAAAACCGTGGCAAAAATGAAAGAAAAAAAGGCCGGCACCGAAAAACCACTTCAGCCACCAATGCTCCAGGCCATGGTCTGGTATAAGAAAGAGCATTACCAACAACTGCTTTCGCTTTTTGATGATGCCGAACTTCTACCCAAAACCTATGCTGACTGGCTGACCAGGGCAGAGGAGAAAAAGACTGAGGTCGAGGCCGCCGGAGATCAGGTTATGAAGGTCTACATCGACCCCGAGACCTTTCCGGAATGGTGCGAAAAGAAAAACATGCCAAAAGATGCCAACTCACGGGCCGAACTGGCCCTGGAAGTCGCCCAGGCAAGGTCGTTCAGTCTGTAGATTATTTTTAACCCAAGGAATTCTGGCTGTGATGAACGGATACCTCGTCTTTATTCTGACCATTCTGCTGCTCGGCTACCTGCTTGAACTGGTTGTGGCCCTTCTCAATCTGCGTTCGCTCAGCGAGGAGTTGCCGGCAGAGTTTGCCGGGGTCTACGATGCCGGGCAGTATGCCCGCTCCCAGGAGTACACCAGGACCACTACACGCTTTTCTCTGGTCCAGGCAACGGTGAGTCTAGTCATGACTCTGGCCTTTATCCTGGCTGGCGGCTTCAACCTCGTTGACCTCTTCGCTCGCGGATTCAACCTCTCTGCCATTGCCACCGGGCTGATCTTCACCGCCCTGCTGGCCTTGCTTTCGACCGTGATCAGCCTCCCCTTCTCGGTCTATTCGACTTTTGTCATCGAGCAGCGCTTCGGCTTCAATACCACTACAGTCACCACATTTATCTTAGACATCCTTAAGGCCATGCTGCTGGCTGTAGTACTCGGCGGACCACTGCTCGCCGCCATTCTCTGGTTCTTCGAAACCAGTGGTTCCATGGCCTGGCTATATTGCTGGATCGCCTCGGTAGTCTTCATCCTGGTGGTACAATTTCTCGCACCTGTGGTGATCATGCCGCTCTTCAACACATTCGTTCCCCTGGCCGAGGGCGAACTGAAGGAGGCCATTACCGGCTATGCAGCGAGCCAACGGTTTGCCATCCAGGGCATCTACACCATGGACGGGTCCAAACGTTCCACCCGGGCCAACGCCTTTTTCACAGGATTCGGCCGGTTCCGGCGTATCGTCTTTTTCGATACCCTGATGGACAAGATGGCCGTCAGCGAAATCGTCGCCGTACTCGCCCACGAGATGGGCCATTACAAGCTCAAACATATCCCGGTGATGATGACCCTCTCCATCTTGCAGATGGGCTTGCTGTTCTTCATCCTCTCATTGTTTCTCGGCAATCAGGGATTATTTGCCGCTTTTGGCATGGAACACCTTTCCACCTATGCCTCTTTGGTCTTTTTTGGTTTCCTCTACTCACCGATCTCTACCCTTATGGCCATAGGTTTAAACGCCTTTTCCCGGCGCAACGAATACAAGGCCGACCGCTTTGCCGCAGAGACCGGGGCGGACGGCGAAGCCCTGATCAGTGGCCTGAAAAAGCTGAGCGTCAACAATCTATCCAACCTGACCCCACATCCGCTGCATGTAGTACTCAACTATAGCCACCCTCCGATCCTCGCTCGGATAAAGGCCCTGCGGTAGCTGCAACGGCTGGCCCCAAGCAGATAGAGACACAGGTGTTTGTGATAACAACTCGACAAGCCCTCGCCACACCGCCTGATCCAGCCGGTTGTAACAAAAAAGGGATCAAAAAAGGAAAAAAGGGGACATTACCCTGTTTATTTTTGTTATATTCTTAATTCGTTGATTCATGCCATCATCTCCAGAACCACTTCCTCTGTTTCAAACCGAAGTCACTCCTCCAGGCAAAGTACTTTCCTGCCGGGAAAGCACCTCACAAAAGGAAATAGTTGCGGTAAAAATTGTAGAAATTGTTATAAAAACAAAGAATATTCAAGTTCCATAAGACATAATACCCGTCCAAAGGCATGAGCTCTTAACCAGATAAAATTCCTAGTGGTTTACTGTGCATCGATGGCTGAAAAAAATAACACGTGGCCTATCTTTCTTTTTTGTATGATTATTTTCATTGCAGCTCAGGCAAATCCTGCCTGGTGTGCCGATCCTGAACCACGTCCGTTCAATTTTGAAAAAACCCAGGTCAAGATCAAAGAATTCTCCCGCCAGATAAAAGGTGGATTGATTTCCCAGCAACAGTTCGATAACGCAAAAAAACAGACCGAGGAATTTATCCAGGCCGCCAACATCTGTATTGACACGACCACAAGCCAGATAAATCGCCTTGAACAGGAAACGACCTCGCTGGGTCCTGTCGCCGAATACGATTCTGCAAAAACAATCAAGGAACGCAAAAATCTCCAGAAACAGCAACAGGCTCTTCTTGTGACCCTTTCGGAATGCCGATTGGCTGCCACCCTGGCCACACGTCTGGAAAATGAGATGGCGGAACACAACAAGCTGCTTCAGGCTGCCAGTTTTTTCTCAAGATCTCAGAATTTTTTTGACCGCTTGGCCGCAACTCTGCCGACATATGCAACATTTACCAACCAACTCAGTGAATATGTACTGGAGCAGGCCGGTCTTCGCAACCTGACCCTCCCCATGCTTCTCATCCTCACACTACTTACCGCTGGTGGAGCGTTTGCCGGTTTCAAGTTTTACCGCCTGCTGCAGCGGCGGATTTTCCTGTATCAGGGCCAACAGGGCGCCAAGCAGGGCCTTCCCGCTCTGGGTCTAATGGCCCTGCCCGTGGCCATGACAACGATCTTAGCTGGAGGCTACCTCCTGTACATCAATCAGGATACACTGCCACCGGTTTATGGGCCATGGTTGTGCTTTTCAATCGGCCTTCATAGTTTGTCGCTCTTGCTGTTTCGTCTCCGCCGCCACCTGCAACCTGCGCCTCCCGCTGCTCTGGCAACAGCCGCTTCGTACAACTGTTTCAATTTCCTGTCTTTTCTTGCGGTCATTTTGTTCTTTTCTACTCGCCTCGAACTCACTGATTTTACTGCCCTCGCCACACTCCTCCTTCTTAGCCAATCGGTCGTCATCTGCATGATCTGTGTCATTGGCTGGTGGTTTCTTTGGCCTATAAAACTGCCCGAGAGCCTTAACCGTCTGGAAAAATCCCGACAGGCAGGGATCACCATGCTATCGATCCTGGTAATGATCATCGAGCTCTCAGGCTATCGGAATTTCGCCCTGTTTATCCTGATCGGCATTCTCGGCACCTTTCTGCTCTCCACCCTGCTTCGATACAGCCTCTTCTTCATTGACCTAACTATCAGCGGATTTTTTACCGGCAAATATCACTGGCAGCAGGGACTGCGCCATAAACTCGGCCTTTCCGCCCAGGATAATCTGACCGGCATGACTTGGATTAGGTTTATCTTCAAGCTCCTCGCCTGGTCCATCGGCTTCTTACTTTTCCTGCAACTCTGGGGACTTCCAGAGTCAGGGGGAAAGAAAATCCACGGTTATCTGATGGATGGGTTTTCTCTTGGTGGACTTGTTATCGCCCCGGCCCGGATCATCTTCGGCGTTTTTATCTTTGCCTGCGGCTGGACCCTTGTCTCCTGGGTCAAAATGCAGATGGAAAAAAGATGGTTGAGTGAGGCCGGTTTATCTCTCAGCGCCGAGGAAACACTGGTTACCATGACCGGCTACTGCGGCTTTGCCCTGGCTCTCATCGTCGGTCTTTCGGTTACCGGATTCAGCTTTTCCAATCTCGCGGTCATTGCCGGAGCATTGTCGGTAGGTATCGGTTTCGGCATGCAGAATATCGTCAATAACTTTGTTTCCGGCCTGATTATCCTCTTTGAACGCCCAGTAAAGCGGGGGGATTGGATCAAGATCGGCGACACCGAAGGCTATGTCCAGAAGATCAGTGTCCGGTCGACACTGATTCAAACGTTTGATCGCTCTGATGTCATCGTCCCCAATTCGGAACTGATCTCCAACCAGGTCACCAATATGATGCTGAACGACAACTTCGGTCGCCTCATAGTGCCGGTCGGTGTTGCCTACGGCAGCGACACCGACCTGGTGCGCACAATCCTCCTAGAGATCGCCGCAAACAATGAAGAGGTCATCAACGACGGTTCGGCACCTACACCGATTGTGCTGTTTCTCGCCTTCGGGGAAAGCTCCCTGGACTTTGAACTGCGCTGCCATCTCGCCCATATCGACAAACGGCTACTCGTTAAAAGTGCCATCAATTTCGAAATCGACCGAGCCTTCCGCGAACACAAAATTTCAATACCTTTCCCCCAGCGCGATCTGTATATCAAAGAGTTTCCAATCCCGCCGCCAATGGCGACAACACAGAACTCTGTCACAGATGAGTGATCGTTAAATGAGATTGATCATGCACCAGCAAAGGATGCCGGCAAAAAGACGATTCAGCTTGTGCTTTACCTTAGCTCCTTATTGTTTACCTGTGACACGCTGGGCCCAGGTGGCAAGAATCTGTTGTCGCTCCGCACCAATTTTTACGATATCCGCAGAGATCAGGTCTGCCAGTACAACACCGTCCATTTCCTTTGGAATGGCGATTTCCGGACGAACCATGATTCGCGGGTCTTTCCCCTGGATAATTCGCTGGCCTTCAACGCTCAGCACCCAGTCGACAAAGGCCTTGGCGGCTACCGGATTCCTGGCGTTCTTGAAAATCGCCACTGCCGACGGCATCCAGGGAATCCCGTCTTTTGGGAAAACCGCCTGCACCGGCGATTTCTCTTTCAAGGTGATCAATTCTTTCGACAAAGGGACGATGGAAACGGCCATCTGCCCGGCGACAACTCTTTTCTGCGGATCGCTGCTGCTTTTTGTGAAAAACGCGACATTTTTGCCGAGGGCTTCGAAGTATTTCCATCCCTCCTCCGCACCTAACTTCTGAAGAAGGCAGGCCAGCACGGTAAACGTAGTGGCGGAGATGGCCGGATCGGCAACCAGCACCGCATCTTTATATTCAGCTGTGATAAGATCGGCCCAAAACTGCGGGACCGGCAAATTTTTTTCGGCCAGCACATCGGTGTTGACAAGAAATCCGGCCATTACCAGCGACACTCCGGTCCAGTATCCGTCCGGATCTTTGTATTGAGTGGGAACAGTCTGCGCCTCCGGCGACCGATACGCATCCAGCAATCCCATTTCTCTGGCTTTGATAAAACTGTCCGCTCCACCACCAAACCACACATCGGCCATGGGCTTTCCACCTTCCGGCTCTGCTCTTGCCAGAACCTCCCCTGAAGACATGTCGAGAAAATCGATGAGAATCCCGGTTTTTTTGTGGAATTCGGTGAAAATTTCACCCTTGCCATTATAAGCGGCTACCACCGTGAGCGTTGGCTTTTCAGCGGACACAGCCAAAGTCCCAACCATCGTCGAAAAGAAAACGGCAAGGGTTAACAACCCTGTGGCTTTGATGGGACAAGTTACATGCAGCATGGTTATCTCCTTCAATTCGTTACAAACGGTATGATACTCTAGCAAAAAGGCATTTCTCCCTTAGCCGTCTGCATTTCAATGACTTCGGGCTGGACCGGCAAGTTCGGATCCTCTCACACATACGCTGTGATTTTTAAAGCACCCGTTGGCGCCTGTCAATATAGATTGTGTCCTTGCCCCTTCTCTTGCACTGGCCGATTGCCGCAAACCTCCAGCACCAAACAGACGTTATGGGCCGTTACGAAATAATCTCGCTATTTTCATCCATTTCGTTACGGCTCCTTACGCCGTAACGAGCACTCTTCCGGCCAGGTTATTATTTGATAACGGCTTCGCGGCTAAAATGTCAAAGCATTGTTGAACTCTTGCCTTGATCCTTTGTGTAAGCTATTATTGATGTGTACTGGTAGTGTGACGCCGCTTGCGGCCAACGCCACATGCATTATTATTTTGTTGGCTGATAATATTGTTAACGGAGCAGTTGTAAGTACGAGACGGTTACCCCGAAATTCAATACTTTATTCAAAGGAGAACAAACCATGTCCAAGGGAAAAGACACCAAAAAAGAGGAAAAGAAGAAACCGGCAATGACTCAAAAAGAAAAAAAGGCCGCTAAAAAGAACAAAAACGAGTCCAGCGATTTCATGATCAACGAAAAAAAGAAGTAAGCCGTCGTCTAAAAATAACCTTGGCCAATGAAGTCCCGGAAAAGACATAAGGATCCACAGCAAAACAAAGAAAATGAACATGTCCTTTTATAACGGCTCCTCAACAGCGGCAACCTTACAAAAGTCTCGAGTGTAACGACAGGAGTCATTTTGGGTATTGCCTTGGGAACATCGGTAGTTTATCTGCCGGACACCGGTGTTCCATATCCGACACTGCTCGTCTTTCTTGCTGAGCGGTTTCCGAAAATTCCGCAGGAGACGTGGATTGAACGTATTACCGCCGGCAAGGTCTTGACCGAGGAGGGCCAGCCGATTACCCTGGAAACCACCTATCTACCAGACAAACGACTGTTCTATTATCGTGAGGTAGTCGAAGAACCGGTGATTCCCTTTCAAGAAGAAATCCTATTTCATAACGAGCATCTGCTGGTTGCCTGCAAACCCCCCTTTCTGCCGGTCACACCAACCGGGCCCTATGTCCGGGAAACACTGATCAACAGGCTTAAGGAACGGACAGGCAACCCGTTCCTATCCCCGATCAACAGGATTGACAGGGAAACCTCCGGCCTCGTTCTCGTCTCGGCAAACAAAACAAGTCGGGGTGCGTACCAGAAGCTGTTCATGGATGGACAGGTTCGCAAGACCTACTTAGCGATCGCCTATTTCCCCGAGGATTTGGGACGGAGCCATTGGCTGGTCGAGAACCGGATTGAAGAGGGCGAGCCATGGTTTCGGATGCGCACCTGCGACGGAACGGTTAATGCCCGAAGCCTTATCCGTCTGGTTCAGGCCACAAAAGGACAGGCCCTCTTTGAACTCGATCCCCTTACCGGCAAAAAACACCAGCTGCGCCTGCATTTAAGCGGCCTTGGCTGCCCCATCATCCATGACCGATGCTACCCGATACTCCTTGAGAAAAAACCGGATGACTTCAGTCGACCACTGCAGCTTTTATCGAAAAAAATCGAATTTCAAGATCCCATAAACGGCAAGGAAATGGTTTTTGAGGCGATGCGAACTCTGTCGTTGCCCGTAGGCTAACAACATTTTTTATAAAATTCGCCGATAGGTGCCGGGCCGATACCGCAGCAGCCACCGATGATCCGCACCTCCAATAATCACCAATCCAATATGCATCAGAGACTGGAATTATCTTGTGCCTGTGGGACGACACCTTTGTTCTTTGCCCTGGCAGCCAGCAGCCTGCCACAGAAAAGTACCAGAAACGCGCCAACTGCTGCAGCCGAGTAATAAACCAGCCGGGAGGTCGTCATTATGCCGAAATTGTCGGCGGCAAACTTCACCAGAAAAGGGTCGGTGATAGCCATTTCCCCGGCGATCCAACCAAGCAGCATGCCACCCAAGGTGATGATGATCGGGAACCGGTCCATAAGTCTCACCACCAGCTGACTGCCGCCGACAATAATGGGAATACTCACCACAAGGCCGAAGATGACGAGCACCATTTTATGTTCTCCTCCGGCTCCCTCCGCGGCCCCGGCTATTGCGATAACGTTGTCGAGACTCATAATAAAATCGGCGACGATGACGGTCTTGACCGCCCCCCACAGCCTTTCACTGCCCTCAACTTTACTGTGTTTGTCATCCTCTTCAGGCAGCAGCAGCTTGATACCGATCCAAAGTAACAGGACTGCGCCAGCCAACTTCAACAACGGCACACTGAGCAGACTCAGTGCGAAAAAAATCAGCACAACCCGCAGAAAAATAGCACCCGCAGTACCCCAGAGGATGCCGAGGGTTCGTTGTTTTGGCGGGAGTCTTCGACAGGCAAGAGCAATAACCACGGCATTGTCGCCTCCGAGGAGGATATCAATCATGATGATCTTAACAACTGCCAGCCAAAACTCAGGGTGAAAGGCAAATTCCATAATATTCCAACCGGAAGGGTTCCGGTCTCTTTTAATTTATTCCGATCTTGATAAAAATTGATGTGCTAACAAGCAAAGACCAGTTATCAGATGGTGCAAAAAACCTTAAGAGTCTAACATATGTACCCTTTTTCGGCAATCCCCCCGCCATTCTCCCTGCTTTTTTCTCGGTGCGCTGCCCCGGATGACATGTCTCTTCCCATCCCCCTTTAAAAACGAGGAAGTCATGTGACGGCTGGGCTGAAACAACATTCCGGAAGAGCATCAGTCTGGATCTGGGAATGATCCGCCGACCAGGAACAAACCGACTTTCCCGATAAACGTGCTTTGTTCTTGCATTCTTCAGGTGAAGGCAATAACGTAACTCTTGCAAAAAAATCACCAGCCACCAATCAATACCCAGATAAACGAAATATATCGCTTAGAAAAAATCTTCGCAAAAAACATACGAATAATTTTTCTAAGGGGCAAAAGCAAAAAATCATGAGACACGACCAGACCGTCCTTATATCAAACAACATACCAGCCCGTCTATCCTATACAATAGTCTTTCTCGGCCTGGCCTTTGTCGGCCTGCTTGATCTGACTACTCTTCTGCTGACCGGCCTGTTCACCATCTTTGCCCTGCGAAAATTCTGCTTCGGTGGTCGCAAATGGCTCGCTATTATTCTCGGGGCTATCCTGCTGACCGCCTTTGGCGCAGGTCTTTATCTTTTTTTAAAGACGGCGGTGACTGAGGTGCCGGAGATCGCCCGACGTTCCATCCCGGTGGTTATCGAATACGCCGAGAAGCTCGGCATCGACCCGTGGTTCGCCAATTTTACCGAATTGAAGAGCAATGCCCTGAAATTTGCCATGGAAAAACTGCACAACATTGGTAAATACACCCAATTCATCCTGATCCATTTGGTCACCTTTATCATCGGGCTGGTCATTGCCGTCGGCGCCTTTATTAATAGTCGCCCCCTTGATGACCAGGAACCGGTCCTGGTCCGCAACAACCTCTATGATCGGACCTTCGCCGAACTGATGGCCCGGGCCAATACCTTCTACCTCAGCTTTGCCACGGTCCTGGGTGCGCAGATCGTCATCTCTTCTATAAATACCACACTCACCAGTGTCTTTTTGTTCTACAACCATTACCCCTTTGCCATGGTCATTACCGGTTTGACCTTTGTTTTCGGACTCATGCCCATCGTCGGCAACCTGATGAGCAATACCATCATCATCAGTGTCGGCCTGACCATTTCGCCGAACATGGCCATTTGGGCCTTGTGCTTTCTCGTGTTTATTCACAAACTGGAGTTTTTCCTGAACAGCAAGATAATCGGCGACCGTATTAAAAACCCGATGTGGCTGACATTACTTGGTCTTTTGCTCGGAGAAAAGCTCATGGGTATCCCAGGGATGATACTGGCACCGGTCCTCCTCCATTATATCAAGGTTGAGGCATCCGGTAATACCCTGGAGGATGTGTCCAGTCCAACTGCCGGCAACCAGTGAACAGCCCCTTAGCGTAGCTGGCCAATATAATCAGCAAGAATCTGCAAGACCCTCTCTGACTGCTCCTGGTGGGGCGCATGACCACAGTTTTCAACAAAAACCGGCACTGCAATGCCGGAAGATTTCGCAACTATAGATTCTACCTGTCGCTCCGTGCCATACTGATCACCGCTGCCTTGAAGGATCAGGAGAGGGCATTCTATCGATGGTAATAAATATTCAATATTCCAAGACTTAAACCACTCGCTTAACCAGGTGGTTGCCCATGCTTGAAAGAGGCCACCGGTTTTCTCCCCGTGATATTTGAAAAGTCCGCGAAAATGGCCTTCTTCATAGGCTTCTACCGCAGACTCAATTCCCCGCAAGGTTTCCGGCTCGACAAAAACATGGGCCGCCTCGGTGATAATTGCCTTGAGATGGGGCGATTTCTCAGCGCCGAAGATGAGGCTGATACTGCCGCCGTCAGAATGACCTATGAGGACAAAGGCTTTCCCCAAAAGTGTCTTTTCAAGAACTTCCGGCAACTCGCCCAAAGCATAATCATGGAGATAGTGAATCGTCCTGGAGTGTTGTAAAGGCGAGGATTTTCCATAACCTGACCTGTCATACACCAGCCCTGGACAGTTGGTCATACGACAAAGCTGATCTGGAAAATCCTTCCACATGGCGGTGCAACCCAGCCCTTCATGAAGAAAGACCAAATAGAGATTGTTCTCATCGCCCGAGATCAAACGATAATAAATTTCCTGGCCGCTCTTGAGATGGAGGGTGCTCATGGGCTAATTTTCATCAAATCCTCATGGGAAGCCGATAGTAATCCGGTCATCGCCGCCCTCATGTCGTGATTTAATTTTCAGATCCATACTATTGTTGCCGATACCAAAGGCGAGAACCGTTTTCTCTTTATCCTTTTCGATATGGGTCATCGCCCGTATCGCCTCGACGACCTTCCTAGCTACGGCCGAATCGGGGGCGGGCAATTCGCCTTGCCGATATTCAGCAGTCACCTTGACCTTACCATCCCTGGTGCTTGTCAGGGAAATCTTTTCGGCATTGCTGTTGATACCGTGTAAAACTGCAAGGGCAATCCACTTCAAAGCAGCCTCATCTTCTTCAGGAGTACGACCGATATCGGACATTCCCTTGAGCGGGTCTGTGGTGGCAAAGCAATCGCAGAGTTCTTGAACTTTCAAATGGATATTTGCAGAGTCTTTCATGACGTTTCTCCTTATTTTATCAATCCCTCAGGCTTATGGATACAACCCGTATGTGTCTTCTGAAATTAGTGCGGGACCGTTTCTTTTAGGATAAACACCTTTTGACCTCACGCAATATTTCCGCATGACTATTCACTTTCCTAATGCCGGTAGTGATGGGAAATTATTTCCAACAGGAGCATCGGACTTGAGAAAGCAGTGTTGGTATGAGAATATATTTAGTACCTTAGAAATTCGTTTCTTGTTTTTTATTAAGGAACTTCTAAGGCACTTATCCCGTTTATCGGGGTTAGAGAAAGTCGGTGGGATGGTGGTGGTGCCGTTGAAGATTGCCGGCATAGTCAAAGGAGCTTTTGTGGGCCCGTGCAAGAGAAAACTATTTGTCTTTTTCAACTATATCCTTGAAAGTGATATGGCTCTGCCGGAGCTGACAGATATCGATGATCCAGCCGCGCTGGCGGATATTTATTTTCAGGTTTCTGACGATCAGACCGAATACACCAGAGCTCGGGAATGGCTGCACCACTGGAAGGCACCGGACCAATCAGTGACCCTCTCTTTTGCCAGAGAGGAAGATACGTTGTTTCTGCATTTTCCGGGTATGGCATGTTTCGAAATAGGCAATAACGGTCATCTTGTCACCTGTCATGCCAGGCCTTCTCTCTCATCTGCAACGATTCGTCATCTCCTTTTGGACCAGGTCCTTCCGCGACTTTTCGCACATTTTTTTTCATGTAGCGTTTTCCATGCCAGTTTCGTGGTTGTTAACGGCAAAGGAATTTGTTTTCTGGCAGATTCTGGTTGGGGTAAATCAACCATTGCTGCCGGCTTGGGCGGAGCAGGCCATACGATCTTGACGGACGATTGCCTCAGTATTGCTGTACGCAATCATCGTATCACTGGTACCCCGGCCTATTGCGGAATCAGACTCTTAGCCGATTCGCTTGAAAAGCTCGGAGGTTCCTTGAAAACTCCACGGGAAACAGTCGCTGAATATACCTCCAAAAAGCGAATTTCCCTGGCACCCCAGGAAACTTTGGGCTCTTTGGCTTTGGAAGCTCTCCCACTGCAAGCCCTCTTTCTTCTGACCTCGCCGCAAGAAACAAAAGACTGCCATAAACCAGAGATAGTTTCTGTGGGTGGAATTTCAGCCATGAAGGAGCTCCTGAAAAACAGCTTTTGCCTTGATGTTCATGATCAGCAATGGCAACAGGCTCACTTTCGGCGAGTTTCTGCGGTAGCCGCCAGTGGCCTACCTATCTTCTCTCTGCGTTACCCCAGAAAGTACCAAACCCTTCCCGAAGTTGAAAAAGTCATCATAAAGACCTTGGATCAACTCTCAAGATAAATAGGTAGAAGAGGTAAAATGAGCGGTATACTCGGAACCATCCAAACTATGGGAAATCGTTTTGACCCCAATACATTTAAAGCCATGCTGGATTCGCTTCATCAACGTGGCCCGGATGGGATAGGTCTCTGGCACAACCACATTGTCGGACTTGGTCACCGAATGCTCCGCACTACCCCTGAAGCGCATTTAGAAAAACTCCCCTGGCACGATGTAGAAACTGAGTGCGTCATTACCTCGGATGCCCGTCTCGACAATCGGCGTGAACTGATAGGCGCATTGGGAAAACACAATTTTAAAATGGAGAGTATTCCAGACAGCAGTATCATTTTGCGATCCTATCAGAAGTGGGGCAAGAATTGCGTACACCACCTCATTGGTGATTTTTCCTTTGCTATCTGGGATATCAACAAACAGCAACTTTTTTGTGCCCGCGACTTTCTTGGGGTAAAACCTTTTTACTACTGTTTCCTCAACGGACTGTTTCTGTTCTGTTCAGAAGCGCGGGTTATTGCCAGATACTCCGGTTTGCCGTTCAATATTAACGAACCACGTATCGCCGACTCTCTCACTCCCCACCTTGAGGGATACGATACAATCTCAACCTTCTATAAAGAGATATTCAAGCTTTCCCCCGCCCATACACTTGTGTTTAAAAACAACCATGTTCAAATCAATCGATACTGGCAGCCGGAACCGCAAGAGGCGAATGTTTTTAAGTCCGACGATGAGTACCGCGAGGCACTGACTGAAATCTTGACACGGGCAGTGGCAGACCGGTGTCGCGGAGAAAAAGCCCCGGCTGTGCTTCTGAGCGGCGGAGTGGATTCTGCGGCGGTTATGGGTATTGCTCAATATTTTTGCAGAGATATCTCCGGTAATATCGTCCATGGCTACTCAGGCTCCTCGGAAGACATCTCAGGCTGTAAAGAATCGAGAATGATATCAGTACTGAGTGGCAGCGGAGAGATGAACCATCATCTCTACACACCCAACAACCTGAGCGAGCATCTGGACCCTGTTTTTGATCTTGTCTCGCAACTGCACGAACCATTTGACTTTGGCATGATTCTTCACTTTCTGCTTTATCAGCAAGCTGCCAAAAACGGCAGCCGGGTTATGCTCGATGGCGTCGATGGTGATATCGCGGCGTCTCTTCCCTCTAGTTATCCAACTCATCTTCTGCGACAATTTGCTTTCAAGACAGCCTGGCACGAGATTTTTGCACAAAGCCACAATTTTTTAGCTGGAAAGGTCTCGCCATATAAGCAGTTATTGGGCTATTTCCTCTCAGCGTTTACCCCCCAGATCTTGAAAGAATATCGCTGGCGACTCAAACTGCCGGCAATGATGAGAGAATATCTGGCCGATTCAGTGGCCGCCGAACCATTTGCCGAAAAAGTGGGTTTACAGGACAGGTTGCTGACGTTTGAGAGAACGCATAGGAAACAAGAGCTTTCTTTCCCTTATGAGGTCTCTCTCAACCGTGTACAACATCCATTCCTGACCGTCGGTCTCGAAAGATACGACAGGGTGGCCTCATTATGCTCCATAGAACCGCGGCACCCCCTTCTCGACAAACGAGTAATTGACTTTCATATGGGCTTGCCTTGGAACCAATTTATGCGAGAAGGTTGGTCAAAGTTTCTTCTCCGTCGGGTAGCTGAACAGTTTGTGCCACGGGAGGTGTGCTGGAGAGTCGGCAAGGAGCATATGGGCTGGCAGTTCACCAAAAAAATGTTGCAGCTCAAACAGGATGCAATTTATCAGCAAATTTTATTGCAAGATGATAAGGTTAAGAAAATGATTAAATCGGAATTTACTTCTTGCCGATTAAGAAAAGATGGGGACAATAAAGAATCTCAACAAACAGCAATTCATACTGACGTCGCTGGATTAGTTTTATGGCTGAATAACAATCAGGAACTGTAGATGAAACAGCACCAAAAATATCAGGACAATGTCCTTAGCATTCTCAAGAAAAAAATCTACAGCAAGCCGGTTTTGACAGTATTGGGGGAGGTTTCCGAGTTGACGACAGGTGGCAGCACGCAGGCCTCAGAATTGAGCAACAATGGTGAATGCAAAAAAAACGTTGGCAATGGCCACAATAACACCCCCCGCTGCTAAAGCAAAACCAAGGGGTCAGGTCTCAACTCTTGACATTCGAGCAACTAAACATGTCAAGTGTTGAGACCTGACCCTCTCACTGCACATGACCCTCTCACTGCACAAAGAGAAGTTATGGTTGAAACTGATTTATCGGCAATGATTGATACAAAAATCGATACGTTGATCTTCCGCAGATCACCCGCCAGTATTTCTACCATACTTGAAGGAGAAACAGTTATTCTTGATATAGAATCAGGCGTATACAGCGGTCTCAATGAAGTAGGTACGTCAGTGTGGAACCTTCTGGAAAATCAGGTAACTTTTGCCGAGATACGAGAAACAATTTTAGCAGAATTTGATGTTGCCTTAGAGGAGTGCTCAGAAAATCTGGTATCTTTTTTAAAGGAACTCGAACAGAATAAACTGATAGAGGTAAGGGTTGGTACGAATACGTAAGTTCTTCTGTTTACCTGCAGAAGAAAAAGTAATTTTTCTTCGAGCTCTATTTCTTCTTGTTTATGTTCGATTTTCCTTACAATTCAAACAATTTAAAAACGTTGTCAAAGATGTTTCCAATAAAGCAGCGTCGCAAAATTCTGTTCAAAAAAACAGCATCCTGCCTTCTAGAGTCGCCCACCTGTTAAATGCTGCCGGAAATACTATCCCTTACACAACCTGTCTCCCAAGAGCTTTAGCGGGTTCAATTTTATTGAGCTCACTGGGGTATCAAACCAAGCTACACATCGGTGTAACCAGAAAAGACGGCAGTATGCTAGAGGCACATGCATGGTTAACTCTTAATGGCAGTGTCATTGTCGGCTACCGTTCGGATCTGGATTGCTACCAGCAATTTAATCAGGATACAGGAGGAAGCTGATTTACCTATTCTTTTTCTCATGAAGTGGCCTTAATTTTACGGCATATGAGTGATAATGCAGAGAGCTACAACATGGACCATCGATCATCTACAACAGCTAATCATTTGCAAGACACCGCAATGCTTATCTTTAGCGCAGCTATCAAGGCGGTCGATCCGGAGGAATGCGTCAATCGCTGGTTGCGGCTCAACAATACTGATCTGCTGATAGGCCAGGATGCTTATCCTCTTGCTGCCAACGGCAAGCTGTATCTGATAGGGATCGGTAAGGCAGCTGCGGCCATGGCCCACGCCACCGAAACGCTGTTTGGCGACCGCATCAATGATGGGGTGATTATTACCAAATACGGCCACGGCATGGCCTTGAAGCATTGCCGACTGCTTGAGGCTGGGCATCCTGTCCCGGATGATAATGGGGTTGAGGCCACCACCGCCCTCCTTGACCTCGTCGCTACCGCGACCCGCGACGACCTCATTCTTTGTCTTATCTCAGGAGGCGGATCCGCCCTTTGTCCAGCCCCCGCAGCCGGTATTACCCTGGCCGACAAGCAGGCCACCACCCGGCAGCTTCTCGCTTCCGGGGCGACAATCCACGAAATCAACACCATCCGCAAACACCTGTCGCGCATCAAAGGCGGACGACTGACCCGAGCTACAAATGGGGCTCGTCTTGTCTCGCTGATCCTTTCCGACGTCATCGGCAACGACCTGGATATCATTGCCTCCGGGATAACCGCGCCTGACCCTTCCACCTTTGGCGATTGCCTGGCCATTCTCGGCCATTATCAGCTGCTCGACATGATTCCCGAGGCCGTCAAGCACCATCTTAAAGCAGGCACAGAAGGTCTGCAGGAGGAGACACCGAAGCCGGGAGATCCGGTTTTCGTAAAGATTCGCAACTACATGGTCGGCTCTATCGCCGACGCCCTTGCCGCAGCCGCCGTCAAAGCTGAAGAGCTTGGTTTCCACCCACTGATACTCACCTCCACCCTTCAGGGTGAGGCGCGGGAGGCTGCCAAGGTGTTGGCCGGCATTGCCATAGAGTCTCGCAGGTCTGGACAACCGGTCCCGCCACCCACCTGCATGCTGGCCGGCGGCGAAACCACTGTCACACTTCGCGGCCAGGGACTTGGCGGCCGGAACATGGAATTTGCTCTGGCCGGGGCAATGGCACTTGCCGGTACACGCGACACCCTGCTCCTCTCTGCCGGTACGGACGGCACAGATGGTCCAACCGATGCGGCCGGTGCCTTTGCCGACGGCACGACGGCTACACGGGCTGGGGCTTTGAAAATGTCGCTTACCCAGCACCTGGCCGACAACAATTCCTATAGATTTTTTCTGCCGCTAGGCGATCTTTTTATTACCGGCCCGACCCGCACCAACGTCATGGATATTGTGATCTTTCTGATTGATGTCTGAACCTGATGACCTGGTAAAATACTCAAGAAAAGAAAGGTATACAAGATGTCCTATTATCAGGCCCCCGAGGAGATTCTTGATGATCCGGCCGAAGCAGCAAAGCTGGCAAAGCAGGCCTACGAGACCGCTTTGCGCAGTGCCGCAGACAAAGATCGAAAAAAATCTTCTTGCCTTAAATAACTTTTTGGATCTGAAGTTTTATGCAAATTAACTTTCCCACCAACATGCCCCGGAGGATGACTTTGCGGGTGGATGGTTGTTGTAAATACGGGAAGTGTCCCAGTTTATAATAATCTAGCTAATGGCCAAGCACAAGAGGCAAGTCCAATTTATTGGCCTTGCCTTGGTGAGTCTATTCTATTGTAAGAGATATCAGGCTTTCTTTTTCCTTCGTACCGCAACAATACCTGCTAAACCAACTCCCATGAGAAGCATAGTTGCAGGTTCTGGAACAGGGCCCGGGGCTACCAAACCCTGGTATCGCGTTCCAGAGTCTGTTTTCCCAGGGCTGATCCAGTAGAAATCGGAGACATTATAGGTATTGGTGCTAAGAGTACTTAGCATGGTATTGTATAAATTTGTTACGTTAGAAGAACTCTTCACAGTGTCAAGCCGGTACACATCGTCTCCCTCCACCACGGTCCAGATGGCCGCCTGAAGGGCTACAGCCTGATCCCCCTGCCCCCCAATGCCATAGTTATGAAGCAACCATGCCACCTTTCCAGCATTGGATACCGCTTGGCCGTCAATTTTCCCTGCACGATCCACAACTGTGTTATTATATTGACTATTTACATAGACATCGGTAAACAGATCGACACAGTAGAGGTAGGCTAGGTTGACTCCGTCGAGAGTCGAATTACTTACCGACCCACCGCCTTCCATGATTGCCACTGGATCCCAGCTTCCATTGTCGTTTTGATCAACAAGGGAATAAATCGGCGACGAGTACGGACTTCCCACATATAACAAAGATGCCTGGGAACCTGTCGCAACCAACAACACCAAACATACGGCATAAAAACACGTTTTTTTCATTTCGATTGCCTCAGATTATTTAATAACAGTCTCAGAAAAACAAAAAGGAGATATCTTCTATTTGGTTTTTACAGTGCTCCTTATTTTTTGTAGAGCAAAGTAATTAATTTCAATCTTAAAATCCGTAATTCTCTAAATTCTTACTTCTAAATCTCACTGCATTATTTGTACCAACCGAATCCATTTAGTTAGCAATCATCATTTTTTTCATAATGTTCTTAATGATTTTATCCAAGCCACCTTTGTCTTTCTACAAAATTACTCTTATTTTTCAAGTTGTTACCAACACATTCGCAAAAATTATTAATTTTCAATTTCATATTGGGAAGTGCTCTTACAATTTTGACTTACGGTTTTGAAAACATAATTCCAAAATTGTAAGACCAAAAAATTGAGAATGGTTACCAAAAATAATGTTCCGTAAAAACGGTCTGATTCTTTTCGGTTTTCCGGAGCTGGCCATATGCCTCGGCTTCTGAGAACAAGGAGGAAAAGCTGCAGCGCCATTTTGCATGGGGGGGGGAAGTGGAGACAATACAAGAAACACAGCTGTGCAGCGGCCCTTGACGGTACCACCGCACATTATAAATATATCTATAATATTAATCGGCTACAAATTCGATTCAGCCGACAACATGCTCCACGGAATGACCTTATTGCGACCTGTCTGTTTGGCGTGGTACAGAGCCTTGTCGGCGCGATCAGCAAGATCTTCGAGGGAGTCATTATCCTGGTATTGGGCGAGGCCGATGGAGATTGTCATCGAAAATGGCAGGTCGGGGTTCAGTTCGGTTTGAATGCCGAGCCTGATCCGTTCGGAAAAATTGATGGCAGCCGACTCATCGGTCGCCCTGAGGAGGATGATAAATTCTTCACCACCCCAGCGGACTATGGTGTCATAGGGGCGGCATTGCTTCTCCAGATACCTGCTCGTTTCCTGCAAGGCAATATCTCCGAAATGATGGCCGTGGTTGTCGTTGACCCTTTTGAAATGATCAAGATCGAGGAACAACAGGGTCAGCGCCTCCCGCCGGCGCAGGCTGCGGGCACATTCATCATGAAATATATGCGCGAAATAGCGACGATTCTTTAAACCGGTAAGTGGGTCGTGGATGGACATTTCCTTGAGTTGCATGACCATTTCTTTTATTTTGTTTTCCTTGTCGTTCCTGATGGTACCAAGGATGCCAAAAACAACACCGAACAGGAGTGGGTGGGCAAGAAACAACCACTGCATCGGACTGCCCAGGACTTCGCCCATCAACCCTTCAAGGCTTTTCGAACCAAGGAAATGCACATGCAGCAGGATCGTGACAAGAGGAATCGGCAGGCCCCACAGAATCCCAAACCAGATATAAATATTTTCACCAAGGTTATAACTGAAAGGCTGCCGCACAGCAGCGCCGAACTCCTTGATCTGTTTTGGTATGTTGATTAACATGCCCTGTTTACCAGTGAAGGTCCTTTTCCAGTTTATCGGGGTTTAAAATGATGATACCTGATGATACCTAATGAATGGGTAGCCGTCACTGGGAATTTTCCTCCCTCATTGTGCAGCAGCGCATTCCCCCGGCAATCCCTTGTCGACGGCAGCCATCATTCATAAAGGTGGCCTGGTTGATCATCCCAGAATAATTATAAGAAACCTTCTTCCCTGCGGTTTTTCGGTGACAAAAGATGCCACTGCGCTATGATGATCCAAGTTGACTTTTTCCTCTATCATCTCTCAGAAAGGAAAGGTGCAGGCATGATTATCGGGATTGATGTCGGCGGGACCCATGCCGATGGTGTGCTGCTTGATGGCGACAAACTCCTGGGAAAACACAAGGTAAGTGTCGACCAGCAGCAGCTCAGCGATGTCATCATAACCCTGCTGCAACACCTGGTTCCGGGCGACCGCAGCAAACTGACGCGCATTCACCTGAGTAGCACCCTCTGCACCAACGCCATTGTTACCGGCTCGCTTGAGCCCGTCGGCATGTTGATCCAGGCTGGGCCAGGAATGAACCCCGACTTCTTCGCCAGAAGCTGCTCGACCTGGTTTCTTGATGGGGCCATCGACCACCGCGGCCAGATCCTCCGTGACCCTGATCCGGCAAAAATCGACGCCGCAGCTGTAGCCATGCTCCAGGAGGGTATCAACTCCATTGGTATCGTCACCAAGTTTTCCCATCGCAACAACCGCCATGAACTGCAGGTGGCCGAGCGACTGGCCGGACATTTTGCCCATGTCAGCATGGGCCACCGCATCTCCGGTCTGCCCAATTTCCCGCGTCGGGTGTACTCAACCTGGCTGAACGGCGCGCTGTCATCACAGTTCAACCTTTTCAAGAATGCCCTGGAACAGGGCCTCAGACATCTGGGCATCACCTGCCCCTGCCATGTCCTGAAGGCCGACGGCGGCACCATCCCCTTCTCCAGGGCCTGTGAATTCCCGTGTGAAAGCGTGCACTCCGGTCCCTCAGCAAGCGTCATGGGCTGCCTTGCCTTAAGCTCCCAAACCGATGATGCCGTGCTCCTCGATATCGGTGGCACCACCACCGATATCGCCCTGCTGGTCGACGGCGCCCCCCTGCTCGAACCTTACGGCGTCAACGTTGCCGGCCGTCCCACCCTGATCCGGGCGCTGAAAACAACAAGCATTGGGCTCGGCGGCGACAGCCGGGTCGCCTGGCACAACGGCACATTTCGTATCGGCCCCGAACGTCAGGGTACCTCGATGGCAGAAGGCGGATCGGCGCCAACACCAACCGATGCCATGGTGGTTCTCGGCAAACTCTCCATCGGCTCACAGCAAAAGGCGGGGATGGCCATGCTGGCACTCTGCCCCAGGGAAGCCCCGGAGTACACGGCAACCCTTCTGCTCGAGTCCTTCGCCCAGCATATCAGACTGGCTGTCGAAACGATGATCGAAGAGGTTTTCGCAAGGCCCGTGTATACCGTCGCCGCACTGCTCCATCGACGCCGCATACAACCCCGGCAGATCGTTGCTATTGGCGGACCGGCAGAAGCACTTCAACCGTTTCTTAGCGAGTCCTTGTTTCTTCCCTGCACTGTTCCCGCCAATTACGAGGTTGCCAACGCCATCGGTGCCGCTCGCGCCCGGTTGACCGTGCAGGCAACCCTGTATGCCGACACTGGCGACGGACGACTGAGCATCCCGGAAATCTCCTGTCTGGAAAAAATCGCATCCCGATTCACCATGCCCGACGCCGAAAAACGCCTTAAGGATGCAATAGATACAATGGTTGCTGAGATGGGCATGAAAACCTGCCCGGAAATTGATTTTCTCGAACGCCTGGAAATGAATGTGGTTCGTGGCTTTTCAACATCCGGAAAAATCCTGACTCTCAAGGCCCAGATCAGGCCCGGACTTACCACCATCTGAGGAAATATCCATGTCGTCTTCCTATATGCCCCACGCCCCGCACAAAACCGCTTTGATTCTCTTTCCGGCCTTCGACTGGTGCATCAGCCCCAATCATCCAGAGCGCGAGGAACGCCTCCTCTACACCAGGGACCAACTGATCGAGGAAGGCCTCGAAGATGTTGAAAACATCCTTTTTTTCAACCCGGAACTGGCTACTTTCCATGATATCAACCGGGTCCATCTCTCTGTCCCTTCGGCGGAGAAACTGCTCACCGAATCGCACCTGATCTCAGCCGGTGGCACCCTTCGCGCCGCACGGGCAGTCATGGAAAAGGAGGCGGAAAAGGCCTTCGCCATCGTCCGCCCGCCCGGCCATCACGCCATGCAGACTGTCTTCGGTGACCGTGGCTTTTGCGTCATTAATATCGAGGCGATCATGGTTGAATATATCCGTCGTCACTACGGGGTGCGGAAAATTGCCATCGTCGACACAGATTGCCATCACGGCGACGGCACCCAGGATATCTTTTACAACGATCCCGACACCCTTTTTATTTCCATGCACCAGGACGGCAGAACCCTGTATCCCGGAAGCGGCTTTCTTCACGAAACCGGTGGCCCAGCAGCGGAAGGCTATACCGTCAACATTCCCCTGCCGCCGAATACCTGCGATGCTGGCTTTGACATGGTCATGGAACGGGTGGTGATGCCGATCCTTGACGAGTTCGAACCGGAACTTATCATCAATTCAGCCGGCCAGGACAATCATTACACCGATCCAATCACCAACATGAACTTCACCGCCCAGGGCTATGCCCGGCTCAATCGCCTTCTCGACCCCGATATCTGCGTACTCGAGGGCGGCTACTCCATCGAAGGAGCCCTGCCCTACACCAATCTCGGCATTATTCTCGCCATGGCCGGCATGGATTTCTCCCAGGTCCGGGAGCCTGACTACGATCCAGGCAAATTCGTCCAGCCGCCGGAAATGAACCGTTACATAGAAGCCCTCTGCACCAAGGCCCTGGCGGTTTTTTCCGGTCGGGGCGGAAGACGACAGGAGGCGCAGCAACGGCGAATCGTCACCAATCAAAAAAATATCTTTTACGACACCACCGGTTTTCACGTCCAGGAGAAGACCAGCTACCACCTCTGCCCTGAATGTCCGGGATATTCCGAAATAAAGGCCACCGGCCACAATCGGCACATCCATGCCTTTACGGTGCCGTTCAATGGTTGCCCCAGATGTCAGAGCGAAGCCAAAGATGTATTCAGTAAGCTCAAACCGGAGCCGGGAAAAATCACCGCTCTGCAGGACCGGGTTGAGGATATTTACGAAACCAAATAGGGAATCACTGGCCTGCAAGCATCTCCCAATGAGGACGCCCATCTGCATGCCGTCCTCTCGTCTCCCAAAGAGATGACCGTACCTGCCCAGAGATCACGATCCGCACCTTCCCGATACCTCATCTTGAGTTACTGATCTCCCCAAACTATCAGATCGCACCCCAGCACCCTTGTCTGCATTACCTGCTGCCCACAAACTCAATTATCGAGCCAGTATAATTTTTTCTTGACTGAATATTCTTGGTATTGTACTAACTGACTGATCAGTCAGTATTGAAAAATTTCTTACTCCAGGGAAGTGCGAATGCCGAAGAAATCAAAAAAGCCGACATCCTCGATACGGCCACCATCTTATTTGCCAACAAAGGCTTTACCAATACCTCGATGACTGAGGTGGCGAGCCTCACCGGCATTGTCGGCGCGACCATCTTTTACCACTTCAAGACCAAGGAAGAGCTGTTTGTCTCGGTACTTGAAAACGTCAAGACCGGGTTGGTCGAGGCATTTTCCCTGTATTTCCAGGAAGAACATTTCCCATCCGGCCTGGAAAGGCTGCTCGGTGCGATTGCCTATCATCTCCATATCGCGGAAATCAAAAAGGAGTGGTTTCTCCTGCTGCGCAGACATTACACCCACGAACTGGCCGCAGTAAATCCGACTTGTCGCCAACATCTCGAAGTTGTCTATACCTGCCTGGTCGAGATCTTTGAAAAAGCGCTGACCATCGGCCAGGAGGATGGCTCAGTCGGACAGCTGTCAGCCAAGAAGACTGCCCTGATCATCCTCGCCATGGTTGATGGAATAATTCAATTGGAAAGCAACAATTTATATAATGCGGGAACGCTCTACAGTGAACTGTTGGCGTCCTGCCGGAAAATGGTGGAAAACAAATAATAAATAGGTGGAGTGCATGCTGACAAAAATCTTTCCGTTTCTCAGTTGGTTGAAGGGCTACAACACGAAAACATTCCGGCTGGACTTTATAGCCGGGCTGACGGTCGCCCTGGTCCTTATCCCCCAGTCGATGGCCTATGCCCAATTAGCAGGGATGCCCTCGTACTATGGGCTATATGCAGCCTTTCTGCCGCCGATGATTGCGGCGCTCTTCGGTTCCAGCCGACAGCTGGCAACCGGACCGGTGGCGGTGGTATCCCTTATGACTGCCGCATCCCTGGCCCCCTTGGCGTCTGCCGGAAGTGAAGGCTATATCGCCTACGCACTGCTGCTGTCGCTGATCGTCGGAACCTTCCAGTTTCTCCTCGGTGTCCTGCGTCTCGGCCTGGTCGTCAACTTCCTTTCCCATCCGGTGGTAAACGGCTTTACCAATGCCGGAGCGATCATCATCGCCACCTCGCAACTGGCAAAGATGTTCGGGGTGTATGTCGACGGCAAGGCACACCACTATGAAACCATCATCGAAGTCTGCAAGAGTGCGGTGCATTACACCCACTGGCCGACCTTTATTATCGGAGTCGGCGCCTTTGCCTTGATGTTCGTCTTAAAGAAGATTGCGCCGAAGGTACCTAACGTCCTGGTTGCCGTAGGCTTAAGCACTGTCATTTCCTGGGCAATAGGGTATCAGTATGACACCAAAGCGGATATCTCAACCATTCAATCCGAAAAAACCAGGGAGCTTGTTGCCTCTTTTAATGCGGTAATGAAGGCCAAACCGGAGCTTGAGGCAAAACAGGCCGAAGCCGGAAAGATCCTCGATGAAGCGAAACAATCCCACAACGGCATGACGGTTCTGGAGGCCGAACATGAGGTAAAAACTCTCCAGTTCGGTATAGAAGAACTGAGTGTAAAAGGTGCCGAACTGCGTAAGGAACTCCGTGACATCCTGTTAAAAGGGGTCCCTACCGAAAGTGGCATGACCTACTACGCAAAAGGAGAAGTCCCTGCCGGAGCGGTGGATGACGGCCGAACCTGGCGGTTGAAGGTCGGTAACAGAGCCCTGAAGACCGAGGAATTGACCATGATGGGCGGCGGTGCCGTAGTAGGTGAGATTCCCCAAGGGCTGCCTTCTTTTTCCATCCCGCCTCTTGATATGCGGGCTATTCCCCACCTTCTGTCGGCCGCCATCATCATCTCCCTGCTCGGCTTTATGGAGGCGATCTCCATCGCCAAGGCCATGGCCGCCAAAACAGGCCAGCGGCTTGATCCAAACCAGGAATTGATCGGCCAGGGTCTTGCCAACATCATCGGCTCAATGACCAATGCCTATCCCGGATCCGGCTCATTTTCAAGGTCGGCGGTAAACCTCCAGGCCGGTGCGCTCACCGGCATGTCCAGCCTTTTCACCAGCGTCACTGTCGGCCTGGTACTCCTGTTTTTCACCCCGCTGCTCTATCATCTGCCACAATCTGTCCTGGCCGCGGTTATCATGATGGCGGTCATCGGCCTGATCAACGCCTCCGGCTTTATTCACGCCTGGCATGCAAAAAAATACGACGGCATCATCTCCGTTTTCTCCTTCCTGATGACTCTGGCCTTCGCGCCGCATCTCGACAAGGGTATCATTATCGGTGTTGTTCTCTCCCTGGCGGTCTTTCTCTATAAAAGTATGCGCCCCAATGTCTCGACCCTTTCCCGGCATGATGACGACTCCCTTAAAAATTCCGTCATGCATGGCTTGAAAGAATGTCAGTATATTGACATGATCCGCTTCGAAGGACCACTGTTTTTTGCCAACGCCAGTTATCTCGAAGACAAGATAACCGACCGGATGATGAATAAAAAAAGCCTCAAACACATCGTCATCGTCGCCAACGGTATGAATGACATCGATGCCTCGGGCGAGGAAGTATTGTCCCTGGTCGTCTCCACCGTACGCAGCGCCGGGCTGGATATCTCCTTCTGCGGCGTCAACGAAACAGTCATGGCGGTTCTTGAGAGAACCCATCTCATAGAAAAAATCGGTCGAGATCATGTCTACTCGACCATGGAAAAGGCGATATGCGCAGTACATGATACCGCCCATAAGAAATCTGAAGAAAACGAGTGCCCACTTACCAATGTGTGCTATATTTCTTAATATTGATAAAATGGATATGTACAGCCCGTCCAAAAAGGAGATTCTATGTCTGTCATAACAATAATCGGAGCAGCCTTCAGCAAAAAATCAGCGGTTATAAAGGAACTCTCTGCCTCTTCCGGATACAAAACAATCGATCAGCAGAAGATCCTGGCCGATGCGGTGACAAGCTCGGGAATGACCGAAGGGAAAATTCTCGGAGCCTTTACCGCCAAGACCTCGATCTTTAATCGTTTCACCCATGAAAAAGAACGGTCGGTAGCGCATCTGCGCCTGGCACTGGCAAATCTCATGACCGAAGACCAGCTGCTGATAACCGGTCCGGTAAGTTTTCTTGTTCCCGACAAGATCAGTCACGTACTACGTGTCTGCCTGGTTGCCGAGCTGAAGTTTCGCATCAATCAAGCCATGCAGCGGGAGGGCATAACAGAAAAAACCGCTCTGCTACAAATTCGACAGCAGGACGAAGATCTCGCCGCCTGGCTGAAGATGTTGAACCGAGGTACAGATCCCTGGGCCACCGGATTGTACGATGTCGTGGTACCGATGGATAAAACCGATGTAGCCGCTGCCGCGGCACTTATCCTGGAAAAAGCAGGCAGCGACGTGGTCACCAAAACCTCCCACTCGCAGGCAGCCCTCGCCGATTTCCTGCTGGCTGCCCAGGTCGACGTAAAACTTGCCCAGGAAGGACATAACGTCTCAGTTGATGCCAGAAAAGGAGCCATTACCCTGACTATCAACAAAAACGTCCTGATGCTTTCCAGGCTTGAGGAAGATCTGAAATCGATCGTCGAGAAGGTGCCGGGGGTTGAGTCTATAACCACCCGTATCGGTGAGGGTTTTCATCAACCCGACATTTACCGTCGTTATGATTTCGAGATGCCATCGAAAGTATTGTTGGTCGATGATGAACGGGATTTCGTCCAGACCCTGTCCGAGCGTCTCATCATGCGCGATATGGGCTCGGCCGTAGCCTATGACGGCGAATCGGCCCTAACCATGATCGCAGATGAGGAACCGGAAGTGATGATCCTTGACCTGAGAATGCCTGGCATCGACGGTATCGAGGTGTTACGTCAGGTGAAGACTACCAACCCGGACATTGAAGTCATCGTTCTCACCGGTCACGGAACTGAAAAAGACAAGGATGTCTGTATAGAACTTGGCGCCTTTGCCTTCCTTCAGAAACCTGTCGATATCCAGCTTCTCAGCCAGACCCTGATGAAGGCCAACGAGAAGGTTCAAAGCAAGAAAAACCGGACATAATGCCACAGGCGAGAGCAGGCATTGAGCCTGCTCTCGCAACTCAGGCAAACTTGAGGCTGTCATGTCGATATTAAATCAATTCAAACCGGAATTTTGGCATAATAGTGAGCTCTCCACCGGTCCATTCCGACAGATGTTCAATTATCGGCGGATCTGGAAGATTGCCGTTCTGCTGATTTCACTGGTAACCCTCCTCCCCCTCATCTTCATTACCAGTATCGACTACAACTTTACCCAGAAATCGATCGATTCTGAAAACCTGCTCCGCACCCTGCGCATCGGTTCAAATGCCAAACGTTCTATCTCTTTTTTTCTCAGCGAACGAATCTCCGCCCTGTCTTTTGTCGTCCGGACCAATAATCTACAGGAACTGTCCCAACCGGAAAACCTTGGCATCATTCTCACCAATCTACGTGACAGCTTCAATGGCTTCGTCGACCTCGGAGTGATCGATCAAAACGGCCTGCAGATTAATTATGTGGGACCTTATCCCCTGGAAGGCAAAGATTACCGTGACCAGGAATGGTTCAAAGAAATCAAAAAAAAGGGTTTTTATATCAGCGAAGTGTTTCTTGGCTTTCGTAATGTCCCGCATCTTATCATTGCCGCAAAACATTCTCTACCGGACGGCTCATTCTATATATTGCGAGCGGCGCTCGACACCAACCGCTTCAATGAACTTTTGAGTGATTTTGAACTGAGTGGTCGAGGAGATGCCTTTCTCATCAACCATGCAGGTGTCATTCAAACCCCAACCCTTTACCACAGCCAGATATTTGAAAAGATTCCCTACTCGGTACCAACGTATTCAACACATACGGAAATAAGAGAAGAAAAAAACAAGGCCAAAGAAGATCTCATTATTTGTTCGGCATTTATCCCCGACTCCCCCTATATTCTCATCATCGTAAAAAAGAAAGACGATTTGATGAAGTCGTGGCGAGAAACCCGCTTCAAACTCATCATCTTTCTCGTCATCAGCATAAGTGTCATACTCCTGGTGATCCTCGGCGTCTCGACCTATATGGTCAACAGTATGTATCTCCTCGATCAGCGTCGTTTAAGCACCCTGCATCAAGTTGAGTATTCCAACAAGCTGGCATCGATCGGCAGGCTGGCTGCGGGTGTCGCCCATGAAATCAACAATCCGCTGGCAATCATCAATGAAAAAGCCGGCCTGATCAAGGATATTATCACCTATACCGATACCGGTCCCAAAAATTCCAGGATAGTCGAACTGATTGATTCGGTTTTGGCTTCTGTCGAACGCTGTGGTAAAATCACCAAAAGGCTGCTCGGTTTCGCCCGTCACATAGACAGCGCCATTGAAAATGTCCAGCTCGGTAATATCATAACTGAAGTCCTCGGTTTTCTACACAAGGAAGCAGAATACCGCAACATCGCCATCAAAATTAATGTTGCTGACAATATTCCCGAATTTCAAAGCGATCGCGGCAAACTGCAGCAGATTTTTCTCAATATCATCAACAATGCCTTCTCAGCCATGAGTGACGGTGGCTGCCTGGATATCAGGGTGTGGCGTGAAGGCGAAAGCGATGTCGTCGCCAGCATCACCGACAACGGCTGCGGTATGTCGGAAGGTGATCTGGGTAAGATTTATGAACCCTTCTACTCCACCAAGACCAAGACCGGCGGCACCGGACTTGGTCTGTCGATCACCTACGGGTTAATTCAGGAACTTGGCGGCAAGATTCATGTGACCAGCAGACTAGGGGCGGGCACCACCTTCACCATCACCCTCCCGCTCAAGCCTGCCAACCCGGCAAAGCAGGATTCTTAATGATACTCCCAGGAGAGATAGGACTTTCCATGAGAAATTTGACGCAAAAAACCAGCAACCAATTCCTTTAGGGGATAAAAACATCAGCGGAGAAAGAAGCAATGCATGTGTTATTGGTAGACGACGAAAAAGAATTTGTCAACACCTTGGCCGAACGTCTTTCCTTTCGAGGGTTTAAAGTCGATTACGCTATCCGTGCCCTTGACGCCTTGGCCCTTGCGGAAAAAAATGTTTACGATCTGGCAGTCCTCGACATGAAGATGCCGGGCACCAACGGTCTTGAACTGAAGGGCCTTCTGGAAAAGATACAAAAGGACATGAAATTCATTTTTCTCACCGGCCATGGTTCAGAAGCTGACTACGTTGCCGGCTCATCCGAATCGGCTTGCTATCTTGTCAAACCTGTCAAGATAGACGCCCTGATAGCCAAGATGCTAGAGGCGGTGAAACCATGAAAAGTGGTGAGATGCATGTCCAATATGACGCTATAGGCGGAGCCGGCTTACAATTTTTCGGTAAGGTTTCCGCTTCAATTGCCCATGAACTGAAAAATGTCCTGGCAATTATCAATGAGAATGCCGGGCTCCTCGAAGACCTGTCCTACGCAGCCCAGCGGGGCTCTGCCATCGACCCGGAACGCCTGAACCGGGCCTGCCTGCAATTTACCAAGCAGATACAACGGGCCGACGGGATTATGAAGAATATGAGCCGCTTTGCCCACAGCGTCGACGTTTTTGACGCCCAGGTAGCTCTCCATGAATTGGTTTGCTTGGTTGCAAATCTTGCCGGCCGGTTGGCGGCCATGCGCAAACTCACTATCGAGGTCACACCAGCAGCAATTCCGATTGCCTTTTCCGGCAACCCATTTCTCCTGCAGAACCTCATCTGGCTCTGTCTTGAATTCGCCTTCGGAGCTACCTCAGCAGGGAGTACGCTGCTGCTTGCTCTCGCCAAAAACGAGACCGGCATCACCCTGCGGATTAGCGGGATAGACAGCCTTGAAAACAACTTTCCCAGCCGAATGCCTGCCGGATATGAAGACCTTCTGGCGGCCCTCGGAGCCAAACTTTCGGTAGATAAAGACACCAAAGAGTTGATCCTGGACCTGCCCTGACCGTTTCGGGAGCGATCCTGTTGAAGGAACACTCTCATTTCTCTATTGCAATAGGGGGACCCCATGACTGAAAAAATACTGCTGATCGATGACGAAGAGGATTTTTTGGCTGTTATGTCCGAACGGATGAAAGCCAGAAACATGGAGGTGTCGACCGCCTCCTCAGCCAAAGAAGGTCTCGAAAAAGCGGACTCCGGGAACTATGACGCCGTCATTCTTGACCTGATGATGCCGGAAATGGACGGCATTGAAACACTGAAACGCCTCAAGGAAAAAAATCCGGATCTGGAGGTCATTCTCCTTACCGGCCATGCCACTATCAAACAGGGCGTCGAGGCTATGAAACTCGGAGCTCTTGATCTGCTCGAAAAACCGGCGGACATCAATTCATTAACGGATAAAATCCATGCCGCTCAGGCCAAAAAGATGCTGATCGTTGAAAAGAAGAATGAGGAGATGATTAAAAAAATCATGGCCACCAAAGGATGGTGACAGTCGCCGTGGCAGGCCAGAATATTTTCCGTCCTTCTCAAGAAACGGAAACACTCGTATTGTCACAGGTTTCATCGAATCCCCCACTTAAAAGTGGTAAGACCTCGTTACCGCTTCGATATGAATTCCATTTTTTTCTCCAGGAAATTCGCTTTCGGGGGAATCGTATTTTGTGTGTTCCGATTACATTCATGTTTTGAAACACAGATCCTGAGACACACCAACCCAATACGGGATAATTACAACCAGTTTTTTTGTTTCTATTTCTGCATGTTATTGCATTTATACTGACACATACATTCATCGCATAAAGAGTATAAATTATATTTATTAGTTCCATGAAATAATTATTGAAAATTGTTTAAATCCTTGCTAAATTCCCATCCTTGTTGAATCAAGGTCGGCGGCGGTTTTATTTCCCTGTTTTTTCTGTGTTCGGATGTTTTTGAAACAAATCGAAACTGACCAGCAATCAATAAACCAATTTTCAAGGCAGACTCATACGCCCAACACCAGAACAATACTCTCGAGGTTTTGATGTTCTACTCACTGGCGCTGTCAATAATGCTTTCCGGTTTCTGGCTGGTCAACTCCGGCCACTACAATCCCCTTATGCTGTTTTTCATGCTGGTTTCTGTGCTCTTCGTCGTATTCCTCTGCCACCGCATGGATGTTATCGATGGCGAGTCTCAGCCCCTCAACTTGACTTTTACCATCCCCACCTACTGGCTCTGGCTTGCCAAGGAAGTGGTTCTGGCCAATATCGCCGTAGCCCGTAATGTCTGGCAGGGTCCAGAATCTATCAGCCCAATGCTGGTATATGTCAAAGCCGGTCAGAAAACCGATCTTGGTATGGTTATTTACGCCAACTCCATTACCCTTACTCCTGGAACAATTACCATCGACCAACAGGGTAAACAGCTCACAGTTCACGCCTTGACCAGAGAGATGGCTGCAGATATGCTTAAGGGCGAAATGGATCGCCGAGTCAGCCGGGTGGAGGGATAATGTTTGCAATTACTGCTGTTGCCATTCTCGTCGTCATGGCCTTGGCCTTGGCCCGAGCCTTTTTGGGACCGACTCTCTATGACCGAATCTTGGCTGTCAACAACTTCGGTACCAAGACCGTTCTGCTGCTCGCGGTGATGGGTTTCCTCAGTGGTCGTCCTGAATTTCTTGATATCGCAATCGTCTATGTACTTATAAATTTCATCAGTGTTATCGGAATCCTGCGCTTTTTTGAATACGCAGGGAAAAAGACTGCTGAAGAGGAGGCCTGATGGCAATCCTGATAGATATAATCAGCTGGATTCTGTTGCTCGCCGGCAGTTTTTTCTGCTTCACCGGGGGTGTTGGCCTGCTGCGTTTTCCAGATTTCTTTTCCCGGATCCACGCTGCAAGCCTGACTGATACCCTTGGGGCCGGGCTGATCCTTATTGGCCTCATGTTTCAGGCCGGTTGGGGCCTGGTTCTCCCAAAACTCATCCTGATCCTGTTGTTTTCCGCGATCACCGGCACAACCGCAAGCCATGCCATGGCCAAAGCCGCCCTAAAAAGCGGTCTGCAACCGCAGGTCGTCGGCAGTGTGAAGTCAGAATCTGGAGGTGCGCCATCGAATTCGTAATCAACATTGTCCTGCTCAGTTTTTTGGTCGCCACTGCCCTGGCTATCGTCTGCCTTGACGACCTTTTTGCAGTAGTCATGCTGGCTGGCATATACAGCCTGCTTTCCGCCTGTTTTTTCGTCGATCTTGACGCAGTCGATGTCGCCTTCACAGAGGCCTCGGTTGGAGCCGGTATTTCAACTCTGTTGATGCTCGCCTCGCTTAAGCTGGTCAAACGCTACGAAGACAAAAGTCGCTACAAACCGCTCCTCGCCCTCGGGGTGGTCACTGTTACCGGTGCCCTGCTGATCTATGGCACCCTCGATATGCCACACTTCGGGGACCCCGGCGCACCCGTCCATCATCATGTTGCCGACCGCTATATCGAAAAGTCGATGGGTGAGATAGGGGTACCGAACATCGTCACCTCGATCCTTGCCGCCTACAGGGGTTATGATACCCTCGGGGAGACTTGTGTTATCTTTACTGCAGGCATCGGCGTCATGTCTTTGCTTATGGTTTCCCGTCGCACCAGGGAGGAGTCGAGAAAGAAGGTCCCGGCCGATATGAGCCAACAGGTGATCCTCCGAATCGTCGCTAAAATGATGATCCCCTTCATCCTGATCTTTGCTCTTTACGTTCAGTTCCACGGGGATTATGGGCCAGGCGGTGGATTTCAGGCTGGAGTAATTTTTGCCGCCGGAATCATTCTCTATACCATGCTCTTTGGTCTCGGTGTTGCACAGAAAGTCTTCAGCCCGGAAGTCATCAAACTGCTCACCGCCTTTGGTGTGCTTGTCTACGCCGGAGTGGGGATGACCTGTATTTTTCTTGGCGGCAATTTTCTGGATTACAATGTACTTGCCCATGACCCGGTTCATGGCCAACATCTTGGGATACTGCTTATCGAGTTGGGGGTCGGAACCACCGTTGCCGCGGTGATGACCACCATCTTTTTCGAGTTCACCTGGCGTACCGTCAAACACAGATACAAATAATGAATATCCTAGGACTCTACAATTACTGGATAGTCGTGATTTTGATATTGATCGGTTTCTATATCGTTATCGCCCACGAAAACCTGATCAAGAAACTAGTCGGCCTGACAATTTTCCAGACTGCGGTGTTTTTCTTCTACATCAGCGTCGGCAAGATCAAAGGCGCCACCGCCCCTATTCTTAACGACAGCTTGCAAGTCTACTCCAATCCCTTGCCCCATTGCCTCATCCTCACCGCGATCGTTGTCGGCATCTCAACGACCGCTCTGGGGCTTGCCCTGGTTGTCCGCATCCAGGAAGCATACGGCTCGATCGAAGAGCATGAACTCCATGCACAGGACAATAACGACCAGCTTGAGTCTCAGCTAGAGGCATACGGCACAAGAAAACAATTCAATATCATGAAGAGAACATAGTCGAATGACTGCTCACTATCCGGTTCTTCAGGTCATAGTCCCTCTGTTGGCGGCACCGTTCTGCCTTGTTCTGCGGATACCTCGCCTGGTCGCTATCTTTGCCATTCTGGTTAGCGCCACCGCTTTTCTCATCAGCACCGCTCTTCTCCAACAGGTGCTGAGTCACGGCATAGTGATCTACGAATTAGGCGGTTGGGCCGCTCCATGGGGAATCGAATACCGCATCGATCAACTCAACGGCTATCTCCTGGTCCTCATTTCGGGGATAAGCACCGTGGTGCTCATCGCTGCCCAGAGCAGTATCGGCCGGGAGCTGCCTGAAAACCGACACACCTTCTTCTACACCGCCTACCTGCTCTGCCTCACCGGTCTACTCGGTATCCTCGTCACCGGTGATGCCTTCAACCTCTTTGTCTTTCTTGAAATAGCGTCTCTTTCCTCCTATATTCTCATTGCCCTAGGTACCGACAGGCGAGCTCTCACTGCCTCATACCAGTACTTGATCATGGGCACCATTGGAGCCACCTTTATCATTATCGGTGTCGGCCTGATGTATATGATGACCGGCACCCTGAACATGCACGATCTGTCGCAGCGTCTGCCGGAAATTTATAAATCGAGGACGGTGCTCTGTGCCTTTGGTTTTTTCATCGTCGGGGTCTGCCTGAAACTCGCTCTCTTTCCCCTGCATCTTTGGTTGCCCAACGCCTACGCTTACGCCCCATCGATAGCTACCGCCTTTCTCGCGGCGACCTCCACCAAGGTTGCTGTTTACGTCCTTATCCGCTTTATCTTCAGCATCTTTGGTATCAATTTTGTAATCACATCACTACCTCTCAGTGAAATTTTTCTCGTTTTGGCCCTGGCCGGCATCTTTGCCGCGTCAATCTCGGCAATTTATCAGCTCAATATCAAAAGATTATTCGCCTATTCGAGTATTGCGCAAATCGGCTATATGATCCTCGGCCTTGCTATCGGCACGCAACTTGGTCTCACTGCAACTCTTCTTCATCTCTTCAATCATGCTCTGATGAAGGGCGCCCTGTTTCTTGCCATCGGGGCCGTGGTTTACCGGATCAACAGTTCCCAGCTGCATCATTACGCTGGCCTCGGAAAAAAAATGCCTTGGACTATGTCCGCCATCGTAGTAGGTGGTCTGAGCCTGATAGGGGTACCACTCACTGTAGGATTTGTCAGCAAGTGGTACCTGGTGACTGCCCTGCTCGATAAAGGGTGGTGGCCTGTTGCGGTGCTGGTCCTGCTCAGCTCACTTCTGGCTGTGGTGTATGTCTGGCGGATTGTCGAGTGGATCTACTTCACCCCGCCGAGGATTATTCTCACTGACATTCAAGAAGCCCCACTCAGCCAGCTCATCCCTATCTGGCTGCTGGTTCTAGCAAACCTCTATTTTGGTGTTGACACTCGCCTGACGGTTGGTGTGAGCAAATTAGCCGCCCAAAGCTTGTTTGGAGTGACTTTGTGATGCAGCTGTCGCCGGAATTGATGCTGTTGATGACTATCTTGGTGCCGGCTGGAGCCGTGCTCGGTATCCTGGCCACCGATCGTTATCCCAACCTTCGCGAAGGAATAACCATCGCCGCAAGCCTGGTCCTTATCTACCTGGTAAGCAGTCTCTACGGCATCGTCAGCGACGGAGGAAGTGTGCAACTGCTTGGACCGGACTTATTTCCAGGCTTTTCGCTCACTTTCACTATTGAGCCTCTCGGCATGCTCTTTTCCCTGGTCGCCGGCTATCTCTGGCTGGTCACCACGGTATACTCCATCGGGTATATGAGGGGCCATGGCGAAGACAAACAGACCCGTTTCTACGCCTGTTTCGCCATTGCCATCTCCTCGGTCATGGGAATGGCCTATGCCGGCAACCTGTTCACTCTTTTTATTTTTTACGAGGTATTGACCCTTTCCACCTATCCCCTGGTCACCCATGCCGGAACCACCAAAGCCAAACAGGGGGGCCGTGTCTATCTCGGGGTATTGCTCACCACTTCAATTCTTTTCCTGCTCCTGGCCATCATCGGCACTTGGCATACCGCTGGCACACTCACCTTTACCCGAGGCGGGGTCTTCCCGGCTGAGGTTCCAACCCTGGTGACCGGAACCCTGCTGGTTCTGTTTATATTCGGCATCGGCAAAGCTGCAATCATGCCCTTTCACCGCTGGCTGCCGGCGGCGATGGTTGCCCCTACTCCGGTAAGTGCCCTGCTTCATGCCGTGGCAGTGGTCAAGGCCGGTGTCTTCACGGTAATGAAGGTCTGTGTCTATATCTTCGGCCTTGATCTGCTGAGTATTCTACCGACCACCAACGTGATGCTGTACCTCGCGGCAACCACTGTCATCCTTGCCTCAATTGTCGCGATGCGCCAAGACAACCTCAAGGCCCGGCTGGCCTATTCCACCGTCAGCCAGCTCGGCTATATCACCATCGGGGCTTTGCTGGCAACAAGCGCCGGGGTTATCGGAGGATCGATGCATATCGCCATGCATGCCTTCGGCAAGATCACCTTATTCTTCTGTGCCGGTGCCATAATGGTAGCCTCTCATAAAACCGAGATCAGTCAAATGCGGGGCCTTGGCTGGCGAATGCCTATTACTATGGCCGCTTTTTTCATCGGGAGCTTAAGCATCATCGGTTTGCCACCCACTGGCGGCACCTGGGGAAAATGGTTTCTCATGGTCGGGGCGCTTGATGCCGGACAATGGCCGATCATGGCGGCGCTGATGCTCAGCTCGCTGCTCAATATTGCCTATCTTCTGCCGATCCCGTTGCGAGCCTTCTTTTCAGGTGTCCCACCAGAAAGTCCGCTGCAGATCAAGGAAGCGCCACTCCCTTCTCTGATCGCTCTTTCTGTCACTGCCATTGGGTGCGTTATTTTGTTTTTCTTTACCAACCCGCTTTATCAATTAGCTAAGGCAATTCTCTAGCCCCCCGGAAACTGTTATGGCAAAGATCACCCAACATATTTTTGACAAGCCTGGAAACGTCCAGCGTGTACTCTACGCTCTTTATGGCTGTTGTGCCGCTTTGTTCATCCTCGATTTCATTATCCACCGCCATAAGATCCATCCATGGGAAGGACTCTTAGGTTTCTATGCGGTGTATGGCTTTGTCGGATGTGTGGTCCTGGTACTCGTCGCCAAATGGATGCGGCTCTTTCTGATGCGCGACGAAGATTACTACGACCGGGAGGAACTTGAGGTCGACGACCAGCAAGGAGGCAATCATGTGGGCCGCTGAAATTCCCGCCTTTCTCCCATTTTTCATCGGTGCGGTACTGGCTCTTTTCACCAAAGGCCCGCTCCGGGGTACCCTGATGCTGGCCACAATTATCGCCAGCGGAGTGCACCTCTGGCTGGTTCCCGGAGACGTGCGAGTCACCCTGCATTTTCTTGATTATCAACTGACACCTTATCGAGTGGACAAGTTAAGCCTGATGTTTGGCTACGTCTTCCACATCGCTGCTCTGATCGGAGTGATCTACTCCCTGCACGTCAAAGATACCATGCAACAGGTCGCCGCCATGATTTACGCCGGCAGCGCACTCGGTGCTGTTTTTGCGGGAGACTTGCTGACCCTCTTTGTATTCTGGGAGATACTCGCACTCAGTTCGGTTTTCCTAGTCTGGGCCAGGCGGACCGAAAGGGCATACCAAGCCGGTATTCGCTATCTCATTATCCAGGTATTGTCGGGGGTTATTCTCCTCGCCGGCCTGCTTTTTCATGCTTCCAAAACCGGTTCACTGGCCTTCGAATACATTGGTCTTACCGGGGTTGGCGGCTGGTTGATTTTTTTCGCTTTCGGTATCAAGGCGTGTTTTCCGCTCCTTCACAACTGGCTTACCGATGCATATCCCGAAGCGACCCCCACTGGGGCCGTATTTCTCAGTGCCTTTACCACCAAAGTGGCGGTCTATGCCCTCGCCCGCGCCTATCCAGGCACGGAACTGCTGGTCTACATCGGCGCGACGATGACCTGCTTCCCGATCTTTTTTGCAGTTATTGAAAACGATCTGCGTCGGGTGCTCGCCTACAGTATGATCAACCAGATCGGCTTCATGGTCTGCGGCATCGGCATAGGCACCGCTCTGGCAATTAACGGCGCCGTTTCGCATGCTTTTAACGATATCATTTTCAAAGGCTTGCTGTTCATGTCGATGGGCGCGGTGCTGCACATGACCGGGCGCATGAACGGTTCAGACCTCGGTGGCCTGTACAAGAGTATGCCGAAGACTGCGGCACTATGTATCATTGGCGCCGCATCGATATCCGCCTTCCCATTGTTCAGCGGTTTTGTCAGCAAATCGATGGTTATGTCGGCGGCTCTGCATGAAGGTCACACTTGGGTCTGGCTGATGCTGCTGTTCGCCTCCGCCGGTGTCTTCCACCATGCCGGCATCAAGATCCCGTACTTTGCCTTTTTTGCCCACGACTCCGGAATCCGTACAACCGAGCCACCGCGAAACATGCTGTTGGCCATGACCATTTCCGCCGGACTCTGTCTGATAATCGGTATCCATCCTGCCTGGCTCTACAGCCTTCTGCCATTTGACACCGGCTACAACCCCTACGACGCAACCCATGTCCTCGGACAAACGCAGCTGTTGTTCTTTTCCGCCCTCGCTTTTGTCTGGTTGAATCTGCGTGGTCTCTACCCGCCGGAACTGCACTCTGTTAATCTCGATGCCGAATGGATCTACCGAAGAATGTTTCCGCAAATCCTTCGCTCATTTTTTGCCTGGCTCTGGCGTGTCGACGCCTCGGTACGGGGTGCGGCAATGGAAAAAATCCACAACCTTTTTGGCTACCTGGTGCAATTCCACTACCCCGGCGGCAACGTTTCTCGTATGCGGCCCACCGGCAATATGGTTATGTGGGTAGCCGTACTACTGGCTGTCTATATGTGGTTACTGCTGAGTTTCGTCGATTAAACGGTAGCAGAGTGCAGGAGAAATAGCCCAATGCACGACATCTAGAAGGCTATTGTTAAGCAACTCGCCGTGTAAAACTGACCTTCGGAGAGAAGGCTTGGACACACACAGGAGTCGTTATGAAATATGGGCTATTGCCTCCCATTTTCCCTACTGCTCCTGATGCAGTTCTGAACATTGCGTAGGCTATATACTGGTTATTAAACACAGCTCAAGCCAGTAAACCGATAACACGCATCTCATTTATCAGTCGCTCCTTTTCAATCGGTTTTACGATATAGGATGTAGCTCCCCCCCTTGAATATGCCTTAACTACCGTTTTAGCATCATCCAAAGCCGAAATCATGATTACCTTGACCTCGTTAGAACCTATTATTCCGATGGACAACTCAATCTCGCGGATTTTAATCAAGGTCTCATTGCCGTCTATAATTGGCATCATAATATCCATACAAATGAGGTCATAAGGTTCATCCTTGCGCCAAGCGACACGAAAGGCTTGAATTGCTTCTTCCCCGTTGACGGCGATATCGATAACACCATACTCCTCAAGGATATCGCGAAGTATTTGCCTGACCATAAAATCATCTTCAACTATTAATATTTTCAACTTCGACCTTTGTTCGCTTGGCATTCTCATCCTCCGAATGTTATTAGGGCCTTACAGATTATTTTGTTATTTTACTTTAACAAAAATAATCTGCGAAAGGTACTTATCCCGTTTACGGGGTAGATCCTCTCTTTATAACAATGTACGAAGCAACTGCCTGACCCTCGGTTCCTGGCGGAACCTTTCAAACTCTAGGGCCAAACTGCCTATCTGGCTTTGGACATCCTGTTTTTTCCTTATCTGCATCAAGAGACTGAAGAGTTCATCAGCGAGACTGGTTGCCCCAATCTCTACAGCCCTTTCCTTCAAGCCATGCACTTCCTGCTCAAAAAAAAGGTCATTACCCTCAGAGACATCGTTATTTTTGAGCATATTAATTGTCTGTGGAGTATCTCGCAAAAACCTTCTAAGCCGTTCAAACAGCACTTCGCTATTGCCGGATGCCTTGCGTGATGCATCATTTTCATTAAATATCTCCCCAACCAGAACGGGCGCACTTTGCGCATCGTGCCTTTTTTCACTGTTCTGCAACAGCCTTTTACAGCACCGGTCACGGATAGCCTTGCGTGCTTTGGCAATAAAATGATCAACGGCAAAAGGCTTGGCGATGAAATCATTCATTCCAGCCTGCAGGCACCGCTGTTTTACCCCATTGCCGGCCAATCCGGTTAAGGCAATGATCGGCAAAGATTGCTCTGCCCCTATTCCGGCCAACGATTCCCGCTCACGAATTTGCCGGACAACCTCGTAACCATCGATCCCCGGCAGCTTTAAATCCAAGAACATCAGGTCAAAAGACCGGTTGGCGCACTCTTGCAGAGCTGTCACTCCATCTACTACATTGACAACATCATACCCTTCATGTTCGAGAATTTCACGAATAACCCACTGATTGGTTTTGTCATCCTCTACCACCAGAACAGTTCCTGCATTCGCGGGGTAAGACGCGGCGACAACAGAATGTATCCCTTCGGTTTCCTCATCGACCTTGTCAACTCTTATAGTTGAAATACCAAAACGGCAGGTAAAATGGAAAGTGCTTCCTTGCCCTAACACGCTTTCGACCCAAATACGTCCGCCCATCATGACCACCAGCTTGCTGCAGATATTCAGACCAAGACCGACCCCCCCGTATTTGCGTGTTGTTGAACTATCAGCCTGAGTAAAGGCTTCAAAAATGAGGGCCATTTTGTCTTTTTCAATGCCAATACCGCTATCACCAACCGAAAAATGAAGCTCAACCTGCTGCTCTTCATGACTTCCCTCGATCTGGGTGCTGCATGTCAATACAATCTCACCGAACTGAGTGAACTTGATGGCGTTCGACACCAAATTCAAGATGATCTGCCGCAGGCGGTTTGGATCACCGACAACAGCGACCGGCACCTCGTCAGGTATGACACTGGAGATCTTTATAGTTTTTCCCTCAGCCTGAAAATGCTGCAAATCGATAACAGACTGAATAACCTTTCTCGGATTAAAGGACAGGTTTTCAAGACGCAGCCTTCCCGCTTCAATTTTTGAGAGGTCAAGAATATCGCTGAGAAGATTGTGCATGATCACGGTTGAGACCCTCGCCATCTCCAGATAGGTTTTCTGCTTGGGACGAAGCTCCGTGTCAAGAACAAGATTGAGTAAACCGATGGCACTGGTCATGGGAGTGCGAATTTCATGGCTCATATTTGCTAAAAATTCGCTTTTGGCTTTATTGGCATTTTCAGCTAGGAGCTTTGCCTCACGAAGGGAAATCTCAAGAATCCTACGCTCTTCTATTTCCTTTTGCAACTGTCTGTTCGCTTCGCTTAGAGCGGCGGTTCTCTTTTCTACCAGTTCTTCAAGGTTATGACGATATTCCTCCAGCTGCATTTGATTATTTTGCACATCCTGAAACAGTTTCCGTTTCTCCAGGCCTTTTTCTATGACAATTCCCAGTTCAGTGAAATCAACTGGCTTCTGAAGGTAGTCGAATGCACCAGCGCCCATGGCATTGATTGCCGTTTTGATATCGCTGAACCCGGTGACAACGATGCATTGCAACAGCGGGTATTGCTTTGCTGCCAGAGTAATGAGTTCACATCCATCCATACCGGGCATATTAAAATCGGTTATGAGGATATCAATGTCTTCGACTTGCATTATCGCCAAGGCTTCAACCCCTGATGATGCACCCAGCACTTTGTATGACTGGCGCGTCAATCTCCGCACGTATAAATCCACCAGGTTCGGTTCATCATCGACAATCAGAAGATTTGCTCTCAACATGCCCTGTCCTTATCTCGTTATCGCGTCGCAGTTACAGTGCCAATAAACCTGAGGACAGGAATTTTATTCGTTCCAGCCCCCAGCATTTTCAGCTCACAAATGATATCTGAGAGCTGAAATGGCAGGAAGTGTATTTTTAATAGGAAAATTGGTTTCCACAGAACCTTACAATTGGAGTATCGGAATCGCAAATTTTTTTATCACTCTCGATAAACCGGCGGACAGCCGTGGGCAACCAACGGTCGGAACAGATGGTGCATGCAATGCGACCTGAAGGGACTTACCCCGTTTACCGGTGTTAGACAGTCGTCTTAAATGATTAGGGGCTGAGGGCTTAACTCCTCATGTATCGCTGCCGCGAGTTCCCGGATCATCAGCGGCTTTTTGAGAAACCTGCCTGCCCCCAGGCGCAGGGCTTCCTTGACATCATCAGTTTCCGCATAACCGCTGACGATGATCGCCTTCTGGCCAGGGTACATCTGAATAATCCGTTCATAAGTCACTCGACCATTGATGCCGGGACTCATGATCATGTCGAGAATAACCAGATCGACCGGCTGGCGCTGCAGATATTCGAGAGCCGATTCACCGCTCGGCACCGACTCGACCCGATATCCGAGTTTTTCGACGATACTTGAAGTGATCAATCTCTGGGTGCTGACGTCGTCAACCACAAGAAGGGTCTCGCCTCGCCCTTTTAAGCGGGCCAGATCAACGGTCGGTTCAGCGAGCTGCTCAAGTTTAGAGGTGACCGGAAAATAAAGGGTAAACTGCGTCCCCACCTCTGAACTGGCGACATTGATATAGCCGTTGTGGTCCTGCACCACGTTCCAGACGACGGTAAGTCCAAGGCCCGTGCCGCTTCTCCCCATGACTTTTTTAGAGTAAAACGGTTCAAATATTTTCTCCAGATCTTCACTCCCGATGCCCTTGCCCTGATCGGCGACCGTTAGTACCACATATTCGCCTTCCTCAATGTCGGAATTGCTCCGTGACAAGGTGTCAATCTGCTTGTTTTCAAGCGATATCGTCACCTGACCGGGGGAGCTGCTCGCCTCGAAACTATTCGATACAAGATTCATGAGGATTTTACGGATGTGCACGCGGGAGCCCATGATGTTTACCGTATCGGGCGCCAGGTTGGTCGAGGTAGTGATTCCGGGATGATAGTGTTCGATCATCCGGAAATCCGGAGATTGCAGATAATCTTCGATAATTGCCCGTAGATTTATCGGTTCTTTGGCAACCGCAACGCCACGGGCGACGGTCAGCAGATCCTGGACAATTGCCGAAGCCCGCATCCCTGATTCACGCATTATCTCGATCGGTCGCCGCATCTTGTGACCTTCCGGCAACTCAAAGAGGAGGAGTTCGGGATAACTGACAATCCCTGAAAGGATATTGTTGAGATCATGAGCCACCCCCCCTGCCAGCAGACCGAGGGATTCCATCTTCTTGGCCCGGGCTTCGAAGAGGCGACTTTCCTGTAGCGCTTTTTCATTTCTATTCCATTCGGTTACATCCGTGAGAGTGCTGATTCCCCGCATATCCGGGAGAAGAGCGTCGCGGAACTCGATATCCCGGACTTTGCCATCTTTGCAGGTGACTCGGTATTCACAGATGGACCCGTCCCTGCCCATCGCTTTCCAGTGCTGCATTGTCTGCTGCCGGTATAGCGGGTCGGGGTAGGCGAGGCTCGACCAGTCCGATAACTTCCGGAGGTCGGTTGCATCATAGCCGGTAATTTGCGTAAAAGCGGTATTGAGATGAAGGATAGTGTGGTCCTTGTCCCACACCGAAACACCCAAAGGAATGTGGTGCAGCAGGCTATTCAGCAGAGCATGTTGCTGCTGGATTTCTTTGTTGGCGGCAATCTCCTTGTTTTTGATGGCAATCTGGCTAAAGAGCAGGGATATCAACATAAAAGCGAGAATCAAGGTAAAAATGAAAAGTATATTGACGCTGCGCTGAAAGATCTCTAAACGGTTGCGTTCCTTTTCGAGGATATTCTGTGCTCCGACCTGCGACTCAATCCTGATCCTGGCGGCCTTATGAAAGGCCTCGGTTATTCGCTCCCGGATGATACTCAGAGCAATAGATGAATCCGGTGGATAACCTGATACGCCATCACCCATCCATATCTGCAAATCGGCAATGGCCGGAGCAATAACCGCATGAAAGGCCGAGGCGTTGACCATGTTGTTTGCCACATAGGTATCTCTCAGTTCAACAATCCGACTATGGGCAAGGCGGATATTCGACTGCAACTCGGCGATATGCAGGGGATCTTTGGTGACCGCGGCAACACGAGCCGAAGAAACAACTGCGGAAATATCCTCGAGAGTCATAGACAGTGAGTTCAGCTCGCCAACAAGGGTTGTCGGGAGGTTTTTCTCAATGGAATTGAGGGTTTTGTTGGTGTAGATGATAACAGAAGCTACGGCAAGAAAGACCAACAGAATGCTGGCGAACATGAGGCCTTGGGAAACTGATCGCCGGGACGAAGACTCCACATCGGTCATTGTTGCACCATCCCCCGGTCCCGGTAAAAACGCTCCGCCCCGGGGTGCAAGGGAATGGAGACACCCAGCAGGGCTGAATCCAGGGTGATGGCCTTACCGAGAGGGTGTCCTTCCTGCAGGAGTTTAATGGTCTCCTGGCTGAAAAGTGATTCGGTGACGGCATAGGCCATATCATCGGACATTTTACTCCCCACGATCAGGAGGGCATACACCTCGAGCGTCGGAGTTTCGGGAACGTCACGATACGTACCCTTGCTTATTTTCCCAGGAGCAAGGTACTTATATTGTTGACTGATAGCGGCTGCGACAGACGGATCAATGGGGAGAATGGTAATACCGGTATCGAGCAGTTTACTTACCGCCGCATTCGGCGCCCCGGCCATAATGGCAAAACCCTGCAGCTGGCCGTTTTTCATCTTGTCCTCGGTGAAAGCTGGCTTGAGATAGAGGGGGAGGAGATCTTGTTCGCTCATACCATGAGCCTGAAGAACAATATTCGTTATCACTCGTGTCCCAGAGCCGATTTCATCGACGGAAATCCTTTTACCTTTGAGATCGCCATAGGTGTTAACCCCGGCATCTTTTCTCATCACCAACTGAAATTTCTCAGAATACAAGCCGGCAATAGCTCTGACGTTTTCAGCATCCAGGAGATCGGCAAAATCGCCCTGGCGGTTATAGGCAAGGGCGGCGATATCCGCCTGCACCATCCCGGCTTCAAGCTCTCCGGCGATGACGGCACGAACGTTTTCAATTGATCCAGCCGAATTCTGGGCAACCCCGATGAAGCCCTGTAAGACTGAGGGATCCTTGGTCGCCGAAACGGTCAGGCCGGTGGCTATGAGCTTGCCGACCGGATAATACACGCCGGTACTTCCGCCGGTGCCAATACGAAATGGTGTAAAGGCCTGTGTGGATAGACAGGACGCAAGAAAAAGGATGACGGCCAAAGGCACCACCAGAACCTGACCACTCTTACCTCTGCAGACATTTGCTTCCTGCCACCAGCCACATCGCCAAACCTGCGAAGTTGTCCGCCGGCATAAGGTGTTAAGTGACAACATGATTCCCTCCTTACAAGTTTAGGAGCCGTTACAGCACTGCATAACGACTGTTCCCCCTCCCAAAAAAAATAATTGCTTCAGTAAGCTGAGGGTTTCTGAGATTAATGGGATTCTAACACAAATCAATACGTTTAGTAAATGCAGCCAGTCGATATTAATTCCCTTTGCCCAGCAGGAAAAGAGGTTGGGTAGCACCATCAAGGCAAGGCACGTCCCCCGAATTTCTTTTTGGTGAAAGAACAACGCTTATTTAACCGGTAGAAATTTGACAGGCTGCTTTCTCTTTCATACAATGCGGTATCTGTTTTTTTCATCCTCCGCCGAGAGTGTCAGCGCACAGGGATATTTCTCCTGAGCGGCTAAGGCGGACTTCCTTGCCGGCGACCAGTTAAAGATGATGGCCAACACAGACCGTGCCACAGTGGATATAAAAAAGAAAAAAGTCCTCGTAGTCGACAACAATCCGGTCATTCTCAAGCTCATGCATGAGTTCCTGACAAGAAGCGGACACGACGCGACCTGTGTGGGTGACGTCTTCGGTTGCCTCGACACACTGGTCGAAATGACACCAGATGTCATCTTCATAGACCTCATTATGCCGAGGATCGGCGGCGACGATCTGTGTCGCATTCTCCGCAACATGGATAACCTGCAGAACTGTTATCTGGCCATTGTCTCAGGCGTTGCCATCGAGGAGCAACTCGACTACCGGCAGCTTGGTGCAGACGCCCTCATTGCCAAAGGCCCTTTCAATGAGATGCGGTTGCACATCCTCCAAGCCCTCAGCGATTCGGAAAAACCTCGGCACGATATCACCATCCCGACTCTGCAAGGTGCGGAAAACCTTCACGTCCGCCAGGTTTCCCAAGAATTGCTGCAAAACAATCATCATTTGAAATTCATTCTTGAAAGTATGTCGCAAGGCGTTATTGAACTCCTCGGGACCAGAATTGCCTATATCAACCCCAAAGCCGCCAAATTTCTTGGCCTCCCCCGCGAGAAGCTTCTCGGCAGGTATATGTCGGCCACATTCCCCCAGCTGTTGCTTGATGCCATGGCCGCCATCTCAACGAAGCACCAGCCTAGCCCCGGGCCGATTCAACTGAACGGCTACCAGGTCATACTAGAACATTTCGCCGTAGCCGGCCCACCTCCAAGCACCATGCTCATGCTTTCAGATATCACCGAAAGGCGGCAGATGGAGGTGGTCATTGAGGCCGCCAATCTCACTAAAAACCTGGGCTACGTGTTTTCAGGCATCCGCCACGAGATCGGCAATCCGGTTAACTCCATTAAAATGGCCTTAAGCGTTTTACAGAGAAATCTTGCCGAGTACGACCGAGACACCATCGCCCTGTTTGTCGATCGCTCCTTACAGGAAGTTACCCGCCTTGAGTATCTGCTCAAAGCCCTGAAGAATTACAGTCTGTTTGAGCGGCCGGTTATGGAAAAGCTGCCGGTTGCTGTATTCCTCACCGATTTTATTTCCCTTATTCGCAACGATTTCGAAAACCATCATATCAAAATCCACCGCATCCTTCCCAATGACGACCTGCTTGTTCTGGCCGATAGCCGCGCTCTGCACCATATCATGCTCAATCTGATCACCAACGCCGCCGATGCCCTATCCGACTGCCAGAATCCGCAGATCATCGTCAGCGCCGGTGAATCACCAAACGGGATAGAAATCAAGGTTGACGATAACGGCAAGGGGATCTCCGAGGCGGACCAACAGAATTTATTCAAGCCGTTTTTCACATCGAAAGCTGCCGGGACCGGACTTGGCCTGGTAATCGTACAAAAGATGCTCCTGGCCATGAATGGCAGGATTTCCGTTGAAAGCTATCAGGGAATGGGGACGACGGTTATTATTACCTTGCCCGGAGTGGACAGATGATTAAACAAGGGGGCAGAACACTTCTGATCATAGACGACGACCGCCTGTTCTGTGAAGCCGTAATAGCTTTTTTCAAGAACGCCGCCTTCACCACAGTCTCTGTGCAAACCGGCAGGGATGGGCTGACTTGGTGCAGTAACAACCGGGCTGATGTCGTTCTTCTCGACCAGAAGCTTCCCGACAGTGAGGGTCTGCAGCTTTGCCAGGCGATTCTCGGCCATTGTGAACAGGCTAAGATCATCTTTATTACCGCCTACCCGAGTTTTGATCATGCCGTGCAGGCACTGCGTAATGGCGCCCACGATTACCTATCAAAGCCGATGGAGCTGGAAGAGCTGCAGCTGGCCGTCGAGAGAGCCTTTAGAACCGTTGAACTGGAAAGGGTCGAACAGCTGCAACAGCTGCACATCAGCAGAGATTCACGACAAAATAAACTCATCGGCAGACATGGCGGACTGCGCGCGGTCAACCATCTGGTAGAACTCGCCGCCGCCAATCAAGCACCAGTTCTAATTACCGGGGAAACAGGAACCGGGAAAAACGTCGTCGCGAAAGCCATTCACTATTTTCATGATGACCACGCCCCGTCTTTTGTCGATGCAAACTGCGCCGCCTTGCCGGAAAACCTGATAGAATCTGAGCTATTTGGCCACGAACGTGGGTCTTTTACCGGCGCTCTGAGCCTGCGCAAAGGGCTCTTTGAAATGGCCGAGGGCGGAACGCTTTTTCTTGATGAAATCGGCGAAATCCCCCTCCATCTCCAGGCTAAGTTGCTCGGAATTTTAGACAACGGTGTCCTCAGGCGCATTGGCAGCCAGACTGCAAGAAAAATCGACGTGCGGATAATAGCCGCCACAAATATTGACCTTGAACAGGCGGTCATCCACAAAACTTTCAGGGAAGATCTGTACTACCGCCTGAGTGTCATGAGAATCCACATGCCGCCCCTATGTCAGAGGCGAGAAGACATTGCCGAACTCAGCCGTTATTTTCTGAAGGAAATTGCTCCGGACCAAAACCTCACCCTGCCTCCAGAAGAACTCCATGCCATGAAAGATTATCCCTGGCCCGGTAACGTCAGGGAGTTGAGGAACATTTTAGAGAGGGCAATAATCCTGAGAACAGACAAAACCGTACACCCTGCCCACCTCCTTGCCCATAAGCCGGACCCAGACCCAGCAAAATTTGCCGCCTCAGCCCCACATCCTGCCGCCTTGCTAATCAAGCCCTTGGTCGATATGGAAAAAGAACATATCCGAAACGCCCTTACCGCTTGCGCGGACAACCACACCCACGCCGCAGCAGCCCTCGGCATTGCCCGCTCGACACTCCTCCGGAAAATAGAGCAGCACCGCCTCAAACCAGGTGACTCAAAATAGGACAGTGGAGCAAAACAGGTCGCCTGCTTGTGAACTCCGAAACCTAACCATCGTTCCCTCCTCCCTTTCCACAGCACCAATTTCCTCTACTTCCAGACAAATCACCAAACGATCATTCCCTTGGCACGCCATATGCTAGATCATGATAAACAGATTCGATGTGCCTCTCAGCCTCTGACCCCCATAAAGGGGATAAGTACCTTCACGAAATTCATCCTTAAAAAGCAAGAAATGAATTTCTAAGGTATCTAAATGGACCACCCATGAACAAGGTGCTCATTGTCGACGACGAAGTCAGATTTTTACAGAGTATTGAAGCCGGTCTGGCAAGTTACCGTGACCGCTTCAATGTCATTACCGCTATAAACGGTCGTGAAGCCCTGGAAATCCTCAAAAAGGAAAAGATCGACCTCCTGGTGACCGATCTGCGGATGCCGGAAATGGACGGTTTTTCCTTGCTCGCCCACGCCTCGGTGACCTATCCTTTCATGCCTGCCATTGTCATGACCGCTTTTGCCACTCCGGAAATAGAGGAAAAAATCAATATGACCGGTACTGCAAAACTCCTTGAAAAACCAGTTGAATTTGACCGTTTGGCAGAAGCGATCCTGGAGGGACTACAACAGGAAGGAAAAGAAGGAGCTGTTGCCGGCTTTTCTCTGGCTAATTTTCTGCAACTACTGTCTCTCGAAGAAAAAACCTGTCTCCTCAACGTTAAAAATGACCGGATAGATGGGTACATTTATCTGGAACAGGGTGAGATCGCAGCGGCGGTGGCAGGAACGATCAAAGGCGAAGAGGCTTTTTATCTCCTTCTTGCCTGCGAAAATGTCCGAATCATCTTCAAAAAATTGCCGCAAAAGAAAATTGCCAGAGTCATCAACAAGCCCCTCATGTCTCTGCTTATGCAGGGTATGAGCCTAATAGACGAGGAAAGTCATAGGCTTGCGACAACTCAGCCGGTTGCAAACGATCCGCAACCACCACCCACAGATAACACGGAAGACGAGGAAGAAACAACAAATCAACCTATCAATGAAGGAGAAATCATGAGTAACCTGGAAGAGACCCTAAACAAAATGAGAGATATCGAAGGCTTCATGGCAGTCGGAGTTTTCACGCCAAACGGAGAGATGGCCGCACAGGTCACAACCTCCAACCTGAAACTGGCGGAGATTGGCTCCCTTGCCAACGATGTCCTGCTCAAGGCCCAAAAAGCAACCGATGTAATGAATGTCGGACGGGGACAGGTTGTCCATATCGAGGCACCAAAAGCCCACGTCATTGCCCGCTGTCTCAATGAGGCCGATGATTTTTCACAGTCCCAGGCTGGTAAAGCCCATATTCACCTTGTCTTGTTGCTGGCGAAAGATGCTAACCTGGCAATGGGCAAAATCAAACTCGAATCCATCATTCATCAGGTTGCCGAATCTTTTCGCTAAAGGGCAGCTAACCTCCCAGCGCATCCTGAGAATCCGGTCGACACCTCGGATTCTTAGGGAGTGCTGCCAAAGAATTCTGAATATGTGGCACCAATACCCGCCATGGGTTGTAAGTCATGTGTGCTTCTTTTAAGGTCGTTCGTCAAAGACTGACAGGTATCTGCCTTTACCCTGCATCCTTCAATCATTGCCTGCACTCGCCTTTCCCACTCTTTCATTAAACCATACGCCTAGCCGATTAAGCACCCCTTCACTCCAGACCGTGAATGCTGCTTGAGAAATCTGGGCATTTGTAGTAGATGTTGGCATCATGAACATTTCTTGCTGATAGGAGGTCCACTTGGAAATTGATGACTTTTATAAGGCCAGGAAAAAGCTCGGGAAAACCCAGAAAGAACTCGCTGAGCTTCTCGGCCTGGCTATGAAAACAGTACAATGTTATGAGCAAGGCTCAAGAAAAATTCCGGCGTACATTGAACGCGAAGTGTGGTATCTCCTCAGCAATCAAAGGGGAATTCCAATAACCACCGAGATGTGCTGGGATGTTGTCGAATGTGGTGTGAAAGAGCAGTGCCCCGCCTGGGAGTTTCAAACCGGACATATGTGCTGGTTCATCTGTGGCACCATGTGCGAGTGCACCAAGGGTTGTACGCTCGAGGAAAAAAGCGGTAAATGTCGTTCCTGTATGATTATCCAGGATCTTCTGGCTTAGAAGGCCTGAGGTACTCATTCGGGTACAATTTTAACCGCCATTTTTCTCTTTGCCCTGCCCATTGTTATCAAGAATGATGGTGGCAGCTTCTGCTCTTCCGGCAATGATTTCCCTGTTGGGTCAATGAATTCGGCCAACGTCAAAGGAAATTCAAAGCCATCTTATGCAGGATCTGGTTTTTTTAAAGAATGTGTTTATTTTGTCAGTAATGGTTATTGTTTTTACTGATTGTCAATACTCTCACTAAAGATTGAGGATCTGTTTTGAACAAAGAAGATTTCAAGATTTTACGAAAAAAACTTGGCAAGACTCAAATACAACTGGCAGAAATCCTGGGAATGTCGCTGAAGACAATTCACAGCTATGAGCAGGGGTGGCGAGTGATACCCATGCACATCGAACGACACCTGTATTTTTTGTTGATCAATCAAAGAGGCAGAAATGATACATTGACACCATGCTGGGAGAAAAAACTCTGCGAAGTAAAAGAGCAGTGCCCCGCCTGGGAATTCCAGAGCGGTCATCTGTGCTGGTTTTTGTGCGGCACCTTGTGCAACTGTGCCCAGGATGCCTGTCACAAAGTAAAGTTAGACCTTTGTAAAGAGTGTGACATTTTCAAAGCATTGATGAAATAGCTGAAAACTTTGGAACACCGCAGTAATATTCAGGAAAAATGATATTTTCATTCATTGAACACAAGTGTGCTTTATCACTAAAACAACTCAATCCTGGCATTACGCCGGTAAATATACCTTAAAGCTGAGGCCCCCCAGAAAAACTGACGAATACCAGGCAGGCCTTGACCTCTTTAACAAGCAACCAATAGCCTAGACGGTCAGAACCTTCCCACTCCCTCTATTCAAGCAGGGAGGTGAATATTCTGCAACTTCTGCAATTCTGCAATTTATCCCGGCGTGAAGCCTCAGACGTGCAATCGCATTTCGTTCCACACAGAAACCAGCACAGATGACCGCTCTGGAATTCCCAGGCCGGACATTTTTCCTTATTGGTGCATTGTTTTTTCTCCCAGCAAGGAATCAGATTCTGTTTTCTGCTTCGCTGATTACTAAGAAGAAAGAACATTTGTCTTTCGATATGAGACGGAATCGCTCTGCGCCCCTGTTCATAACTGTGTATCGTTTTAACCGATACGCCAAGGAGCTCAGCCAGCTTTTGCTGCGTTTTATTGAGTTTTTTTCTTGCCGGAACAAATTCATCTTTGTTCATAAAAGTTCCTCTCTTCACCCTCTGTAAAAATCACCCCCAGCGATAAGATCACAAAAAATGCATCTTCATCGCGGCGACAACAAACAATTGCCGGCTCAATGCACTTGTGTTGGAGTCAGTTTACCCGATCTTCGCTGGATTGATGCCCCCCCGTCCGAACTCACAACATATCGACCCCGGAAGAAGGACCGGGATCGATATCTGCAATTGACGGTTCAAGAAGAACCACTCACCTTCCCCATGAGTCTCTGAGCAACAGCTATAATTTCACCTGCGAAGTAGGTCCGATTGTCAGGATTGTTGGTACCTGTGATTATCCATTTGTTGAGCGGCGATTCCGGGTCAGAGCAGAAGTTGACTTTTTGCTCCCCCTCCACCATTAAGCATTTTGTACATTTATCGCCCGTCAATTCCAGATCGCAGAGCGGGCAGAGATTTTTCCAGGGCTTTGCCAATTTCGCCACATGGGTGACATAGTATTCTCGGTCATGGGCTGGATGCTTATAAAGCCATGTCCACATTTTCACCATTTCTTTTGACATTTCTGCTACTTTCATTTCCCTACCTCCTCGTTTGAGATTGTATTTACTTCTTCAGATCTCGTGGTTGCCTGCGAAAAAGGTTCTATCAAACAGAAGCAACCAGCCTCCCCCTGATCGTCTTTGCCATGGCGATGATATCGCCTGCATACAAAGTCCGATAGTCCGGATTGTCTAACGTGGTCTCTCTCCATTTTCTAAAAGGTGATTCGGGATCAGTGCAAAATGAGCCTTTTTGATCTTCCCAAGTCATAAGGCATTTGGAACATGTATCCTCGGCCAAGTCGCAAACTGGGCAGTTGTTCTTCCACGGCTTACTCGGCTTGGCGACATGGGTGACGTAATACGCTTTATCATGTGCCGGATGCCTATAAAGCCATGTCCACATTTTCATTACTTCGTTTAACGCTTCCATCTTTTTCATTTTCCTGCCTCCACACTTGAGATTGTGTCCTCACTAGTCTTTCTTGTAACTGTTTTGACGAAACCTGAGGAAATTGATTGTCCACTCGCCTCATACTTGAATTGCAATAATAGTTAATTTGTTAGCCGCCCTGTTCTTGTCTTATGCGACAAAGTGGTATTTCAGGCATATGCACATTACCGAAGCGCAGCAAAAACCTCTTTGCTTTTCACCACAGAGTAGTATATTTTTATTTTTTCCTTACTGAATAGGCATTCAGCGAGACATTGTGTTTCATTACGACGTTGTAGTATTAAATTTATTCATCACTACTACAGAGTCGTATTTCTTGCATATGTACATAACCTTATACTACATACGTATAGCATGCCGAAAAAAAAAGCAAGGGGAATTGCTAAAAAAAATACCTGTGAACAACTCAAGTCTTCCCGGCAGCAAGGGCATCTTTGCCAGGTTTGATCGATAACATCATGATTTTATATTCTTTTTTTGTTCTGCTTTAAATCCGCTGCGAACAGTTCTTTTCCCCCAACATGCCCAACCTTGACAAGCCATAGTTTTTTTCACTTGCACGCGGATGTCGGACATTTGCGGTACAACAGCAACGACCGTGGCCATTCGTTCCTCTGGTGTATGATACAAACGAGTACCACTCACCCTCTTTCACCCAATCTTCCGTAAGGAAAACCTCCTAAATCGAACTGGTAAGTACCGGCCCAAGCCGTTTACACCAACTTTAAGCAATATCAATGAGAGGCTAACGGAAGATCGAACCTTGAAGAAAAGCTGCTATGAACAATGAGAATATTAATTTTCATGATGGTAAATTAAGTAGTTACATGTAGAAGTTTATCGAAATAACTCATTTGCAGGTTTTTTTTGGGCAGGTTAAAAACGGCCGTCCTTGCCGAATTGACACGCAAATACGTTTCCGAGGACTTGATGCTACAACCGTCCAGTTCATTTTTAAAATATTTTTTGATTTACCCTTGCTATTTTTCGCGACTTGTTTTAAATAATACTTATGTGCATACGCTAGAAATACTACGTTGTAGCAATCTTTTGTATGTCGATAACTACATTGTGGCACTTGCCGGGGTTATTATTTTTTTTGTTATTTTTATGTGCATAAGCAAGAAATACTACAATGTCGTAATTGACAATTGGATCTGTGAGATACCGTGATGGCTGTTCATAGTATTATTAGTGTGTTCAAATTATGTGCATAAGATAAAAATACTACATTGTAGTAACCGAGAATCGTAAATGTAATACATTGTGGTGATAAATTTTCACAGAATGTAACACGTCTCTATTATGTGTATAAGCAAGAAATACGACATTGTCGTACTGCCCGTCCGGGACCAGTAATACATTGTCGGAGGAAAGGGGAATTAACAGATGCACCCCGACTTAGGGCATACATCAAAAGCGGCACATTGTCGCAGTATGCAATTAGCCTGGAATTACTTTCATCGACATGAGGTATTTGAGTTTTGATAACTAGCTTTTCGGGCAGTCTGAGAAGCGATTTCCTTCCGCCCACGTTATTTGTGGTCTTTCAAGGGGAAAGATGTGAAGAAAAACAGTATCAACCCAAATTTGTACAACGAGGTCAAGCAGCTTGGGGCCAAGGACATGGAAGCATGCATGCAGTGCGGCAACTGCGCGTCGGCTTGTCCTTTGTCTGCTGGGGAAAACACCTTCCCCCGAAAAATCTACCGCTATCTCCAGCTCGGCCTGAAAGATAAGCTGCTGGAATCACCCGAGCCCTGGCTCTGCTATTATTGCGGTGATTGCAACACCGATTGTCCACGCGGCGCGGAACCAGCCGAAACAATGATGGCAGCCCGCCGCTGGCTGATAACCCAGTACGACTGGACTGGGCTTGCCGCGAAATTCTATACCTCGCCGAAAACGGAGGTAGGCGCCTTTTTGGCGATCGCGCTCTTCGTTATTTCGCTGTTCGTGATCTTCCATGGCCCGGTCGTCACCGACCGTGTGGAGCTCAACACCTTTGCACCGGTCCATTGGGTCCATATCGGCGACCAGATCATGATCCTCATCGTGTTCGCCCTGCTGTTCGCCAATGCCGCCAAAATGTATTTCGGCATCATGCAGGGCACCAAAGTGCCGCTCCATCTCTATCTCACCCAGGCACCAGTCTTCATAGTCAACTATTTCACCCAGAAACGTTGGCGAAAATGCGGCACCGGTACTGGCAGCGCCTGGTGGCGGCACTTCTTCTTGTTCTCCGGCTGGGTAACAATGGAAGTCTTGGTCATGATAACCCTTGCGGCGTTTCAGACTGATATCGTCCACCCCTTCTGGCATCCGACACGCATTTTCGGTTACTACGCCACCATCGCCTTGATGTTCGGCGCCACTACCATGCTCTACAGTCGCTGGTTCAAAAAGGAGCAAAAGCTGCATCGTTATTCAGATTTCACTGATCTCTTCTTCCTGGTTTTGATCATCGCCATTGCCGCTACCGGCATCATGGTGCACATCTTCCGTTTGGCCGGTTTACCCATCCTCACCTACACCATCTATGTCATCCATGTGGGAATCTGTGTCGGCATGCTCGTCCTGATGCTGCCCTTCGGCAAGCTTTCGCATCTCATGTACCGACCCCTGGCTATTTTTCTATGCACAATAAAAGAAAAGGCTCAGAAAGAGTCCGAGGCAAAATTCGCTACTATCCGCCAACAAGTTGGTGATGCCTTCCAAAGCTGCATGCAGTGCGGCACCTGTTCCGCTGTCTGCGCCGGGGCAGAAGTCGCTGCTTTCAACCCGCGTCTGGTGCTCCGTAATATCTCTTTAGACCGTGGATCCAATGTCTCGGTTGATAACGCTGCATGGGGCTGTGTTACCTGCAACAGTTGTGTTGAACATTGTCCTCGCGGCATCGGCGTCCTTGATCTTATCAAGTCGGTTCGTCGCCAGGTGGTTGCGGCCGGCCTACTGCCGAAGAGTTTTGAGACCCCGATCTCAAGCCTGAAGAAAAATGGCAATCCATGGGGCGGCAAGAAGGAAAATCGCCTCGACTGGGCACAAGGGGCAAAACTCCCTTCCTATACTCAAGAGCACGAATATTGCCTTTTCACTTGTTGCACAACGGCATACGACAATGCGAGTGACAAACCAGGACAGAAGGCAGGCCTGGCACTGCTCAGCCTCATGTCCCATGCCGGGATTTCTTATGGAAGTCTTGGCACCAAGGAAAATTGTTGTGGTGACATGGTCGACAAAGTCGGCGCGGCCGATGTGGCTGCCGATCTGACCAGGAAAAATACTGAGATGTTCCTCGGTGCCGGGGTCAAGAAGATCCTCACTACATCGCCCCATTGCCTGAATTCTTTTATTCACGATTATCCAGGATTAAAAACGGCAGTGAACATTGAACATGCTGTAGAACTCCTCGACAAACTCGTAGCGGATGGCCAGCTGAAACCGGTCAAAAAGCTGGATCTCTCGGTCACTTACCACGACCCATGCTATCTTGGCCGTCACAACAGTCTGTATGATGCGCCCCGCAGAATTCTCTCTGCCATCCCAGGATTACAGCTGATAGAAATGCAGAATAGCAAGGACCGCAGCCTCTGCTGTGGCGGTGGCGCCGGTGGACCCTGGAAGGTAGGCACAAAGGAGATGAGTCTTTCTGAAATTCGAGTCAAGGAGGCCATGGAAACAGGGGCCTCAGTGATCGCCACGGCCTGCCCCTACTGCATTCGTACTCTTAACGAGGCGATAGTCAAACTCGCTGTCGGAAACAAAATTAAAGTCCAGGATATATCGGAACTGCTGCTGCAGTCGGTGGACTTGTCGGACACTTCCGGCAAACCTGGAATCAACCATATGAGCTTTTCTCAGGAGGGCCTCCATGTCTGAGCGAATTGGGTTTTTCATCTGCCACTGCGGGATTAATATCGCCTATCGGGTCAGAGTCAAGGAGGTAGCAGAGTATGCCGCTACCTTTCCGGGCGTAGTGGTTGCAAAAGATTATCTGTTTATGTGTTCGGACCCAGGTCAGGACTTGATCGAAAAGGACGTTAAAAATTTCGATCTGACCCGAGTGGTTGTAGCTTCCTGTTCGCCCCGTATGCATGAAAAAACCTTCCGGGCGGCAACCCAAAGGGCCGGGCTCAATCCCTACAAGGCCTTTCATATGGTCAGCGTGCGTGAACATAGTTCCTGGGTGACAGAGAACGAAGACCAGGCAACCGCCAAGGCCATTACCATAGTTCGAGCCGGACTTATGCGGGTCACCAACCAGAGCGCCCTCACTCCAAGCAAATTCTCCGTTAACCCAAACACCTTGATACTCGGCGGCGGCATTGCTGGAATGCAGGCGGCTCTCGATATCGCAAGCTCCGGCAACAAGGCTTATCTGGTGGAACGGCAACCCACCGTCGGCGGCCATATGCTGCAGTATGACAAGACCTTCCCGACACTTGACTGCGCTGCCTGTATCGGCACCCCGAAGATGGTCGCCGTCGGCCAGGAAAAAAACGTCATTCTCATGACCAATTCCGAGGTTGAGAGCGTCAGCGGCTTTATCGGCAACTTCAAGGTGGCCGTCAATCAACGCTCGCGCTACGTCAAGAGCAACTGCACCGGCTGCAGCGACTGCGCCAAGGTCTGCCCGGTGGATTTCCCGAATGAATGGGATGTGGATACAAAGATGCGCAAGGCCATCTATATTTCATTTCCCCAAGCGGTTCCGGTGCGTTATGTCATTGACAAAAAGGACCGTGGCCCCTGCGTCCAGACCTGTCCGGCGGGCATCAACATCCAGGGTTTTGTCGCCCTGATCAAGGTCGGCAAACCTGCCGAGGCCCTGAAGCTGATCATGGAAAAAATGCCGCTTCCCGGCAGCCTTGGCCGTATCTGCCCCGCCCCGTGCGAGACCGAATGCCGGCGCAAAGAAGTCGATAATCCCTTAGCCATATGCCAGTTGAAGCGTTTTGCCGCCGATTCGGTCGATTGGGCAACGCTTCCTGTGCCAACCATCGAGGTGAAACCTGAAAGCGAAAAAGTGGCGATCATCGGCGCCGGTCCTGCGGGTCTCTCGGCCGCCTACTTCCTGGCCCTGAAAGGCTATCACCCGACCATTTTCGAAAAGGCGCCGTTCGCCGGCGGTATGCTGCGCTTCGGCATCCCAGACTACCGGTTGCCCCCCGCTATCCTTGAACAAGAGGTCAACTACATTAAACGTCTTGGCGTCGATATCCAGCTGGGTGCGGGCATCGGCAAGGATCGTCCGGTCGGAAGCCTGTTTGCTGAAGGCTTCAAAGCCATCTATCTGGCAACCGGTGCCTGGAAGAGTCGGAAAATGAATATTCCCGGAGAAGATGCTGAGGGTGTTATGCACGGTATTGACTACCTCAACCTCCTCAACCTGAAGAAACCGGTAAAAACCGGCAAAAGAGTTGTTGTGGTCGGCGGCGGCGACGTAGCCATTGACGCTGCCCGCGAGGCCCTGCGGCAAGGTGCCGCCGAAGTGAAGATGGTTTACCGACGCTCTCGAGATGAGATGCCCGCCGTCAAACACGAAATCCAGTCTGCCGAGGATGAAGGCATCAAAATCGACCTCCTTGTCAACCCGATTGCGGTGCTCACCGAAGACGGCAAACTTACGGGGCTGCGCTGTATCAAGATGGCCCTTGGCGAACCGGATGAATCGGGGAGAAGACGCCCGGTTCCTGTGGAAGGTTCGGAATTCGATATCCCCTGTGACATGATGATTCCGGCTATCGGGCAGCAGGTCAACCCGGCCTTTTTGGAAGGGACGACCGGCGTCGAACTGACCCGCTGGGGCACCGTGGCCGCCAACGCCCTTACCTACCAGACCAGCGTTCCCGGCATCTTTGCCGGTGGAGACATGTTCACCGGCCCGTCAATCGCCGTTGAGGCTGTAGCCGCCGGCCAGCAGGCAGCGATCTCCATCGAGAAGTTTTTACTTGGTGAAGAGCTGACCGAAAACCGCCCCGTGAAACCAAAGGGCACCGACTGGAAGCCGATTCCGAAAAAGCCGTTTGTAGCCTCCCGGACGAAAATGCCGACTCTGCCGGTTGCAGATCGTATCGGTAATTACAAGGAAATCGAGACCGGCTTCACCGTTGAGCAGGCCCAGACCGAGGCATCCCGTTGTGTCGATTGCGGTGGCTGCTGTGAATGCAAGCTCTGCCTCGACCAATGCAAGGCCGGGGCCATCGATCACGACATGACCGACAAGCAAGAGACCATCGATGTCGGTTCGATCATTGTCGCCACCGGTTTCGATCCAATGAATCCATCGAAGATGAGTCAGTACGGCTACGGTAAATACCGCAACGTATTTACCAATATCGAATTCGAGCGACTCTCCAATGCCACCGGACCAACCTCCGGTAAATTACGCAAGCGCGACCTCAAAGATCCGATGAAATTCACCGATGCTCCGAAAAGCGTAGCTATCCTTCACTGCATCGGCAGTCGTGATCAAAACCATCATGAGTACTGCTCACGTACCTGCTGCATGTATGCCTTGAAATACGCCCATCTCTTGAAGGATAAATGCGGTCACGATACAGAGATCTATAACTTCTATATCGACATGCGCTGTTTCGGCAAGGGCTACGAGGAATTTTATAAAAAGGTGCAGGCTGAAGGGGTGAAAATGATCCGCGGCAAAGTCGGTCTCATCACCGAAGATGCCAACGGCATCCTCACCGTCAAGGGTGAAGACACTCTGTCCAACCGCCTGGTCGAGATTCAAGTTGAGATGGTCATTCTCTGCACGGCGATGGAGGCCCGGCCCGATGCCTCAGATGTTATGCGCAAATTCGGTATAGGTATCGGTTCGGACGGCTTCTTCCAGGAAGAACATCCGAAACTTGCACCGGTCTCAACCCCGACCAGCGGCGTCTTCCTCGCCGGTGCCTGTCAGGGACCAAAGGATATTCCCGACACCGTGGCCCAGGCCAAAGGTGCCGCGGCCGAGTGCCTGGCGCTCAGTTCGGCAGGCGTCGTTGAAGTGCCGCCGATGATATCTTCTATAGACCGCGATATCTGCGTCGGTTGTCAACTCTGTATCGGACTCTGTGCCTACACGGCAATTGAGTTTAATCAGTACGCCGGCATCAGTGAGGTCAATACGGCAATATGTAAAGGATGCGGAAGTTGTGCCGGGGCATGTCCCAGTGGGGCGGCCAAGGTGCGACATTTTACCGATAAACAGATCTTTGCGGAAATCGATGGGATTTTACTTAACTAAGGAGCTAAGTGATGAGCGAGTTTGAACCCAAAATAGTGGCTTTTTTTTGTAACTGGTGCACATTCACCGCAGCGGATCTTGCCGGTACTTCCCGCCTGTCGTACCCGCCGAATATCAAGATCATCCGGGTAATGTGCAGTGGCATGGTCGACCCGAAATTCGTCCTCAAGGCATTCCTCAATGGAGCCGACGGGGTATTGGTCGGCGGATGCTGGCCTGGCGATTGTCATTACATCAATGGCAACTTTAAAGCTAGGCGTCGAGTGGCACTCCTGACCGAAATTCTCAAACAGTATGGAATAGACGAAGAGCGTTTCTGGCTGCGGTGGATTGCCGCAAGCGAAGGCAATATGCTCAAGGAAGTTGCAGACTTGATGACGGCGAAACTGAGAGAACTTGGCCCGAGCCCCCTGCAACAAATGGGACAAATGGTTGGTTGAGACACGGAGACGACTAAAAATGGCTACTTTTGCAAAATTGTCTTTTAACAAAGACGAACTCAATAAAGAACTATCTGGTTTTTTCAAAGGCATCCTGGAAAACGGCGCAGTCGACGCCGTCCTTGCCCCTATGGCCCAAGGCAAGAAAGGGGTGCGTTTATCCCTCGTCACCTCAGCTGCCAATACCGGCGCGGTGGATCCCTTTGCCCCGGTCGCTGCAGTCAGCGGGGCAAAAATCGCCTCGTCGCTTACCGCCAGACCCTCCGGGCGTAAGGTAGCAATGGTCTTGCGCCCCTGTGAGATCCGCGCCACGGTTGAACTGGTGAAACTGAAGCAAGTCAACCTCGACGATGTCCTGATGATCGGCATGGACTGCCTCGGTCGCTACGAAAACACCGATTTCACCAAATTTCAGGAACAGGGCGGCACCTCCGAATCCTTCCTCGATAATGCCCAGGCTGGAAAGACGGCGACCGGCGATTTCGATGTCGCCGGTGCCTGCAAGATCTGTGAATTTCCAGCTGCCGACAACATCGATCTTCGCCTCTGTGCCATTGGCTCCGGAAGTGGCGCGGTGCATATCGAGGCGGTGACAGAGAAAGGCAAGGCGGCCCTTGAGAAATCGGGTGTGAAAATTGGTGATGCTCCGGCAGGCCGAGACGAAGCGGTGAAGAAACTTGTTGCCGTCCGTACCGAGGCAAGAGATAAAAAATTTGCCGAATTCCGGGCCGAGACCGATAATTTCCAGGCCTTGGGCGAGAAACTGTCAGCCTGCATCAACTGCTATAACTGCCGGGTGGCGTGTCCGGTGTGCTACTGCAAGGAATGCGTCTTTGTCACCGACACCTTCCGCCATACCGGCGATCAGTTCATGATGTGGGCCGACAAGGGTGGCTTGCTGAAAATGCCCAATGACACCATGTTCTACCATCTGACCCGGATTACTCATATGAGTCTCTTCTGCGTCGGCTGCGGACAGTGTACCAGCGCCTGTCCCAATGATATTGACCTGATGCCGCTGTTCAGAACATCAGCCGATAAAACTCAGGCCAAGTTCAGTTACCAGGCAGGACGTTCGGTCGAGGAAGAGCAGCCGATGGCTGGCTTTGAAGCCGATGAACTGTTTGAAGTGACTGGTCAAGCTAAATAGGAGTAATATTATGGCAGAAAAAAAGCCTACCGGTACAGTCCTCGTGGCTGGAGCCGGTATATCTGGAATCAAGGCGGCCATAGAGTTAGCTGAAGTAGGGTATAAGGTGCTGCTGACCGATGCTTCTACCCAGATTGGCGGTATTTTGGCCAAACTTGATTACCAGTTCCCGACAGATCATTGTGGCATGTGCCGCATGCTGCCCATGGTGGGCCGCGAATACTCTTCGCAGTATTGCATGCGAAAAAGCCTGTTTCATGAAAATATTGAAATCATGCCCTTTGCTGAGATTCAGGCAGTGCATGGCGATGCGGGAAATTACAAGGTCGACCTGCTGAAACGGGCACGCTACGTTGATCCGTCTCTCTGCAACGAGCTGGAGGAATGTATCGCCGTCTGTCCTGTGGAAGTCGCCGATGAATTCAACCACGGCCTCACCAAGCGTCGCGCCATTTACCAGGCGATCCCGCACAACACCCCGAAGATGCTGGCTATTGATATGCAGGCCTGTACCAGCTGCGGAGAGTGTGTCAAGGTGTGTACTTCCGGTGCCATCAATCTTGAGGCGCAGGATGAGATGGAGACCCGCGAGGTGCATTCCATTATCCTCGCCTCCGGAGTAAAACTTTACAATACCCGTGAGTTCGAGGATGCCAAGTCCTATGCGGTTTCTCCCGATGTTGTCTCGTCGCTGGCCTTTGAGCGAATGATGAGCAGTTCCGGCTCATACCGTGACGGCGAGATTAAACGCCCCTCAGACGGTAAGCCAGCGAAAAACATTGCCTGGATCCAGTGTATGGGTTCCCGCAACCGGCGCCAGAAAAGGGATTACTGCTCGTCCATCTGCTGCATGTTCGCCCTGAAAGAGGCGGTGCTGGCCAAGGAAAAAGGCGGCCCAGGTGTCGAATCGACCATCTTTTATATGGATATGCGGACGTTTGGCAAGGGCTTCCAGCAGTACCGGGATGATGCGGTCGAAAAACACGGGGTGAATCTTATCCGCTGCCGGGTGCAGGGTGTTATGAAGAAGCCTGATGGTGCACTTGAGATCCGCTATTTCGATCCGGAAACCAACGAGTTCTTCATCAAGGAGTACGACCTCGTGGTCCTGTCAACCGGTCAAATCCCTTACGAAACTCATAAAAAATGGGCGGATCTTTTAAATGTTGGGCTTGATTCCCGTGGTCTTCTGGCAACGGAAGAGTACAGCAAGATCCGCCTTGCCGGCAAACCGGGGCTTTTCATCTGCGGATCGCTGATGGGACTTACCGATGTCAGTGAGGCGATGTCGAGCGGCATTGCAGCAGCCGGTGAAGCCACCAAATTTCTCTGCGGCATTGGTGCCGACACCGTTAAAGAGGAAGAAATTCCTGAGCCCACCGCTAACGAGCGGGAATTGTCTCAGGTGTCAGTTGCCCTCTGTAAATGCGGCGAGAAACCAGGTGCCGAAGGCATCGATTATGCCCTCCTCAGCGCCGAACTGCAAAAGTATCACAGCGTCGGCGAGGTGCAAATCGTCGAATCGTTCTGCAAAGACAATGGTGAAACCGCGGCCGTTGATATCCTTAGTCAGACCAAATGCAACCGCCTGCTGATCGGTGCCTGCCAACCATTTATGTATCGGCAGAATCTGAAGAATGTCGCCCGCAAGGCTGGGTTCAATTCGTCCCTGGTCGAGGTCTTTGACCTTTTCGGCATTGCCCGCCAAGGCATGACTCAGCCATCGATTAAAGAGTGGACCATGCGAGCGGCACACGAGGTCAGGGCCGATATCGAAAAGTTGAATTTCAAACCAGCCCTCCATGTCAGTGCCTTGCCGATCAATCAAAACGCCCTCGTTGTCGGTGGCGGCTTCGGCGGCATGCAGTCGGCCCTGTCACTTGCCATTCGCGGGGTGCCGGTGCACCTCGTTGAAAAAGATGGCCAGTTAGGCGGCTATCTCGGCAACAATGTCGAGGCAACGGTCGATGGTCTTGCCCCGATGGCCAAGGCCCAGGACATGCAGCTGAAGGTCTATCAAAATAAGAACATTACCGTCCATCTCAACTGCGAGGTGGAGAGCACCGTCGGCACCCTTGGCTCCTTTGAATCAAAGCTGGTCTATAAAGACAGCGGCGAGACAAGCTACCTGCATCACGGCGCGGTCATTATGGCCACAGGTGGACATGAAGGTGCAACCACGGAATACGGCTTAGGAACCAGCGATCTGGTCATGACCCAGGGACAATTGAAAAAAGGTCTGGCCAGTGGCGACATCGATGTCAGCGGCACCGAGAACATTGTCATGATCCAGTGTGTCGGTTCGCGGCAAAAGGAAGGACGGCGCTACTGCAGCCGCATCTGCTGCATGTGGGCTATTGCCAACGCCCTGAAGATTAAGGAAAAAAATCCAGACGCCCGGGTGTTTATTCTTTACCGTGATGTGATGACCTACGGTTTTTACGAACAGTATTATTCCAAGGCCAGGACGGCCGGTATCATTTTCATGAATTACAGCCTGGACAATAAGCCGCAGATGGAAATGGTTGAAGGCAAACCGGTTGTTAAGTTCATGGACACTGTCTTAAACGAAGAAATCGAACTAACCGCCGATCTGCTCGTCCTCTCAACCGGCGTTGACCCTGAGGAAAGCAACAACAAGCTCGCTTCCGCCTTCAAGGTAGGGTTAAACGACGACGGTTTTCTTGCCGAGGCCGATTCGAAATGGCGGCCGATTGAATTCCAGCAGGTCGGCCTGTATCTGGCGGGCACTGCCCATTCACCCATGCCATTGAAAAGCGTGATCATGCAAGCCGAGGCGGCAGCACAAAAGGCCTATGCCTATCTGTCGGGACGGGAAGTGCATACGGCCGGCGTCGTCTCCAAGGTCAAAGACGCTCACTGCATACGCTGCCAACGCTGTGTAAATATCTGTCCCTACGGGGCAAGATCGTATGATGATATGGAAAATTGCATCAGTGTCGACCCAGCTGCATGCCAGGCATGTGGTATGTGCGCCGTTGAATGTCAGAATAATGCAGCGGAGGTGGCCGGCTGGACCGACAAACAGCTTTTTGCCGTCATTGACGCCAAACTCATGGATGATCTGCTCCTGTCTCCTGTCGAATAAGAGGTGGTAACTATGGATTTAAAAGGATCAATACAGGATTTATGGAAAGACATTTACAATACCGGTGATCTTCATCACTGTTTTAACTGCAGTACCTGTCTTTCTGGCTGTCCCGCCAGTTACGGGGATCCGCCGCTTTTGGTCAGGAATCTGGCCCGAATGGTGATTCTCGGACTTGAGGAAGAGCTTCTCAACGAGGACACCCCTTGGGCCTGTGTCTCCTGCTCAAAATGTGAGGAGATGTGTCCGATGGACGTCAAGCCCTTCGAGATGATCCTGGCCATCCGTCAGTGGCAAAGTGCCAACGACGAAACCCGCGTGCCGCCGTCGATTGTCGAGATCTACAAGAGGGGCTACACCCAGGCGGTTGGGGTGAATACCGATCTCCGGGATTCGCTTGGCTTACCGGAGTTGAAAACCATTACCAACAATCCCGAGCTACTGCAGATGTTTCGCGAGATGCTTATGAAAACACCGGTGGTCAGCGCCAACGACTATATGTTCGGTGGGTGATGAAAAGCGGCAGAATGGCTAACCAGCTGTGAATAGAACCGTCTGTGTCCTTGCCGGGCACAACTCATGGGAAGGATCAAACGGTTCATCCCTGGTACGATTCTTTCCATATTAAAGAGGATTAAGAAATGGAATTATGTCTTTTTCTTGGGTGTAACACCCCGGCTATCCGACCTGATGTAGAACGGGCGATACGGGCATCGATGCCTATTCTGGGTATCGATCTGGTGGATGCCGACAATTATGTCTGCTGTCCGGCCTTCGGTGCTTTTCCTTCCACCGACACTGATTCCTGGCTTGCGACCAGCGGCTGGAATCTTTCCATCGCCGAGGAGAAGGGCTGCGATATAGTTGTGCAGTGCGGCTCCTGCTACAGTTCCCTGCGCATGGGCCGCGAGCATATCATGCATCATCCTGAAAAACAGGAGCGTGTCAACGAATTGCTTGAGCCCACCGGCCGCAGGGTTGATGGTCGCTCAAAGGTTCGCCATGTCTCCGAGGTCCTCTATAAAGAGATCGGGCCGGAAACCATTGCCGGGCAGCTTAAAAAAAGCCTTAAAGGCATGAATGGCGTGGTGCAGTATCCCTGCCATACTCTCTTCCCAAGCGAGGTCGTCGGTTTTGAGGACTCAGCCAGAGAACCGAAAGGCATGCGGCGACTGGTCGAGGCCCTGGGTGCGAATGTCAACAGTTACAGCCGTGAGCTGCAATGCTGTGGCGGCGCCGGCGGATTCATGAAGAGCACCCCGGAGCAGGCCATCGAATTCGCCCAGTCAAAGTTCGATGCAATCCTGGCCGAAACCCAGACCGACTTCATTGCCGTGTCCTGCATCACTTGCCTGATGCATATGGAAAATGTGCAAAACACGTTGAACAAAAGGGTTGGTGAAGAGCGCTACAAGATACCAATCTTCGATTACAATCAGCTGCTGGCGCTGTGTCTTGGCTTCGAAGCGAAACAGGTAGCGTCCATATGCAACGTTCCAAGGGATTCGGTGCTCAGTCGTATAGCCTGACCGATCAGGCGTCATCGCCGAATCGGTTTTGCAGAGCAGGTTCATGTCTTGGTTGTCCGAGAAATCTGCACTCGGACACCAGGCACGAATTCTTTGAACTGTTCAGGACGACCCAACCCTTTTCAATCTCATGCCCTCACCTTCGGAGGTACCTATCATGAATTTTAAATCAATCGATGAAATACTCGGTTTTGCAATAGAAAAAGAAAAAGAGGCGGTGGCCTTTTATACCGATCTCAGCAAAAAACAAACAACAGACGCCCTGCTCCTGACCTTTCGGGAATTGGCGCAAGAGGAAGCAAAACACGTCAAACTGCTGACCAATATCTCAAAAAATCAAAATGTGATCAAGTCCTATGAGCTGAAAAAAGTTCCCGACCTGAAGATCAGTGACTACCTGGTGGAGATGGAATATTCCGAAGGCATGATCATGCAGGATATTCTCGTGCTCGCCATGAAACGGGAAGAAATGGCCGTAAAACTCTATACCCAACTGGCCATGGGTTCGGCAGACGATGAGTCCATCAAACTCTTCAAACTCTTGGCCCAGGAAGAGTCAAAACACAAACTGACCTTTGAAAAGCTATACGATGACGGCCTTGCCGGGCAAGGGCATTAAGCCGTTGTTAAAAAATAACATGGCCTGAGCCATGCTGGAAACGGTACAAGGGGCCGGAAGGAAATGGTTTAAACTGTCCTAGAAAACTTCCCGATGGCTCCTACGTCTGGAGATAGTTGCCGGCTTCTCTGTAGCCAAATTCCTTGTGCATGCTGCCCTTCAGATCTTTTACCAACCTCTCCAAGGCTACTCTATACAGAACAGGGTCTTGCCAACTCCGAAAATCACTTATCTCCCGGGTGCTGCGAATCATTTTCGCCCAGGCTTTTTGGCTGGTAAATATTGCATCATCAATGGTGATTGGAAAAAGGACCTGATTATCATTGATGTAATTTTTCTTCACCCGTTCTCTTTCGAGTGCTGCCCCCACCTCATTTTCCATCCAGAAGCCGGCAAGGGATTTCTGTGACAGAATTATGAGCAGCATGTCCTGCATTTTCACCATTTTATCAATTTCATGTCTGATTTTCCTGCCGCTTTTAAGGCTTTCACTTGCAAGCCAGCAGCGCACCCCTTGGTTCTGCAGATCTTTTTTAAATCGGTCGGCAAAATCCTCGTTTTTTGAGGAATATGAGATAAAACATGAAAAATATTCGGAAGGATTGCCAATAAGTGAGGGACTTGCTTCAATCAGATTTTGTGGTACTCCGGCATGACGAAGGAAATGGTCCGGGATATTCCCGCCAGATTGAAAAAGGGTATCGATTCCGATAGTCGATGGGGCGTGGTGAATAACCTCAGACAAGCCGATTGCATGGCTTAAATCGCAATCGGAAAAGATCGTCCCACCAAGACCGGCACCTTGGAAATTGGTGTTTCTCAACAAAGTATCAGAGAAAATGGTGCCGTTAAGAAGGGTCCTCTGCAGGCTGGCATCCCAAAGATTGGCATTTACCAGGTTGGCTCTTTGCAGATTTGCTCTCTGCAGGGTAGCTCTGCGAAAATTGGCCCCCTGGAGGTTAGCCCCCCACAGATTTGCCCCCCGGAGATCGGCTTCAAAAAGATTTGCTTCATGCAGGTTTGCTTCACGAAGATCGGCTCTGCGAAGATTTGCACCTATCAGGTTGGCCCCCTGAAACTCGGCATACATAAAATACCCGGCAAAGAGATTGGCCCGGGCGAGGTTGGCGGTTTTAAGGTTAGCCCCTTCAAGGTTAGCTCCTACAAGATCAGTTCCCTGAAGATCGGCACCATGAAGATTTCCGCCGTGCAGATCGACCCATTGCAGGTCCATTGCCGAGAGATCTGCTCCTTCCAGTTGCGCCCGGAACATATATTTTTGTCCCTGAACAAATTCTCTCCAGGCATCAACACCCCCACTACGGAGAATTTTCAAGTGTTCTTGATTTGCCATCGAGATCTCCGTAGCATATTGAGGAGCAGTCACTACATTGCCTGGCCATTTTCAATTTCTAATTTTCTGCTCCCTATAGTGCTTCCAGTAGTATCTCCGGCTAAGCCCCTTTTTACTCAGGATCAACACTGGCCTTCAATCAATATAGCAAACACAATGTGCTAAATCACGCTTAAACATGTGGATGCTCATCACTGCCGACGAGTACGGGAGACAATGGCAACACAAGATAGCACTTTGAGCGTACTATGCTTTAGCATTGTGCAGCACAACAAGGCATTGCTTGTAAAACATCGCCTGTAAAAATTGACGGCAATCATTGTAAATTTTCAGCTGGACACTACTAATACTTGGTAGTATATAAATGGGGATGTTTTCTGCTACTCGGTAGCACAATATGGAAAATCGGTACAGAAGAGTGGTTCAAGGTACCAGCATAACCGGCCTGCGAGGAGCAGCTCAGGGTTTTTCGATAATGGCGTAGTAGTTTATTCATGAAATCGAAATTGCGACGGCAATTTAATCAAAAAGAGAACTAAAGCAATGGATGAAGCCCTAATACTACAAAAACTAGATGCCCTTTCCAATGAGATTCAATCGCTGAAGACCGGTATGGTGGCAGAGCTGAGAAAAGACATGCTGCCGATAAGCCAGACAACCGGCCCACTTGTCGCAGACTGCCTCTCCGAACTTGACCAAGAACATCGGAGAGAAGATCTCGTACATTTCATGAGGAATATGGTGCTCAACGTCGAGACGTTGAACTCCCTCCTCTCTACGGTCAAAGGTGCGATGGAGCTCAAGAATGAAATGGAGCCCATCGCCAAGCAAGTTCTCCCCAGGATCACCGATCTTTTTGCCGACCTTGACGGGCAATACGATCTCGACGAGGTTGCCGCCCTGCTGCGCAACACCCTGACCAACGTCCATCATTTCAACACCGCCATCACCATGCTCAAATCAGGCATGGAACTGAAAGACGATATCGAGCCGATGGCCAAACTTCTGCTACCCAGGATCATTGAACTCTTCCAGGAGATGGATGGTCAGTATGATGTGGAAGAGATGGCCACCCTGCTGCGCAATACACTCAGCAACATGCATCACTTCAATACCGCCATCACCCTGCTCAAATCGGGCATGGAATTAAAGGACGAAATTGAGCCCATCGCCAAACTGACGCTACCGAAAGTCATCGAATTTATCGGTGAAATGGGAGGTATGTTGACGGTTGCCGGAACCGCCCTGGAATCCCTGAAGGGTTGCAAGTTCTCACCGGCACAGGCAGAGGCAATGAGTAATGTCATTCGTTCCATTGATCTGAGTAAGCCGAACAAAATCGGCCCGGTCGGAGCCCTTAAAAAACTCTACGATCCGAAGATCCAGGAAGCCTTGGGCGTTGTATTCATGATGTTGGAAGCAATGGGTTCCATGGTGCAAGCCCATAGGGACAACAAGTAATTGTAATTTAAGAAGGTTATCACAATCTAAGAGATAATCTCTCAGACCAAAGATGTAAGAATCTAATAGACAGGAGGGAGAATACGCCATGAAAAAGCTTGTCATCCTCGGTGCCGGATGCGGCGGCACGATGATGGCCAACAAAATGAGAAAACATCTTGATCGTAATGAATGGAATATTACGATCATAGATAAAGACAATATCCATGATTATCAGCCTGGATATCTCTTTGTTCCCTTCGGAATCAACACAGAAAAAGAAATCCGAAAAACCAAGAGAGAATTCATTAAGCCGGGAATCGATTTTGTCATCTCTGAATTGGTCAATGTAGACTGGGACAAACAGGAAGTTACCACCAATACCAAGGGTAAATTCCAGTACGATATTCTCATCATGTCGACTGGCTGTGATGTAAGGCCCGAAGAGGTGGAGGGACTTGCTGAAACGTGGGGCAAGGATGTCCATGGGTACTATCGCTATGATCATTGTATCGATCTGAAGAAAGCCCTGGCCCAGTTCCAAGGCGGCAAACTGGTGGTCAATATCGCCGAGATGCCGATCAAGTGTCCGGTTGCACCGCTCGAATTCGCTTTCCTTGCCGACTGGCACTTCCAGGAGCGCGGTATCCGTGACAAGGTGGAAATCGAGTTTGTCACTCCTTTGACCGGCGCCTTCACTAAGCCAGTTGCCACGGCGGTTCTGGCCGCAGCCTGCGAGCAGAAAAATATCAAGATCACTCCGAACTTCGCCCTTGGTAGTGTAGACGGCGAAAGGAAAGTGATTTCCTCCTACGATGGCACCGAGGTCAACTATGATATGTTGGTCTCCATTCCACCGAACTTCGGTTCCCAGGTGATGATCGACTCTGGAGTCTCTGATCCGATGGGATATATCCCGGTCGACAAACATACCTTGCAGCCGAAAGATCGCAGCAATGTCTGGGTTCTCGGCGACGGCACCAACGTCCCGACCTCCAAAGCCGGTGCGGTGGCGCACTTCCAGGCTGATATCCTGGAAGAAAACATCATGGCCTTCATCAACGGGGAGGCCCAGCACGCACGCTCCGATGGGCACGCACTCTGATTCATCGAATCAGGCTTCGGGAAAGCCTACGTAATCGACTTCAACTACGACATCGAACCAGTAGTCGGAGATTATCCGTTCCCCTCCATTGGGCCCATGGGGCTTTTGAAGGATACGGAAATGAACCACCTCTCCAAACTTCTCTTCAAATGGGCATACTATAACCTGCTACTGGCAGGGACATGGCTTGGCCCCCCGGCAATGCAGACCGCCGGAAAACGGATGAACATGATCAAGAAGAAGTAACCCGATCAGGTTCAAACATTTAAAAGCCCCTTGGTAACCAGGTTACCAAGGGGCTTTTTTTTTAGGCTGATTATTCACGCTTTACAGCTCGTTGTTCTAGAGGGAATGGTTATTGACTGGAAGCGTCTTTCTTATTGACCCCAAATATGCAGCAATTCATCACCTTTCATATCATCCAACCTCATAAATAGTCGCATAATGCGACTATCAACGGTCGCACAGAGTTGCATTTGTGCGACCCTGTCATCTCACGGCCGAATGCTTGGCACTACCATCGTAACAATATATATAACCTTATTTCAGTGACATAAAAGACGGTGATGGCAATCGGTCATGTCGTGGCATCTAATTTGCTTCATTAAAGTCATGAAACAGCAACAAGTTGAAGAAAGAATAGCAATTACCGTTTGGGATCAGCGAATCTCTCCGGTGTTCGATTCCGCTCGGACCCTGTTGATAGCAGAAATCAAGGAAAATGCGTTAGTGGGTACCTCGTTTCGCAAATTTGACCTTGATCACTCATTGGCATTGTTGCAGATCCTGCGTGCCGAAAAGGTCACGACCATTATTTGCGGTGCAGTTTCCGAGGGACCTGCCGGCATGCTTATGGCTGCAGGTTTTGAATTAATTTCATTTGTCGCCGGTGATGTGCACAGGGTGTTGGAAGCCTTTATCAAAGGTGAACAGCTCGGGGAAAATTTCAAGATGCCTGGTTGCGGCAAGAACATCTGTTGCCGGGGAAAGATCCGTCGTGGTCGTGAAATCGGCACCTTACGTAACAATGATCGTAGGGAAGAGGTCAAGGCAGAGGTGGCAACCGATAACCGATAATCATTTTTACCGACGGTTCCCAAATGAACGGAAAACAATAATGGCTGTCGGGGTAACGGCAGCCTGATTTTAAAGAGAGGGTATTCTTGAAAGTCTTATTTGTAACAAAAGACAGTATACGATTTTTCGCTCTGGAAGCAAAACTGCGGCGCCAACAGGAGCTCGAGTTGGTGGTGGTTGCGACTGGAGCAGCGGGGCTTACACAGATCAAGGGCAAACAGGTAGACCTGGTGATTGTCGACGAGCAGTTGGTCGACATGAGCGGTATTGCTTTTGGCAAACAACTCGTCAAGGTGAATCCGCTGGTCAATTCAGCGATGCTCAGTACGCTTACGGACGAAGCATTTCACGAGGCAACCGAAGGCCTGGGGGTATTGATACAACTGCCGTCGCAACCACAGGAAAAACATGCCGATGCGCTGCTTGCCATCCTCCAAAAAATCAGTTCCCTCCTGCAACCCGTAGTGCAGCAATCGTGAAAGGTGGCAAAATCATGATCATCAGCGTAGCAAGTGGCAAGGGCGGCACAGGCAAAACCACTATTTCAGTGAATATAGCACTAGCTCTGGGTGAGGGGGTTGAGTTGCTCGATTGTGATGTTGAAGAACCCAATGCTCATCTTTTCCTCAAGCCGAAAATTGAACGAAATGAAAAGGTCGAGGTTCCGATCCCACTCGTCGATCTCAACAAATGCACCTTTTGCAAAAAATGCTCGGATATCTGCCGGTTCAATGCGCTGGCGATCGTCGGGGAAAAAGTACTCGTTTTCCAGGAACTCTGTCACAGTTGTGGCGGCTGCATGGCCGTCTGTCCCGAAGGGGCGATAACCGAGACTGGTCGGGAGTTGGGGTTTCTTAATTTTGGCGCAAGGGATGGCATCGGTTTTATTAATGGACGACTGCGGGTCGGTGAGGCCATGTCGCCACCACTGATCAAACAGGTGCGGGCAGCATCGAATTCAGAGCTCATCACCATCATTGATGCCCCTCCGGGAACATCGTGCCCGGTAATCGCTGCCATGAATGGCGCTGATTTTATCCTCATGGTAACCGAACCGACTCCCTTTGGTCTCCACGACCTGAAACTGGCAGTGGAAGCAGTGCGATTACTCGGTATTCCCTGTGGACTGGTGGTCAACCGTGCTGATATCGGTGATCACAAAGTGTTTGACTATGCAGAGAGTGAAAATCTTCCTGTCTTGCTAACCATCCCCTTTGACCGTCGTATTGCCGAGGCCTACTCCCGGGGCAAGAACATCGTCGAAGAATTCCCAGAATGGCGGGAGCGATTTATGGAACTCTTTCGCAAGATCGAAGCAATAGTCAACGAAAGAGGAGGGGTGGCTCATGCGTGAAATAGTAATTATCAGCGGCAAGGGCGGTACCGGTAAAACTTGCCTGACTGCTGCCTTTGCCGCCCTGGCTAAAAACAGTGTCCTCTGTGACGCAGACGTTGATGCCGCCGACCTCCATCTGTTGATGCAACCCGAGGTTCAGCAACGGGTTGATTTTATGGGCGGCTGCAAAGCTGTCATTAATCCAGAGCTTTGCACCGATTGCGGCACATGCAAAGACCTCTGCAGGTTCGACGCCATCACTGAACAGTTTCAGGTTGATGCCATCCGTTGTGAAGGTTGTGGTGTTTGTGTGGATTTTTGTCCGGTTGCAGCCATCGAGTTTCCAGTGCAACGTAGCGGCGAATGGTATCTCTCCGAAACCCGATTTGGTCCTATGGTCCATGCCCGGCTGGGTATTGCCGAAGAAAATTCCGGCAAGTTGGTCAGCCTGGTCCGTAAGGAGGCACGGCAACTCGCTGAAAAACGGGGTGCCAATCTCATCATCACTGACGGTCCTCCGGGCATCGGTTGCCCGGTCATCGCTTCCATCAGCGGGGCCACTGTCTTGGTGATCGTCGTCGAACCAACGGTTTCCGGTATTCATGATATGGAGCGAGTTGTCGATCTTGCCGCCCATTTCAAGGTCCCGGGCATGGTTTGTGTCAATAAGTTTGATCTCAACGTCGAGATGTCTGAGACCATTGAGGAACTGGCACGAAAGCGTAATTTTGCAGTACTTGGCCGGGTATCATTTGATCCAGCCTTCACCAGGTCCATGGTCGAAGGTAAAACCTTGTTCGAATATGGCGACCCGACCGCAACCTGGCAACAGGTCCGCGATATCTGGACGCACATCATCAACTCACCTTCCATGAATACCTTAGGGATCTTGGATCTTAAATCAACAATTCAATAATCACGGAGAAAGAAGCAAATGACTATGGTGCGAGTAGCAATCCCTTCCGAGGGTAACGGCGGCCTAGAAGGCAAACGGGCAGGACATTTCGGACATTGTGATGTTTTCACTTGTTTTGATGTTGAAGACGGACAGATCAAGCAGGTTGCCATTCTGGCCAACAAAGAACATGTTCAAGGCGGCTGCATGGTGCCGGTCAATCTGCTGGCTGAGGCCGGTGTCAACGCCCTGGTGGTCGGCGGCATTGGTATGCGACCTCTCATGGGATTCAAGCAGGTTGGCATCGATGTATATCATGACGGCGAGCGGATGGACATCCGCCCGGTGGTTGAGGATTTCGTTGCCGGCAAACTGCAGAAGATCAGCGACGATCAGGTCTGCGGTGGTGGCGGGCACTGATCAAACCCCCGTAAAAGGGCTAAGTACATTAACGAAATTCATTCTTAAAAAACAAGAATTGAATTTCTACGGTACTCAAGAACAAAGGAGGCAAAATGAAAGTAGCCATAACAGCAAAAGGAACATCGCTTGACAGTGAAATCGATCCGCGCTTTGGCCGGGCACCATATATTCTCATTGTCGATACAGATACCCTTGAATTTGAAGCACTGGACAACAGCAGTAATGTCAATGCCTTCAAGGGTGCAGGTATTCAAGCTGCCACCATGGTAAGTGACAAGGGAGCCGAGGTACTGATGACCGGCTATTGCGGCCCCAATGCCTTTGTTACTCTTGAAGCAGCCGGTGTCAAGGTCGTCGACGATATCACCGGCAAGGTTCGGGATGCGATCAAAACCATCAAAGAAGGCAAAGCAACCTATGCCACGGCTGCAAATAAAGAGGCGGACTGGTAATCCTGTCATACTGTGACGATCAAGACATAAAATAAAACAATCGGCCGAGGGAGGAGGCCACTGCATTTTCAATATGTTTGAGGGCTACTGCCGTCTGGGTGGAGAGCTGATGTGAGAGTGTATTGAACTCGCCAACCAGAGAAAGGTGAGATGCGTTTTTTTAAATATTCACTTCATTAAAAAGGAGATATCATGAAAGAACAACTCATCAACTATGAAACATTTATCAAGATTTCGAACGCAATTTCACATTCAAATGAACCGGAAGAAGTTGCTTTGATGACGGTTGAGGGGATCAAGACTGCGCTCGACATCAAGGGCTGCGCCTTATTTTTACTCAACCACAAAACCGATGAGCTTGAAATCGCAGCATCCTACGGATTGAGCCAAAAGTATCTGAATAAGGGGCCGATAAGTGCCTTGCATTCCATTGCCGAATCCCTCAAAGAGGGCCCGGTGGCAATTTATGACGTGATGGATGATCCGAGGCTTCAGTATCCTGAGGCCGCCCGCAAAGAAGGCATAGTATCGATTCTTTCCGTACCCATTCAAGTACATAATAAGATCTTGGGAGCAATGCGTGTCTACACCGCTGAGCCATGGGAGTTTACCATCAATGATGTCAATTTTGTCAACGCCTTGGCACAACTTGCCGGAATGTCGATAAGTTTCGCCAGATATTCGAAGGGGATGAAAAGCAGTATTGAGGTTTTGAAAACGATGCAGGAGGTTCAGGCCCATAGAAATACACGAATGACTCC
>JAHJLI010000067.1 GCA_018821785.1 Pseudomonadota bacterium
GATCTAATCCGGGCTCAAAGCCTCGGCAAGGTTGTGAATGATCACCGCAGGGCCTGTCACTCCCTTTGGAAACGGTGCTCCAAGCCGTCGTAAGAAAATATGATGGCCGAAAAAATGCTTGGAACGGCATAAAGAGCCGTAAGGAAATGGTTATAAATGGCCTAGTTATTTCCTAACGGCTCCCAAGCTCAACACCTTTAAAAGTGGTTTACCAGAAGGGATGGAAATGGTGCACCGGCCCATGCCCCTTGCCGATTTTGTAGGCAGAGCCAGCAACAATTGCCGCGGTGATGTACTCTTTTGCACTTCGCACCGCGGCCTCAACCTCAAGCCCCTTGGCCATATTGGCAGCGATGGCCGAAGAAAGGGTGCAGCCGGTCCCGTGGTTGTTGGTGGTGGCAACACGCCTGCCAGGCAGGACGACAGTCCGCTTTTCCCCGGCAAGATACAGGCAATCGTCGCAGTCACCGGACTCCAGATGCCCGCCCTTAATAAGTACAGCTCCGCAGCCGAGGCCGGCGAGTTCGACCGCTGCCTCGTGGATCTCTGCAGACGTCCGGATCTCTAGGCCAAGGAGCACCGAGGCCTCGGGCAGGTTTGGGGTAATGAGGTCGGCCAGGGGGATAAGGTGTTTCCGGAGGGCGACAATTGCCTCGTCCTGCACGAGCTTCTCGCCGCTCTGGGCGGCCATGACCGGATCGAGAACGATCCGCTGCACTCCATGGCGCTGCAGTCCCTCGGCGACAGCTCTGATCTGTTCAGCAGAAAAGAGCATGCCGATCTTCACCGCATCGCAGCCGATGTCCGAGAGGACAGCATCGAGCTGAACCTGAACAAAATCAACAGGTACAACATGAATTCCCGAGACCCCAAGGGTGTTCTGGGCGGTCAGAGCGGTGATGACGCTCATGCCGTAACAGCCATTGGCTGCGATTGTCTTCAGATCGGCCTGAATGCCCGCCCCACCTCCGCTGTCGGAGCCGGCGACAGTCAGCACCCGGCTATATCTCTTTTCTTTCGCCATGAACGGCTATCCGCCAAAGTCATCGTAATGAACGTTGCTCTTTTCCACCCCGAGTCCCTCAAGCATTTCGAAGATGGCCTTGTTCATCATCGGCGGACCGCACAGGTAATAGTTGATATCCTCCGGTGCCGGATGCTCTTTCAGATACTGGTCGAGGAGAACCAGGTGGATAAAGCCAGTGGCTCCGGTCCAGTTATCCTCCGGCAAAGGGTTGGACAGTGCCAGATGGAAAGAGAAATTATCGTATTTTTTTTCAAGTTCTTTAAACTGTTCGGTGTAGAAAACCTCTCTGAGACTCCGCCCACCGTACCAGAAGGACACCTTGCGATCAGTATTCTTGCCGCTGAAGAGATCAAAGACATGACTCCGCAGTGGGGCCATGCCGGCACCGCCGCCGATCAAAATGACCTCCGACTGGCTTTCATCCATAAAAAACTCACCGAAAGGTCCGGAGATAGTCACGTCATCGCCCGCCTTGAGGTTGAAAACATAGGATGAGACCTTGCCAGGCGGCAGTGCATCCTTACCCGGCGGTGGACTGGCGATCCGCACGTTCAATTTAATAATGCCTTTTTCCCCCGGATAGTTGGCCATCGAATAGGCTCGGGTGACCGGGGTATGGACATGTGACCGGTACTGAAACATCTTGAATTTGGTCCAGTCGGAGAGGAACCGTTCATCGATTTCAAAGTTGCGATATTCAAGGGTGTGCGGCGGCACCTCAATCTGGATATAGCCTCCGGCCTTGAAATCGACACCGTCGCCCTCCGGCAGGCCGATAACCAGCTCCTTGATGAAGGTTGCTACATTATTGTTGGACAGCACCTTGCAGTGCCATTTTTTTGCATCCAGCGCCTCCGTCGGCACCTTGATCTTCAGATCCCTTTTAACCGCCACCTGGCAAGACAAACGCATACCCAGCTTGGCATCGCGGTTGTTTATCTGCGATTTTTCGGTGGGCAGAATGCTGCCGCCGCCCTCCTGAACGATGCACCGGCACTGGCCGCAGCTGCCGCCGCCGCCGCAAGCAGACGATAAAATGACCCCTTGATCGGAGAGGGTGGTCAACAGTTTGCCGCCCGGTCGAACCTGGAACTTTTTGTTTTCATTGACCTCTATGGTGACCTCGCCTTCCGGCAGGAGGGTTTTCTTGGCAACGACAATGAGGGTCACCAGGATCATCTGAATAGCTAAAAAACAGAGCACTCCGTAATATATTTCAGTCATTGTTCGAGCCCCCGAGACCTATATTCCGTCAACATCCTTCACATCTCCATTCCAGCCAGTCCCATGAAGGCCATGGCCATCAAACCCACCGTCACAAAGGTCAAACCCAGTCCGCGAAGGCCCGCCGGTGGATCGGCGTATTCCAGGCGTTCTCGTATTCCGGCGAGAACGACGACCGCCAGGAAGAAGCCAGCCCCCGAGCCAAAGCCGTAAGCAACGCTTTCGCCGAAGGTGTAATCCCGCTCGACCATAAACAAGGTGCCGGCAAAGATAGCGCAGTTGACCGTCAGCAGTGGCAAAAAAATGCCCAGGGTGTTGTACAGGGCCGGCAAGAACCGATCGATGACCATCTCAAGGATCTGCACCACCGCAGCGATGATGGCGATATAGGTGAGCAGGCCGAGAAAACTGAGATCGAGATCCGGTTGACCGGCCCAGGCAAGTGCCCCGGCTTTCAAAAGATAGGTGTAGATCAGGTTATTTATCGGCACGGTAATAACCTGGATGAACAACACCGCGGCGCCGAGCCCGATTGCCGCCTTCACATGTTTGGAGATGGCGATAAACGTGCACATCCCGAGGAAGAAGCTGAGTGGCAGATTCTCAAGAAAGATGGAGCGGAGAACGATATCGAAATAATGAGTCATTATTCTTTCTCCTGTTGGCTGGAATCGATGCTCCGCAGTATCCAGATGATCACGGCAATGAGGAAAAAGGCACTGGCCGGCAGCACCAGCATACCGTTGCGCATGTACCAGCCACCGTTGGTGGTAAGCGGCAGGATCTCAACCCCGAAGAGGCTGCCGGAACCGATAAGTTCGCGGACGAAGGCGACCGTCATAAGGATGAACCCGTACCCGAGGCCGTTGGCAATGCCGTCGATAAAACTTGGAATGGGCGGATTGGACATGGCGAACCCTTCGGCCCGGCCCATAAGAATGCAGTTAGTGATAATCAGCCCGACATATATAGACAATTGTTTAGAAAGACTAAAGAAATACGCCTTGAGGAGCTGATCGACGAGGATGACCAGGGTAGCGGCAACGATGATCTGCAAACCGATGCGCACGCTGTTGGGAATCTGATGCCGCACAATACTGATGGTCATGCTGGAAAAGGCGGTGACCAGGGTGACACAGATCGACATGACCAGAGCCGTATTCATCTGGCCGGTTACCGCCAGCGATGAACAGATACCGAGGACCAGCAGGGCAATGGGATTACGTTTAAAGATGGAGCGCGTCAGCAGCTCAAGATTGGTTTCAGCCATGGGATTTTTATTCGTCAGTTGAAGTGATTGGCGGTTATCTTTATCTCGTTGCTTTTGTGATTAGTCGACAAAAAACTCATCTTCCTATCCTTGCTGCAGGCTGCCCTGTTCCTTTTTCTGCTCGCTTAAAAAAGGCTTGAAGCCGTGCTCACCAAACCAGAATTCCATCAGGTTATTGACGCCTTTGGTGGTGAGGGTGGCGCCGGACAGACCATCTATCTGGAAATGCTTTGCTGGCTCCTCCGTTGCCGCCTTGCCTTTGACAACGCTCATACCGATTTTGCCGTCGTCGTCATACACCCTCTTGCCGCGCCAGCCGTCCTGCCAGCGGGAGTTTTCCACCTCGCCGCCAAGCCCCGGAGTTTCACCATGTTCATAAAAGGAGATGCCGCGAATGGTGGTCAGATCGCCGTCCAGTGCCACATAGGCGAACATCGTCGACCAGAGGCCCTTGCCACGCACCGGCAGGACAATCTGTTGCACCTTGGCACCGTCTTTTACCAGATACACCAGAGAATATTTTTCAAGGCGGTGCAGCTTGGCACGATCTTCGATGATGCTCAGCGGCCGACCGGTTTCGTCGGACAAGGCCGCTTTCAGCTGCTTGTACGATTCCGGGCGAATTGTGGTTTCCGCCACAAACCGGCCGGTGACAAGCTCAACCACCCTGGTTTCGATGGGCGCAAACATCTCCTCAATCGTCCGGTTTTTATCGTAGAGACCAGCGGCGTAGAGAATATGCTTTTTCTGATCGAGATCGCGGTTTGCATCCTGCAACGGACGCAAGCCGACCGCCGCACCGGCAACCAGGGCCGAGCAGACAAAGGCCAGAATGAGCACGGTATAAAAGGGTCTGGCAATGGATTCATCAGCCATGGCGTAACATCCTTCTCTTTATATTGGCCTGAATTACAAAATAGTCAAACAGCGGGGCAAAAACATTACCCAAAAGAATGGCGAGCATGATGCCTTCGGGGTATGCCGGGTTGGCGACCCGAATCATGATAGCCAGCACTCCGATCAACAGCCCGTACAGCCACTGTCCGACCGGGGTGTGCGCCGCTGACACCGGATCGGTGGCCATGAACACCAGGCCAAAGGCAAGGCCACCCACCACCAGATGCCAGTGCGGCGGAATTCCGTACAAGGGGTTCACGGTGCTGCCGTGAAAGTAATAATAACCGGCACAGAGAAGGGCGCCGATGAGGGTTGCGGCCATGACCCTCCAAGGGGCAATCCCGGTAATGATGAGGATGAAAGCCCCGATCAGGCAGGCCAGGGTCGAGGTCTCACCCATGGAACCGGGAATGGTGCCGAGAAAGGACTGCAGCCAGGTGTAACTCAGGGTGTCAAGGGTGTGGCCGGGCTGGGCTACGGCAAACTGGCCAAGGGCGGTGGCGCCGGAGACACCGTCGACCGCCGTCCATACGGCATCGCCGGTCATCTGGGCCGGGTAGGCAAAATAGATGAAGGCCCGAGAGGCCAGAGCCGGATTCATGAAGTTTCGGCCTACCCCACCAAAGACCTCCTTGGCGAACACCAGGCCGAAACTAATGCCCACCGCCACCTGCCAGAGAGGGATGGTCGGCGGCAGGGTCAAGGCAAAAAGCAATCCGGTGACAAGAAAGGCCTCGGAAAATTCGTGGCCGCGAATCATATTGAAAAGGAGTTCCCAGATCGAGCCGACAACCATGGTGACAATATAGATCGGCAAAAAATAAAGAGCTCCGTGCAGACAGTTGGAGAGTAAGCTTTTCGGGTCGCAACCGACCAGGGCCATGATCTCGCCCCGCCAGCCATCGGGCCCGGACAAGCCCATTGCGGCAATAACCGTATTAGCCTGATAGCCGGTATTCCAGAGAGCCATAAAAACGCAGGGCAAAAGGGCTATCAGGACGGTCGTCATGATTCGCTTTAAATCTATTGAATCGCGAACGTGCGGGGCAACCTTGGTGGTCTGGCTAGAACCGAACAAGAAGGAATCCACCGCCTCGAAAAGCGGATACCAGCGCGAGAAACGGCCGCCCGGGGCAAAGTGACGCCCTGCTTGTTCCATGATTTTATTCAAGAATTTCATCTGTAAACTCTCACCTTCTGAAAAAGTGTTGGGGCATGGCGATGTCAGCCTCCCTGTTCAATGGCGGTAAGCACCTCGCGCAAGTAGGGGCCGAATTCGTTCTTGCCGGGACAGACAAAGCCGCAGAGGCCGAGATCTTCTTCGATCAGTTCCAGGCAGCCGAGAGCCTTCGATTTCTCTGTATCACCTTTTGAAATCGATTTGAGAAGCGAGGTGGCAATGATATCCATGGGCATGACCCGGTCGTAGGTACCAAGGGGATAAATAGCCCTTTTCCCGCCCCAGAGAGCTGTGTTCATAGGAAAGACGGTCTTCCGAAAAAAAGCCGAGGCGAATACCGGTTTGATGGAGAAACGGCCCTTACCTGGCAATAACCAGTTAAAAAATGACCGGCCGTTCGAGTCGGCGATAACTGAGACCTGGTTGTGAAACCGCCCGAGGAAGGCAGCATAGCCCGTCGACTCGCGACCGCAGAGGACCGAGCCGGAAATAACCCGCAATCTCTCGAGGGAGAGTTCCCGACGACAGAAGTCGGAAAGGGATGCACCCAGCCTTGTTTTCACCAGGGCCGGCTGGATAACTCCTGAACCGGCAAGAGCGATTACCCGATCGGTAAGCAGCTGACCTGTGCGCAGGAGATGACCGATGGCAATAACATCCTGGTAGCCGATTTGCCAAACGGTCTTGGCGTCGTGGACAGGATCTATGAAGTGGATATGGGTTGACGGCAATCCAGCCGGATGGGGGCCTTCAAAGCACCAGTACTCGAGACCCTCCACCTGCTCATAAGCCTGCAGCGTAGACTCACCGGTGCAATAGTGGATGGGAACGGTCAGCAGCCGCCTTAAAGTCCTGAGTCCTAGCTCGTACTCACCCTGGTATTCTTGGAGAACCGTAAGTGGCCTAGCGGCCAATGGGGCAGTATCGATTGCAGTTATAAATAGAGATGCCGGATCGGAGGCGATGGCAGGTGCCTTGCCGTAGGGGCGGGTGCGAAAGGCCGTCCAAAGACCGGAAGTGATGAGCAGGTCGCGGATGACGTGCGGTTCCAGCTCCTCCGGTGTGGTCATCGGTTGGCAGAAAATTACCCCCTCTTCACCTTCGAGGTCGATGATGACCGACTCGAACCTGCGTTTTTCTCCGCGATTGACAGCCAAAACAGTGCCGCATCCCGGGGAGGTAAAGATAACGCCTTCGTTGCGCTTGTCGGTAAAAAGTTGCTGACCGCAAATGACCCTGTCGCCGGGCTTGACCAGCATGGTAGGCTTCATGCCGATATAATCATCACCGAGCAGCGCCACCTGCCGTACCGGGTTGCCCTGCCGGATTTTTTGCTCGGGGCCGCCGGAGATGGGAATATCGAGCCCCCTTTTCATTCTTATTGTTTTCATATCAGCTGAAAAAACCTGTGGTGTTGCATGCTTTGAGATCTTTACCGACCAGATAAGCTTCACAGCCATCCAGTGACTCAATGAGGTCAAGGGCGTCAGCCTTACCGAGAACCATGAGGGCGGTAGCCAAACCGTCGGCCAGCGCGACATTTGGAGCCGTAACGGTGCAGCTGGCCAGCTCCGGCGGCGAGAATCCAAGCCGCGGATCGATGATATGATGATGCCGCAAATCCGGGGTAAAGGCCTGCAGATAATCGCCGGAGGTGGCAACCGCCTTGTCGCTGACGGCGATGCTCACCAGCTTATGTTCCTGCTGTGGCCTGGGATTTCTGATACCGATCCGCCAGGGCGTCTGAGCTTCTTTCAGGCCACTGACTATAAGATCTCCACCCGCCTCAACATACACATTGTTGAATCCATGCTCCCTGAGAGTCGCAACACCCCGGTCGACGATATAGCCTTTGCCGATGCCATCGAGGGACACTCCCATGCCCGGCTCGGCCAAACGCAGACCGGCCCCGTCCTGAACAAGCCTTTCATAGCCGACGAACTTTTTCGCCTGGGCGAGACGGCCGGAATCAAGGCTGTCATTATTGCCGCGGATCTCTTCATGCAGGAGCAGCAGTGGCAGCATGGTCACGTCGAAGGCGCCGGAGGTTTTTCGGCTGATATCGGCGGCCATGGCCACCACCTGCAGGATATCTTTGCCAGGGGTATGGAGTAACCCGGTCTTATTGAGGATGGCAAGCTCGCTGGTTGCCATGTGCCTGCTGAGCTTTGCTTCAAGACCCTGCATGGTGCCGATGGTCTTTGTCAGAGCCTCTTCGCAGCGGTCACGGTCTGGGCCATAGACGGCGAGGTTCAGCACAGTGCCCATAATAGGCAGACTTCGCCGCGCCGACTGCAGACTCTTCCCGGATCCGAACAAGCCGAGCTGCCAGCAGGCAGTTGCTCCTCCGGCAACAGCAACAATCTGCATAAACCTTCGACGACTGACACCGTTTGACGCCTTTGGCTTTCTGTCCATATCTCTATCCTTGGTAAAAATGAGAAACAGGGAAGTATCATGAAGAATTCGTTAATGATTATTATAAACAAAACCATTTTTTCAAACAAATGTAAATACCGAGGTGGAAAAAAACGGCCCCCCATGCCATGTCTTCAAACGGATGGAAAAAAAGGAACTGATACAGGCGCAGGCAAAGGGCAATCAATCACAGGCTGACGCATTGTTGCCATTACAGCCTCCCGTTCTGGATTCGCCTGCACCGCTTCAGCATTTACTGAAAACGTTAGTGGTATTTGCGTTCAATATCGCTCTCTTTTGTGAAGTGCATTACATACACCAATATGTTGTGATATGGTTTCTCGGTGTTCACAAAAAAATGAGCGACCTTAAAAATCACCTGGAAATATCATTTGAAAAAGTGGAATTCAACCTGAAATGTAAAAATTGAGATCCGACTGGTTATATTTTTGAGTTTTGCTTATTTCTGACAGCCTAAAGGTCTGCACAGCTTTCGATGTCTGATTCGAAAATATCAGTCCAATGGAACCACTCCAAATGGAGCAGTTTTTTACAGTCTTTAGGGGTAGATCTCGCTTGATACAGTGATTCGAACATTTCAGGAATAGTGTCAACTCGCGAGGTGTGATTGCCAACCAAGGCTTGCCAAAAGGCATCTCTTCTACACTCAAGATTGCGATGTATGAAAAATAATCCTTTTGAGTCGTTCATCATTCTGTCCAGTGTTTGTCGGTCGTCACGACAAGTAACCAATTGATATTCCTTTGCCTGTGTTTCAAGGTTTTGCTAAAATCTCTTTTACCTAATGCGTGGCAAAAGTGATATTTGGAGATTTTTGTTTTGTGAAGTCAATAACAATTGCAACCCCACCGTGTGGCATAATATGTTGAAATTTTCATTTTCTGGTGCTTCCTGCTCCTACATTTCTTGATTTTTTTAGAATTACCTGATGTAATAACTTACACTCTTGGCGTGTACTATCATTCTTTCAATCCCACCACATTTGGTGGAGTGGGTGTCATTTTGAAAGAGGCAAACGAGTTACGGAATTTCAAAACACTCAAATAGTGGTTACTCGGAGGGAGAGTATGTTTTCCAATTTAAAAATGAGCACACGATTAATCTTCGGTTTCAGCTTTGTTTTACTATTTCTTGTGATTGTTGGAATCACCGGCTATTGGGGCCTGAGCAAAATGAAGTTTGAGCTTTCAGATGTTTCTGAAAGAAGCAGTAAACTGGTAGAATATGCGCAACGTTCGCGTGCCAACATCAATATGATGCGTCGATTTGAGAAGGACATGTTTTTAAATATTGAGGATGTGACAAAAGTTGAAGGGTATAAAAAAGAGTGGACTGACGCTTTGGATCACTTCCGTCAGCGTATAGATGCGATGGCCAAGCTAGTGGATGCCAAGAAGGACAAAGAAACCATTTCCGATATTAATAAAAATATTTCCGTGTATGCGGACGGTTTGGGTAAAGTGTACGAAAAGATCAAGTCGGGCGAAATAAAAACCCCACGGGAAGCAAACAAGGCTATTGGCCAATATAAAGAGGCCACTCACCGGGGTGATTCCATGGTGGTGGAGTTTGCCAAGCAAATAGACAGTCAGACAGAGAATGATATCAAAAAGGCACTCTCAGTCGGCGACAACATCGCGATGTCAATGTTGATTCTGTCGGTTGTCGCTATGATACTTTCCATTACACTGGCAGTATTGATTATCAAAAGCTTATTGAAACAGCTTGGAGGTGATCCGAAACAAGTCAGTGAAATCGCCAACATGGTTGCTGTTGGTAACTTCTCGCAAGAAATCATCGTAGCTCCAGGCGATACAGGAAGTGTCATGGCGGCGATGAAGGAAATGGTCGCAAATCTGACGAAAATGATTCGAGAGGTGAACATTGGCGTCGCCACCCTGAATTCCTCCTCTTCCAATTTGAGTGTAATTTCCGAGCAGATGAACCTAGGGGCCGAACAGACCTCCAAGCAGGCAGACAGCGTAGCGACAGCCGCTGAAGAAATGACTGCAAACATGCACAATGTGGCCGCGGCCAGCGAGCAGGCTACCCATAATGTCAACGTTATGGCCACAGCTGCTGAAGAGATGGCTGCCACAGTAAATGAAATCGCCCAGAATTCGGAAAGGGCGCGAGTCATTACCACAAGGGCAGTCAATGAGACACAGAACGCCTCGTCCAAGGTGAACGAACTGGGTGCTGCAGCCAGAGAAATCAGCAAAGTGACGGAAGTGATCACCGAAATTTCAGAACAAACCAACCTGCTGGCACTCAACGCCACCATTGAGGCTGCTAGAGCCGGAGAGGCCGGAAAAGGGTTTGCCGTCGTAGCAAACGAGATCAAAGAGCTGGCCAAACAAACAGCTCGGGCCACTCAGGAGATCAAAAATAAAATTGAAGGCATTCAAACCTCCACCAATGACACTGTCGGCAAGATCAAACAGATTCATGAGGTAATCGAAGATGTGAACGAAATAGTGTCGACCATTGCAACGGCAGTGGAGGAACAATCAGCGGCTACCCAGGAGATCTCTAATAATGTCTCCCATGCTTCACAAGGTATCGAAGAGGTCAATACCAATGTTGCTAAAAGCTCATTGATATCCGGTCAGATTTCTAAAGAAATTTCCGGGGTGAATGATTCAGCTAGGGAAATAGCGACCAGCAGTTCGCAAGTCCATATCAGCGCCCAGGATTTACAGAATCTTGCTGGCCGTTTAGCTGAGGCTGCGGCTCGATTCAAGATTTCTCCCGCATGATTTGATATAGGAGCAGTTAAGGCAGCGCATCTTAAATGGCTGTCACGTCTAGATGCTTTGCTGCACGGGCAGGAGAATTTGAAGCCTGAAGAGGTGGCAAATCACCATCAATGTGCTTTCGGAAAATGGTATGATAGCCCGGAAGACCTGGGTCTGAAAGCTTTCCCCGCTTTTATTATGTCGGTAAACATCACGAAAAAGTTCATTCCCATGCTCGCTAGATTGTAAATCTTTACCATCAAAGGAATGCAGATAAGGCCGCAACCTTAATGGCATTATTCGAAGAGGAACGGATGAAGTTATTTACAGCTCTAGACCAACTGTATTTGTCTTAATTTTCTTTGGGAGTGAGCTGACGTCATAAAGGTCTTGACATTACTGGCAAATAAAAGACACGAGTAAAAAGTCTTGGGACGGCTACTTCGAATTTAAGATAGCCATGCTAAACCTCGACTAAAATATAAGCTATCTCATGTTGACCTTACTACTCTTCGCCCAAACCTGGGCCCAGCCAAATTTCAGGCTCAGATTGTTTGCCCTGATTGGCCACAATATTGTCAGGCATGATACCTGATCATACAACAATCAACATCCCACTCAGCACTATCATTTGCGAGTATCTGTTAGATCTAATTAAAACCTGTTAGTGATAACCGTCAGATCGAGTCTCGATTTCAACGCCTGAAAATTAAAAAAAACCGGAATCGCCGCATTGGACAATTCCGGTTCCCCGTCCCGAGACCAAAACCTCATGGCAGAGTTATTGGAAGCTCATAGAACGGTGTCCTTTCAGGTGAAATTATCTTGTTCCATACGGTAGCGACGTGATGGCGATTGCACCTTGGTTGATGTTACAATACGCAGAGCAAGGGCTGCGCCAGATGCGGCGTTATTTCCATATTGTTTATAATTTTAAGACGATAGGAAAGTATCGAGGACTGCAGGAGGAACAGGGAAGAGCACGACAGTCGCACCAATGTGACTCATTGCGCCTTAATAGGGTCGCAACAATGCGACTTTCAGGATGGCTCTGTACGACCGGTGCGGCCGTCGACTTCGGGGAGGATGATGGAATATTTTTTCAGTTTGCGAAAGAGAGTGCTTTTATGAATACCAAGGGCCTTTGCCGCCGCCAAACGGTTATAGCCATGCTGCCGAAGCGCTCCGAGGATGACCTCTTTCTCAGTCGCTCGTATGCTGGTCGAAATAGCCGAGCGGTCAAGGCTCTGCTCTTTTTTCTGGCTAAGGAGATAGGTCGGGAGGTGGGCAACGCTGATCTCCCCTTCATGACAAAGGACGAAGGCGTGTTCGATGATGTTCTCAAGTTCGCGGATGTTGCCGGGGTAATGATGGTCAAGAAGAAGGGCCATGGCCTCCTTGCCGACCTGAGATACGGTCCGACCACGCAGCGCATTCATCTTTTTAATGAATCGCTCGACCAAGAGGGGGATGTCCTCCAGCCGCTCCCTGAGCGACGGCAGGTGCAGGCGAATGATATTGATCCGGTAAAAAAGATCGCGGCGAAACTCGCCCTTTTCGACCATCGCTCCGAGGTCGCGGTTGGTGGCGGCTATGATGCGAATATCGGTCTTGATTTTTTCCACCCCGCCTAAGGGCTGGAATTCCCTTTCTTCAAGGACCCGCAGCAACCGCACCTGGAAGGCGGCGCTGGTATCACCGATTTCGTCAAGAAGGAGGGTGCCCTTGCCGGCTGCCTGGAATAGCCCTGGCTTGTCCTTGTCGGCATTCGTAAAGGCCCCAGCCTTGTAGCCGAACAGCTCCGACTCCAGGAGGGTGTCGGGCAAAGCGCCGCAATTAATGGCAACAAAGGGTTGATCCTTGCGCAACGACAGGTTGTGCAGTGCACCCGCCAACAACTCCTTGCCGGTACCGGTGTCGCCTTCAATGAGCACAGTACTGTCGCTTTCAGCCACCTGCGGCAAGATATTGAAGATCTTCTTCATCGCCTTGC
>JAHJLI010000068.1 GCA_018821785.1 Pseudomonadota bacterium
GCGTCTACCAGTTTCACCACTCCGGCATAGGAATCGTTTATACCTTCTTGGCGGTTTACCGTCAAGGGCAAAAGGTGTCGCGTCCGTAATTCATTAGTATTGCAAATGAATAGGGTAGTTCGCCCTTATCGCATTTTGGCCGGTTTAAAACCGATGATTTTGGCTGGACTTTGCTCCGCTGATTACACAAAGATTAATTCAAAGTTGCTACCTTTGTGAGTGATTGTTCAAAAATTATTGCTTATGACTCCTTACCTCGTATTTGTCCTTAGCTTCAGTTGGATCTATTCTTATCGAACTTACCCACATCCCGATATCCAGCCAGATACGCATATAGTAGATCTTTCCTGCTTCAAAGAGCTGTTTCGTTACCCGATCTATAATAAACCCTCCTGCCACAGTATGAAGTTCATGTTCTCCTGGAGTAATAGATATCTTTAATGGCTTCTCAGAAGTGACAAAGCCAACTGGTGCTTTATCGAGAAATATCTGGAAATTATCAGAGAATCCCTGCTCGTGGTATATGATAACAGTGGCATCATTGGTTGAGATTGGGGTTGGGTCAAGTGGTACAGTTATCATCTTTCCACAACCACTTAAGATTAGGAGTGTGAAAATGAGGGCAATAGTATTCTTCATAGCTTTTTCCTTTCTTTAAATTTGAGGTCTCTATTTTCTGTATCTTAATTGCCTAGTTGAATGGGCAGAATCATCTCTCTTCCGACCTGATATTTTTTCCTTTAATGGCAAAAGGTGACCACTATATTCTCACTGTACAGGTTCCTGGAACAGAAATTGGCTTCTTGTTTTTTAAAAAGAATTTCGTGAAGATACTTGATCGTTTTTACGGGATGAGAAGAAGACGCAGTGCATCATAATGGGAAAAGATAGGCTCTTTGCAGTCTTACTCTTTCACAAGTAGAAAATCGTTACCATTCTGCCGTTTGTATTCCTTGTACTGCTTGATAACCTTGATGATATATTGCTGCGTTTCGGGAATATTCGGAACTCCGCCGGTCCGCGTCACAAGTCCCGGCCCGGCATTATAAGCAGCCAGGGATAGCGTCAGGTTACCATTAAAGCTATCAAGCATTTGCCTGAAATAACGGGTACCACCATCAATGTTTTCCTTGGGATTAAAGGGATTAACAACATGCAGTTCACGGGCAGTATCCGGCATCAACTGCATCAGTCCCAAGGCCCCACGCCGCGATACCGCACGGTGATTAAAGTCGGACTCCGCCCGAATGATCGCCTTGATAAGTGGGGGGTCAACCTGGTAGCGGCGGCCTATGCGGCGAATATCGTGATCATATGTACTGTCATCGACCGAACCGCCGCCGCCCATTGTTGCATGAAATCCGCCACTTTGGCTGAGGGAATATGGCTTGCAACTGGCGCTGGTCGGGGCATTAGTAAAGTTCATTGCTCCGGATTTTTCTCGACAGATATACATTGCCCCGGACTGCGCCCCCGAAGAAAAGAACAGCAAGACCACAGTTACAAGCACAACAAGCCTTGCTGCACCGAAAGACGGAAAGAAACTTCGGAGATGAATCTGAGAGATCCGGTTGCCAGTCATTTATTTTTTTCTCTTTTCCCAATCAGCCAGGAACTGCTCGATACCAATATCGGTCAGTGGATGCTTGGCGAGCTGAGCAATAACCTTGAAAGGAATGGTGGCTATATCGGCGCCGATTAGGGCCGCATCCAAAACGTGCTGAGGACTCCTCACACTCGCCACGATGATCTCACTCTGGTAGCCATAATTGTCGTAGATAGTGACGATATCGCTGATCAGATCCATACCCGGGTTACCGATATCGTCAAGACGACCGACAAAGGGACTGACGTAGGTGGCTCCAGCTTTCGCTGCCAGCAACGCCTGGGCGGCGGAAAAAACCAGGGTGACATTGGTTTTGATTCCTTCCGCAGTCAGTGTCTTCACCGCCTTGAGTCCTTCCACGATCATCGGGATCTTAACGACGATATTCTCGGCAATCTTTGCCAGCTTACGCGCTTCGACCAGCATCCCTTCGGCCTCAAGACTCACCACCTCGGCACTTACCGGTCCGTCGACTACTTTGCAAATTTCGGTGATAATCTCTTCAAACGACTTGTTCTCTCTGGCTATCAGAGAAGGATTGGTAGTAACGCCATCTACCATACCCATTTCCACGCCTTTTCTTATTTCTTCTAAGTTGGCGGTATCGATAAAAAATTTCATTATTTTTCTCCTTGATTGGTTCTAAAAGTATTGCAACACTCCTGGCTGCAAAAATAGAGCTTTTTGCCCCGCCATTCAAATTGAACGGCCTGGCGACTGGGTACGAGTTTCTTGCAGACAGGATCTTCCTTCAGGGTATCGTTTAACCCTCTATCCGATGCCTGCGAACGTCCGTTTTTCTGTGCCGTATCAGAGGCTTTTCTGCCGCCGAAAATTAACCGCCAGGCAATATAGAAGAGAACGACAAGAATGATTATCCGCAATGGACTCAAGCTGACCTCGTTTTTTCAATTCTCTTGGCCCCAATAAACGGGACCATTCTCGACGGGATGACAAAAACCCCAGCCTATTCACCCCAATGTCCGGAGATAATCTCCTGATTTTTCGACTCTCCGACCGTAATCCGTTGTGTCAGCAGCTTGGCCATCTCAGAAATAGTCATCCCGCTGTTATAATCCAAAAAGTCAGGTTCAAGTTCGACCAAGGGCGCAAGGACAAAAAGTCGGTCGCCAATTCGTGGATGGGGCAAGATCAGCTCCGGCGTATCCATCACTTGCGTGCCATAATACAGCAAATCAAGGTCAAGGCTGCGATCCTGATAACCAAAGCTCTTACTGTCTCTCGTCCGGTCGAATTTTGTTTCTACTGCCAGCATGGCGGAAAGCAGATCGAGGGGTGAAAGAGAAACCCGCAGCCGCCCTACCGCATTGGTGAACCAGTGCCGGCTGGTCATACCGACCGGTGCGGTCATGTACGGACTGGACAGACCATCGAGACCGATTCCCGGAACATTGCCGAGAGTATCCCATGCCTCACGGAGAATTTCTCGGCCATTGCCAAGATTGGAACCCAGGCCGATAATTGCCTTCACTTCTTCAATCATTACAAGGTAATCACTGTCAAAAACTAGCCTCGGGGAACGGGATAAGTACCTTAACGAAATTCGTTGATAAAAAACAAGAAACGAATTTCCAAGGTACTAAAGATCCTGTAACCCCAGAACATCAAACATCGAGTATATTCCGCTCTCTCTGCCAACAATCCAGGCCGCAGCCGTAGCTGCACCACGGGCGAAATGATCGCGACTGTGGGCCCGATGCACCAGTTCGATACGCTCTCCCGGGCCGGCGAATAAGACTGTATGTTCGCCGACGATATCGGCGGCCCGAATAGTCTGAATGCCGATCTCCTTGGCGCCTCTCTCGCCGATAATCCCGTTGCGCTCAAGCACCGCAACATCCTCTAGGTTTCTCCCGACCCCTTCAGCTGCCATCTCGGCAAGTTTCAGAGCCGTCCCGCTGGGTGCGTCTTTTTTCTTATTGTGATGGGCCTCAATGATCTCAATGTCATAATCATCACCGAGAATCGCCGCAGTTTTTTTTACCAGTTTAAACATAACATTGACGCAGACCGACATGTTTGGGGCCTGCACACAGGGAAAACTCCTTGCCAACTCCTTCAGTTCCGCCAGGTTGTCGGAGGTGAGACCAGTGGTGCCGATAACCATCGCCCGACCATGTCTAGCCGCAAGTCTGGCAAATTCCATGGTGGCTTTATGAAAGGTGAAATCGATGATAACATCACCTTTTTCGATAGCCGACTCGAGGCCTTCGCCAATAATCACCCTGTTTGCTTCACCTGTGGCGAGAAGACCAGCATCTTTTCCGATAGAGGAGTGACCCTGCGCCTCAAAGCCTGCAATATATTGCAACTGCGGATGGCGGCCTACCATATCCGCTACCCGCTGTCCCATTCTTCCGGCCGCCCCGGCAATTATTACCTTTATCATCTCTGTACTCCTTGCACCTGAATTTCAATATGAAACCGCGTTTAGTACCTCAGAAATTCGTTTCTTGTTTTTTATCAACGAATTTCGTCAACGTACTTATCCCGTTCCCTGGGGCTAGAGCATTACAGAATTAAATAAGTCCGATCTTACGCATCGCCGCCTGCAGTTTTTCCTGGTTGGCACCACCCATCGGGGCAAGAGGCAAACGCGGCAGGCCGCTGCGAATTCGTCCCATCATTTCCAAGGCCTTCTTGGCCGGTACTGGATTGGGGTCGATAAACATCAGTTTCATCAGTTCAAACATCTTGTAGTGCAGTTCATTGGCCATATTGATATTTCCTGCCAGGGCCGCTTCTATCATCTTCGACATGCCTTGCGGATAGACGTTGGATATCACCGAGATGACTCCTTTGCCACCGATAAAAATGGTCGGCATTGAGGTGAAGTCATCTCCTGAGAGGACAATGAAATCCTTGGGGCAGCGACGAATAACATCAGAAATCTGTTCCAAACTGCCGGAGGCTTCCTTGATGCCGATGATATTGTCGATTTCCGCCAGGCGAGCGACGGTCTCCGGCAGCATGTTGACCACAGTACGGCCCGGAACGTTGTAGAGAAACATTGGAATATCAACATGTTCGGCTATTTCTCGGAAGTGCAGATACATACCTTCCTGGCTCGGTTTGTTGTAGTAGGGTACCACCGACAGTACAGCATCGGCCCCACTTTTCTTGGCGCTCTCGGTAAGCTCGATCGCTTCCATGGTGTTGTTGGCTCCAGTTCCGGCAACCACCGGCAGCCGACCACCGACCGTCTTAACGGTCAGATCAATAACCCGTTTATGCTCGTCGAATCCAATAGTTGCCGACTCACCAGTGGTCCCGCAAGGTACGATGCCGTGGGTGCCACCGGCGATTTGCATCTCTATGAGGTCAATCAGCCCCTGTTCATCCAAGCAACCGTCAATAAATGGGGTTACAAGTGCAACAAACGCTCCGTGAAATTTTTCCATGAGTCCCTCCCGATCCTAATTTTGCACTATGATTAATCTGCACTATCCTTCAGATCAGCGCTTCAGCGGTCAAATTCCCAGTACAAACCAGCCTTGTGGGTCCCTGGAGAAAAACGTTGTCCGCAACCGGCCCATCGATTAAATCAAAAAGTATCGTCAGCATTTCCCCGCCGGAGGTAATGACCTCGACTGGTGAGTCCATACCCTTTTGCATCGCCGCAAACAGCGCTGAAGCGACACAGCCGGTACCGCAGGCCATGGTCTCAGCCTCGACCCCACGTTCATAGGTACGCACTTTCAATCGACCGTCGGGTAACACTCTGACGAAGTTGGCGTTGGCCCCCTTCGGTTCGAAGATTTGATGAAAGCGAACCACCCGTCCCCACGTTTTGACAGGAACATCGTCATTATCAACAAAGATTACCGCATGGGGTACGCCGGTATCAACATAGCCGACCGCTCTTTCCTCATCTCCGACAGATAGTGAAAGGCCAAGGCGGAAATCACGAGGAGCAGTCATCTTTACCTTTACAACAGCCTCATCCTCGCCAATCTCCGCCTCGATGATTCCCGCGAGCGTTGCAAACTTCATCTTCTTGCCGGCAATCCCGTGCCGATAGGCAAACCGCGCCACGCATCGCGAGCCGTTGCCGCACATCTCAGCAACCGACCCGTCGGCGTTATAGAAATTCCAGGCGAAATCGGCTATCGTCGATTCCTCTATAAAAATCAGACCATCAGCGCCAATAGAAAACATTCGCCGACATATTTTCCGTGCCAATTCCGACTGCTCTGCGAGTGGAATACGCAAACTGCGGTTATCTATGATTACGAAATCGTTGCCGGTTCCGTTCATTTTCTCAAAAGGAATGGGGAAATTTATCATCTCATTCGCTCCTTCTCTTCTTCATTGTACATGAGCCAATAACATTTTCAACCTGAAGGGTTTAAAAAATCGTTGAATTTATTGTAATCCTTCAAGACGACAGAGCCCCCCTACCGCATCCATTGCGGCGGGAGGGCATCTTCGTGCAGCACCACGATGGTTTTTTTCTTGCGCTTTAATTCCTGATCGTGGCTTCTTTAGACTTACTGCTCTCGTTCGCTGGTGTTGCCCCATCGAGGGCTGTAATTGCATAATAGTAGCGTACGCTCTCTACGGCCTTGGTGTCAACAAAGAGAGTAAAGGTCGGCTCCACTTGCCCAAGCATCTCATAGATGTCCTTATCGGCAGCCCGACGATAGACCCTGTAACCAGCAAGATCCGGAGCATCACTGCGGTCCCAGAAGACCTTAATGCCGGCGTCGGTCCGCACTGCGGTCACTCCTGTCGGCGATATCGGCGGAGTCAGATCGATCGGCGTAGTTACCACTTCTTTACTCACCCCACCTTCCGCCAATTCATTCTTGTATTCCGTCAAACTCTGAACAGAGTAGAAATATTTCTGGCCATTGCTAACCTGACGGTCGATATAGCTGGTAGCGGCCTGTGGGTCTCCTATTTTAGTATAATCCTTGCCATCCAAACTTCTCAGCACCTGATATTTGATCGCCAAATCCTTGCCTGCAGTCTTCAGGGCAACCGGTTGCCAAACAAGCGAAATCTGCCGATCTCCAGGAGTCACAGTCACTTTCCCAGATGCCACTGCAGGATCAAACCAGACCAAGGTAATGATATTGGAATCGGCACTGTCGGCAAACCAGCTGGTACGGGATCGAACCTTGAAAAAATACTTATACCCTGGCCGCAGCAGGTTGGAATCGAAAACAACCTTTCTTCTCGTCTCACCATCCAGTGGTGAACCGCCAGCTACCGTAACCGGCTCGGCAAACGGCACGGGACAGCTACCGCAATACTCCTCAAGAGATATTTCGGCCCGAAACAATTGAAAGGAAGAAATATCATCGAGTATCGATCCCTTAATGGTCTTAACCGGAAAAGACCAGGTGAGTTTCACCCCTTTGTCGCTCACCGTATAGCGCAGGTCATCAATTGCCTGCGGGACAACGCTCTCGGGAGGCACCGGTTTGTTTTTAAAGCCGCATCCACCCGTCAGAAGAAACGATGCACTAAGTAAGAAAACGCCCACCACCCGCACCAAGCATCTATTTTTCATGACCTAATCCCCAGTTGTTTTTCCGCTGCCATCAAAGCTTCTTCCACTCTCTGTATACCGGTTCCTCCTGTGGATATCCGGCTGTTCACCGATCCTTCGACACTCAACACTTCATGGACATCCTTGCCGATAACCTCAGAGAACTGTCCCAGCTCACCTATGCTCAGATCCGGCAGTTCGCAGCCGCGATCGAGACAATAAGCAACTGCCCTTCCAACAATACCATGGGCCTCGCGGAAGGGCACATTTTTCAGTACCAGGTAGTCTGCAAGGTCGGTTGCCGTCATACAGCCCTTCCTGGTCGCGGCCGCCATCCGATCCGTCTTGAAACTGAGATTTTCCAGCAGTTCCGCCATGATGGCAAGAGATGCACTGATTGTATCGACGGCATCAAAGACCGGCTCCTTATCTTCCTGGAGGTCCCGATTATAGGTAAGCGGCAAGCCTTTCATCAGGGTTATCAGGGTCATCAGGCTGCCGACGACTCGCCCGCTCTTGCCTCTTATCAATTCGGGAATATCCGGATTTTTTTTCTGCGGCATGATTGATGAGCCGGTACAGAATTTATCGGGAATATTCACAAAATCAAATTCCTGGCTGGACCAGAGGACAAGCTCCTCGGACAACCTGGAGAGGTGCAGCTGAATCATCGTGCAGTTGCTGGTAAACTCGATGGCAAAATCCCGATCACCCGAGGTATCCATTGAATTTGCGGTAACTCCTGCAAAACCAAGGGCCTCGGCGACCTGCTCCCGATCAATCGGCAGGCCGGTACCGGCCAGAGCAGCGCAGCCTAAAGGCGAGAGATTAAGGCGCTTGCGACAATCTACCATCCGCTCTCGATCCCTGCCGAACATCTCGTAATAGGCCAACATATGGTGAGCTATCTGCACCGGTTGCGCCCGTTGTAGGTGGGTATAACCCGGCATTACCTGACCGATGTATTTCCTGGCGAGGACGACAAAGGCCCTGCGAATTCCGTCCAGGAGGTCCATAACCTCGTCGCACTGATCACGCAGATAGAGTTTGAAATCGAGGGCTACCTGGTCATTTCTGCTCCTGGCACTATGCAACTTCGCTCCTGCCGGACCAATACGCTCGACCAGGGCCTTTTCGATATTCATATGAATATCTTCAAGCTCTCGCTTAAAAGAGAATATGCCCTGGGCAATCTCCAGCTCGATAGCACTAAGACCGTCGGTTATTGCTGCCAGCTCCTGCCGGGAGAGTATGCCGCTGTCGGCAAGCATGGCGGCGTGCGCCTTGCTGCCGGCGATGTCATATTTGTAAAGACGGCAATCATAGTGGATGGAGGCGGTAAACGCCTCGACCGAGGCGGCAGTGCCTTCACCGAACCGACCACCCCACATCTTTTCTGATCCGCTCTTTTTTTCCTCACTCATACGGGTCCTATTTGCTGCACCTGCCCTGCAGGGCATTGATTTTCAAGCGCAAACCATGAAGTCGGATAAACCCGGTGGCATCGCCCTGATCGTAAACATTGTCCTCTTCAAAGGTGGCAAAACTCATCTGATACAGGGATTGATCGGACTTGCGCCCCACCGGAGTGCAATTGCCTTTGTACAGTTTTAGGCGAACCACACCATTGACCGTCCCTTGGGTCGCATCCATGGTGTTCTGCAACAACTCCCGTTCCGGCGAAAACCAGAACCCGTTGTACACCAGTTCGGCATATCGCGGTGTCAAAGAATCGCGAATACGCAAGACTTCACGGTCCAGGGTGATGGTCTCAAGATCACGATGGGCAATACGCAGGATGGTTCCACCTGGGGTCTCGTAGACACCGTGCGACTTCATGCCAACAAAACGGTTTTCTACCAGGTCGAGACGGCCGATCCCATTAGCGCCCCCAAGCCTGTTGAGCTCGGTAAAGAGGGCCAGCGGCTCCATGGCAATACCGTCAAGTGCCACCGGGTTGCCGCCGGCAAAAGTGATCTCCAGATAGGTCGGTTTATCGGGAGCCTTTTCCGGGGCGACAGTCAATTTAAACATCGCCTCGTCCGGCTCGTTCCAGGGATCTTCAAGGATACCACCCTCAAAACTGATATGCAGGAGGTTCTCGTCGGAGCTGTAGGGCTTCTCTTTGGTGACCGGTACCGGGATATTGCGTTCTTTGGCAAACTCCACCAGTTTCTGTCGCGAATTGAGACTCCAGGTCCGCCAGGGGGCGATGATTTTCAGGCTCGGAGCAAGGGCGATGTAGCCAAGCTCAAAACGCACCTGGTCGTTGCCTTTTCCTGTTGCGCCATGGCTCACCGCATCTGCACCCTCGGCGAGGGCGATGCGCACCTGCTCCTTGGCGATCAAGGGTCTGGCCAAAGAGGTGCCGAGCAGATAAGAGCCTTCATAGATGGCATTGGCACGAAAGGCTGGGAAAATGTAATCCTCGACAAAAACCTTTTTCAGGTCGGAAACAATGACCTTCTCAGCGCCGGTGGCAAGACCTTTTCTGGTAACCGCATCCCAGTCTTCTTCCTGCCCGATATCGGCGGAATAGGCGATAACCGAGCATTTATATTCCTCGGCCAGCCATTTCAAAATTACCGAGGTATCGAGACCGCCGGAGTAGGCGAGAACAATCTTGTTAACACTCATAAACAAACCTCAAAATACATTTGATATTCTGTTAAATATTTAAAAATATGAACAGCTTTAACCAATCAGGCTTTCAAGTATTGCCTTATGGATATGCATCTTGTTTTCCGCCTGATCAAAAGCGACACACTGGGGAGATTCGAGAACCTCGTCGGTTATCTCCTCACCTCGATGGGCGGGCAGACAGTGCAACACCACACACTCGGCCGGGGCCCTGGCCAAGAGTTCACGGTTGAGCTGGAATCGGCTGAAGGCGCGCAGTCTTTCTTCGTGCTCATCTTCCTTGCCCATGGAAGCCCAAACGTCAACGTTGATAACATCGGCTCCTCGCACCGCTGCCTCCGGATCATGAATGAGAGTAATCGGCCTACTGGCTATCTTGCGACTTGCTGCCAGGATCTCCCCATCCGGCTCATACCCTTCCGGACAAGCCAGGGTCAATTCGAAACCAATAATCCCAGCAGCTTGTATCCAGGAGTTGGCCATGTTATTGCCATCCCCTACCCAGGCGATCCGCAGGGGCTCCACCGGCCCTTTTTTCTCAATGACCGTCATGATATCGCTCAGCACCTGACAGGGATGATACAGATCGGTCAGGGCGTTGATTACTGGAACTGTTGCGTAGGCGGCCAGTTCCTCGACCACTTCCTGGCCGAAAGTCCTGATCACCATGCCATCAACATAGCGGGACATGACCCGTGACATATCCTTCAGCGGCTCCGACCTGGCCAGCTGGGTATCGCGACTGGACAGAAAGATAACCTGCCCGCCGAGACCATACATGGCCGCCTCGAAGGAGACCCGGGTTCTGGTCGACGGTTTTTCAAAAATCAGACCGATGGTTTTGCCCATCAGTTGCTGATGAATCTTGCCTGCCTTTTTTTCTTTTTTTAATTCAATTGCCCGATCGATGAGACCAAGCAGTTCAATCTTCGAAAATTCCTGTAATGACCTGAAATGCTTCGGCACTCTACGCACCTCTAAATAAAGTGGGGAAAGACCCCTTCAGTTACCTCCCCGCATCAGCCGGAACCATCTCTATATTCAGGGGAGAAAGATGTAATCTTTACCTAAAAAAGCGGCGATTTGCAAAACATTTCCCCCGTTTTTCCTTACGGCTGCTCCATTTTACCTGGAGATGTCCTTTATAACTCGGCCAACACCTCACCAAGGGCCGACACAAGGGCATCGATTTCTTCTGTTGAAACGATCAGTGGCGGTACAAAACGCAAAGCCACATTTCCGGCAAAGTTCATAAGAAAGCCCCGTTCGAACATCTTTGTGACAATTGTCGGACCATGCGTTGCCCCCTGTTCGGTGAGTACCGCACCAAGCAGCAGCCCCATGCCCCGAACGGAACCGATAATAATCGGAAAGCGCTCGGCAAGGAATGTCAGTTGATCCCGGAAATAGGCCCCCTTTCGTTGTACTTCGGGCAAAAAACCATCGGCCAGCATGACCTCGAGGACCGCGACAGCGGCGGCCGAAGCCACCGGGTTACCGCCGAAGGTTGAGGCATGAGCACCAGGTGTGAAGGCGGCGGCAATGTCGGCACGAGTCATCATCGCCCCGATCGGCAGGCCGTTGCCCAAGGCCTTCGCCATGGTCAGGATATCCGGGGTGACAGCCAATTGTTCGTAGGCAAAAAGGGTGCCGGTACGCCCAAGTCCGGTCTGAATCTCATCAAAAATAAGCAACAGTTGATTTTGGTCGCACAATTTTCTAATACCCTGGATATATTCCCTGTCAAGCGGGCGAACTCCACCCTCGCCTTGCAGGGGCTCGCAGAGAATCGCACAGGTTTTGCTCGAGATCATCGCAGCCAGGGCCCCCAGGTCGCCGAAGGGGGCGTGCAAAAAACCCTCGGGCAATGGTTCGAAACCTTTATGAAATTTCGGTTGACCGGTTGCCGCCACGGTAGCCAGGGTCCGGCCGTGAAAAGAGCCGGAAAGACTGATCACCTGATACCGTCCCTCACCGGAATAAATTCGGGCGAGTTTGATCGCTGCTTCGTTGGCCTCGGCGCCGCTGTTGGCGAGAAATATCTTCTCTCCGAAGGAATTACCAGTAAGCAATTCGCCAAGCCGTATCTGTGGCTCGGTGTAGTAGAGATTGGAGACGTGGACAAGTTCACCCGCCTGGCGGTGGATGGCCTCGGTCACCCGCGGATGGCAGTGACCCAGAGCACAAACCGCGATGCCCGCTAAAAAGTCCAGGTATTCCTTGCCATCGGCATCGGTGAGACGACAACCGGCCCCTTTGACCATTGCCGCCGGATATCTGGCATAAGTGCCGATAAAAACCTTGTCGCCGCGTTCCTTCCACTGTTTATTTGTGCATGTGTTCATCAGAATATCTCCGTCCCCACCCCTTCCCGGGTAAACATTTCCAACAAAATTGAATGTTCCACTCTACCATCTACGATAGAGGTTTTGGCCACGCCGCGGCGCAGGGCCTCTTCGCAACAACGCACCTTGGGGATCATGCCGCCGACGATGGTGCCGTCCTCTATCAATCCCTCAAGTTCGTCCTTTGGCAGGGAGGAAATCAGTTCACCAGCCTTATTTTTTACCCCGGGAACATCGGTCAAAAGTATCAATTTTTCCGCTGCCAAGGCCCCGGCGATGGCTCCGGCAACCAGATCGGCATTGATATTAAATGCCTGGCCGTCCTCCCCCACGCCTACAGGGGCAATGACCGGGATAAAATCATTGCGGCTGAGGCTTTCGAGCACCCCAGTATTGATTTTGGTCACTTGCCCGACCCTTCCGACATCGATGAGCTCCGGCGGGGCATCAACCAACGCTTCATTTCCTTTTTTGCCCTTCACCTTGAGTTTTTTAGCACAGACCAGATCTCCATCCCGTCCGGAAAGCCCGACCGCCTTGCCACCACAGTGGTTTATCAAGCCGACAATCTGTTTGTTCACCTTCCCGACCAGTACCATTTCGACCACATCCATGGTCTCCCCATCGGTGACCCGCATCCCCTCGACATAACTAGGTTTTATCCCAAGACGATCGAGCAGACTGTTGATCTGCGGACCACCGCCATGGACGATGACCGGATTGATGCCGATCTGCTTGAGGAGAATGACATCCAAAGCAAATTGTCTTTTCAGATCTTCATCGACCATGGCATGACCACCGTATTTAATAACAATGGTTTTATGCCTGAATTCCTGCATGTAGGGTAAAGCTTCGATGAGCACTTTGGCCTTTTCAATACTTTCCTCGACGGTTCTTGCCATATCAATCCTTTCTTCCATCCAATCAATACTTATATTTTATCGTAATTTCAGTCAACTAAGACCTTGTGTCCTGGCCTGGAATCTGGCGGTATTGTACTGGCTCATATACGGTAAGTAAAGTACTCTTTGTTTTGCCACCCCATACCATGACTTTACATTTCCGGACCTTTACGCTACGATGGGCTCGGTAAAATACAGTCCATTAATTTTTCTTTTTCAAGCGGAGGGTCAAGATGAAGTCGAATGACCGTTTTACTTTGCTGCTCAGCATACTCTTTCTCGTTTTTTTAGGAGTCGGCAGCAGTGTTATAGATGTTTTAGCGGCCGATGCTCCCATTCACATCGAAGCCAACCGCATGACTTCGACCGAGAAGTCAAATTCAGTTGTATTCACGGGGGATGTTGACGCCAAACAAGGTGATGTGCGGATACGTTCAGACGAGATGACTGTATTTTATAACCAACTGGAAAGTCCAACCAAGGAAAAGGATAAAAAGAAGGTGGCCCCACAGGCCGACAAGAAAGCCACCCAGCAGGTTGAAAAGCTGATCTGTATCGGCAACGTTGAAGTCACCCGGGGTGAATGGCTGGGGACCTCGAAAAAAATGATCTATCTCTCCAAAGAGAGACAGGTTATACTTACCGATAATGCCAAAGCATGGCAGGGCCAGAATATGGTCAGCGGCGAAAAGATCATCTATTACCTGGACGAGGGCCGCTCGGAAGTCATCGGCGGCAGCAAAGCGACAACAGCTGGAGACACCGAGGGCGGCAAGAAAAAACCTTCCCGGGTCAACATGACCATCCTCCAGAATTAGCCGAACCCCATCATGTCGATACTTGAAACACGAAATATTATCAAACGCTATGGCGCCAGAACGGTTGTTGACGGCGTCAGCCTGCAAGTCCAACCCGGCGTTGTGGTCGGCCTCCTGGGACCTAACGGCGCGGGCAAGACAACAACCTTTTACACTATTGCCGGCTTTATCCGCCCGGACCGAGGCAACATCCTCCTTGCCGGAGAGATCATTACCAATCTCCCCATCCATAAACGGGCACTCAGGGGCATCACTTACCTGGCCCAGGAACCATCGGTCTTTAAAAAGCTGACTGTTGAGGAAAACATACGAATTATTCTTGAGCCTCTGGGTCTTTCAAAAAACGAGATCAACAATCGGATTGACGAGTTGATGGTCGACCTCGGCATCGAGTATCTACGCGAGAATAAAGGCCATGCGCTGTCCGGCGGTGAACGTCGAAGGGTGGAGATTATGCGAGCTCTGTCTACCCGGCCAAATTTCATCCTCCTTGATGAACCCTTTGCCGGAATCGATCCACTGGCAGTCATCGATCTGCAAAAGATTATCTTTAAATTAAAAGAAAAGGGGCTAGGCATCCTGATCTCCGACCATAACGTCCGAGAAACTTTACAGGTCTGTGATTTTGCCTATATAATGAACGCAGGACAGGTTCTCACCAGTGGTGTCGCCGACGATATAATTGAGAGTGAAGTCGCCCGGAAAATGTATCTCGGGGAAAATTTTCGGATGTGATCTTTTATGGCCCTTGAACTCAGACAACAGCTTAAACTCACTCAGAAATTGGTGATGACGCAGCAGCTGCGACAGGCCATTAAACTCCTGCAGTTGAACAGGCTTGAGCTCTCTGATGCCCTCCAGGCTGAGATCGAACAGAATCCCGCTCTTGAGGAAGATCTTTCCTCGCCTGAAACGCTTGAAACGTCCTTCTCACTGTCTTCGACAATCGAAGACAAATCAGTCTCCATGGAACCGGAAATTACCGAAAGCGTTAAGGTTTCAGACGGTCTGGCTGATATTAACTGGGAAGACTACGCCAACAACTTTGACTCCAATTTCTCCTTTGCCCACGAAACCCCTCCCGCCGACGCCCCTTCACAATTTGATTTTATCTCCGAGAAACCAGGACTTTCCGCATACCTGCACTGGCAACTGGCACACAGCAACCTTGATGCCACGGAATGGGAAATCGCCCGGTTTATTGTCGGAAACCTCAACCGCTACGGCTTTCTTGAGGTGGAAATGGAAAGAGTTGTGGCCGAGACAGGATGTGAGCCTGACGATGCAGAATATATTCTCGAAGTCATCCAGGAGCTCGACCCGCCGGGAATCGGGGCACGAAATGTCAGCGAATCCCTGTACCTGCAACTCGCGCGCCTAGGCAAGGGCGACAGCCTTGCCGCAGAGATCGTCCTGCACCACCTGCCGCTGCTGGAGACCCGTAACTACAAAGCGCTGGCCAAAGAAACCGGACGGAAAAAACCGGAACTTGAAAGGGCCATCAACTACATCATTGCTGAGCTGACCCCTTTCCCCGGCCTGCCCTACGCCACGGATACCACCAACTACATTGTCCCTGATGTCTATGTTCGCAAAATAGATGATGAATATGTCATCCAGTTGAATGAGGAAGACATTCCTCGCCTGAAGCTGTCGTCGCTTTATCAGGAAATGCTCAAAAAAGAAAATAATCTGGCAAAGGAATCACGCCAGTACATTCAGGATAAGCTGAAAAATGCCGACTGGTTTATCAAGTCCCTCTATCAACGGCAACGCACCATCTATAAGGTCATGGAGAGCATTCTTCGCTTTCAGTATGACTTCTTCGAACGCGGATCAGCATATCTGAAACCGCTCATCCTCAAAGACGTCGCCGACGATATCGAAATGCACGAATCGACGGTCAGCCGGGTTACTTCCAATAAATATGTGCATACCCCGCAGGGTATCTATGAGCTGAAGTACTTCTTTTCAACTGCCATTACCCGCGAGGGTGAAGATGACATGGCCGCAGAATCGATCAAGACCCTGATCAGAAGAATGATCCAGGAAGAAGACCAGGGCTACCCTCTCAGCGATAATACTATTTCCGAGAAACTCGCCGAGGATAACATCAAAATTGCCCGGAGAACAGTAGCTAAGTATAGGGAACAGCTAAAAATCCTCCCGGTAAAACACCGCCGACACGCGAAGTAATCCGACATGAGCTTTCTTGAGCGGATATTTTATTTTCACCAAGAAACTCGCCAGGGCCACTTTCCCAACTCAAGATCTCTTACCACAAGCTTTGAGATCTCCACCGCCACTGCCAAACGGGATATCAGCTATCTGCGCGATCGCCTCCTCGCCCCACTGGCCTTTGATGCAAAAAAAAACGGCTACTACTATACTGAAGAGGATTTTCATCTCCCTTTCGAGGAGAGCCCGCGTATCGTTTTCCTTCTGGCTATGCTCAACAAACTGGCCGAAGAAGCTGGACTCGGCGGCTTGCCGGAGGTGCGGCAGCTTGAACATCGGCTCGCCGCAATGATCTCTCCAGAATATGGAAAATTGGTCGATTCCCTCCATTGCCAATGGATTGAGGTTGAAAGCATCGATCACCGAATTTTTGAAACCATTATCGAAGCGGTGGTTAAAAAACGACTCCTGGACCTTCACTACCGACCGATCGGCGGCATACAGACAGCAAGGACCGTGGCACCACTACAGCTCATTAATCATCAGGGTCGCTGGTACCTCTTCGCCTTCTGCACTCTCCGAGAGGATAATCGGCTTTTTCATATCGCCAGGGTACAAAAGGCCAC
>JAHJLI010000069.1 GCA_018821785.1 Pseudomonadota bacterium
ATCTTGCCTATGTAACCGCCATGTCAAAATACATCCAGGATATCCATCCTGAGGATGTGTACTGGTGCATGGCCGATATCGGCTGGATCACCGGCCACTCCTTCATCGTCTATGGCCCGCTTGCCCTCTGTGCCTCCACCGTGATCTATGAGGGCATCCCAACCTATCCGGATGCCGGACGCTGCTGGAGAATTGCCCAGAATCTTGATGTCAATATCTTCCACACCGCACCGACGGCAATCCGCGCTCTCAGAAAAGTAGGCCCCGATGAGCCGGCAAAATACACCTACCACTTCAAACATATGACCACAGTAGGCGAGCCCATCGAACCCGTGGTCTGGAAGTGGTATCAAAAAGAGGTCGGCAAGGGAGAAGCGGCAATCGTCGACACCTGGTGGCAGACAGAGACCGGCGGCTTCCTCTGCAGCACAGTTCCCGGCATCGACCCAATGAAACCGGGGAGTTGCGGCAAAGGCGTTCCCGGAATCCATCCGATTATCTTGGACGAGGATGGGGTTGCCCTGCCGGCCGGATGCGGTCAGGCCGGAAATATCTGTATCCAGAATCCTTGGCCGGGTGGTTTCCAGACCATCTGGGGTGATCGCGCCCGGTTCGTCAAAAACTACTACGAACGCTATTGCAAAAACCCCGACAGCAAAGACTGGCGTGACTGGCCATACCTGACCGGCGATGCAGCCGTTGAAGCACCGGACGGATATTTCCGTATCCTTGGCAGGATTGACGATGTTATCAACGTTTCCGGCCACCGGCTTGGAACCAAGGAGATAGAATCCGCCGCTTTGACAGTTCCAGAGGTTGCCGAGGCAGCAGTTGTTCCGGTGAACCATGAAATCAAAGGAAAAGAGCCGGATGTCTATGTTTCTCTTAAGCCAGGGTTTACGGCATCGCCGGAACTCGCTCAGAAGGTTAATGACGCAATTATCTTTCAGATCGGCAAGATCGCCAAATGCAGAAAGGTCTGGATCGTGCCCGATATGCCAAAGACCCGCTCCGGCAAGATCATGCGCAGGGTACTCGGCGCTATATCGAACAAAGGTGATGTCGGCAACGTTATGACGCTTGCAAATCCTGAAATTGTCGAAGCGATCCAGAAGATGGTGCAAGATTAAGCCGTTGGCAAAGAATACCTTGGCCGAATAACCAACGGGAACCGAATAGGAGCCGAAACGAAATCAAAATACATGGTCAATGTATTTGGTGACGGCTCCTATTCGGAACGACCTTCAACTCAGGAGACTTGTACATGGTCAATTTGTATACCGAAGCATATGAACAATCCATAAAAGATCCCAACGGGTTCTGGGGGGCAATTGCTGAAGACTGCCACTGGTATAAAAAATGGGACAAGGTCCTGGACGACTCCAACAAACCCTTCTACCGATGGTTCACCGGCGGAGAAACCAATACCTGTTACAATGCGGTTGACCTCCATGTGAACCGCGGCATGGGAAACCAGGCCGCCATTATTTATGACAGCCCTGTCACCGGCGTCATCCGAAAATACACATTTTCCGAGTTGAAGGACAAGGTTGCAAAATTTGCCGGCGTCCTTTCGGGAAAGGGTGTCGCCAAAGGCGACCGGGTGATTATCTACATGCCCATGATCCCGGAAGCAGTGTTTGCAATGCTGGCCTGTGCCAGGATCGGCGCTGTTCACTCCGTCGTCTTCGGCGGATTTGCAGCCAATGAACTGGCCACCCGTATCAATGATGCCAAGCCAAGGGTCATTGTCTCGGCATCCTGCGGCATTGAAGTGAAAAAAGTCATTGAATACAAACCACTTCTCGATAAGGCCATTGATCTGTCAGACGTCAAGCCCGAGGCCTGCATCATTTTCCAAAGGCCGCAAGCCACTGCCAAAATGACTGCCGGTAGAGATTACGACTGGGAAACTGAAATGGCCGAAGCGGTACCGCAAGAGTGTGTCCCGGTAAAAGCAACCGACCCCCTGTACATCCTGTATACTTCCGGAACCACGGGCCAGCCGAAAGGCGTTGTCCGCGATAACGGCGGTCACATGGTAGCTTTAAAATATACCATGAGTGCCATATACGGTGTCGAAAGGGGGGATGTTTACTGGGCAGCGTCCGATATCGGCTGGGTTGTCGGCCACTCCTATATTGTCTATGGGCCCCTTTTTAAAGGCTGCACCACCATCCTTTTTGAAGGCAAGCCCGTGGGAACCCCGGATGCCTCGACGTTCTGGCGGGTCATCTCCGAACACAAGGTCAAAAGCCTTTTTACCGCTCCAACCGCGTTCCGGGCCATTAAAAGGGAAGACCCCCAGGCCCTGTTAATGCAGAATTTTGATTTGTCCTGTTTCAACTACCTGTTCCTTGCCGGGGAAAGACTTGACCCTGACACCCTGTCTTGGGCGGAAAAAGCACTGAAGGTCCCGGTCATCGACCACTGGTGGCAGACCGAAACCGGTTGGGCCATTGCCGCCAACTGCATGGGACTGCACCAGTTTCCTATCAAACCCGGGTCTCCGACGAAACCCGCGCCCGGCTGGAAGCTGGCGGTTTTAGGAAATGATGGACACCCGATCAAGCCCGGCGAAATCGGTGCGCTTGTAGCACAACTGCCCCTGCCTCCGGGAACACTGCCAACCCTCTGGCAGAATGACCAGCGGTATATCGATTCCTATCTGAAAGAGTTTCCCGGTTATTATGAGACCGCTGATGCCGGATTCATCGATGCGGAAGGATACGTCTATGTCATGGCCAGAACCGATGACATCATTAACGTAGCAGGTCACCGTCTTTCAACGGGTGCCATGGAGGAAGTCATCGCCTCCCATCCGGATGTGGCCGAATGTGCGGTCATGGGGGTTGCCGACGCCCTCAAAGGACAAGTCCCTTTAGGAATGATGGTGTTGAATGCCGGGGTGACCAGAACCCCTGAGGAGATAGTGAAAGAAGTAATTCATCTTGTCAGGGACAGAATAGGCCCGGTTGCAGCCTTTAAAACCGCAACCGTTGTCAAACGGCTGCCAAAGACAAGGTCCGGGAAAATTCTCCGGGGAACTATGCGATCCATCGCAGATCAAAAGGAATACAAAGTGCCGGCCACTATTGACGATTATGCAATCCTTGATGAAATCGAGGAATCCCTTGGCAAAATCGGCTACGGCAAAAAAGTCTGATATTATAAAAATGGTTTATAAACCTATGTAATGATGCGTGACGGTTAAGGAGGTGATTGTCGATGCCGTTATCATCTTTTAAAAAAGTGATATCCCAGCGTGTGATCCAGTCAACTAACCCCGATAAACGGGATAAGTACCTTAACAAAATTCGTTTATAAAAAAAAAGAAACGAATTTCTAAGGTACTAAATGACGACACAACCAAAGGAGATGTATTATGGATGATAAATTAGTATGGGTCTGGGCAATGTTGATATTGTATATTATCTATTGCTTCTGGTGGGGCCTCAAAGGCTTCTTCAGTGAAAAAACCGCATCCGGCTACGGAATTGCCGGTCGGTCCATCCCCTTTGCCGCATTTTTGATGGCGGCAACGGCGGCTTCTTTCTCCGGCTGGACCTTTATCGGCCATCCCGGACTGATCTGGAAGGCAGGTCTCGCCTATGCCTTTGCCTCCTTCTATGTACTGACCATTCCCATTACCGGCGCTTTTTTTGCCAAAAGAAACTGGCTCATGGGAAAACGCTACGGCTTTATCACCCCAGGCGACATGTTCGCCTATTATTACAACAATGAATCCGTCCGCTGGCTGACGGTTCTGGCAGCGTTCCTGTATTCCATTTTTTATTCCGGCCTGCAGCTGATTGCCGCAGCCAAACTTTTTTACTGGGTGGCCGGAGTGCCGGAAACCATCGGCCTGTGGTTCATGGCCTTTATTGTTTGGTTCTATGTAGTTACCGGTGGCCTCAAAGCCAGTACTTGGGTCGGGGTTCTGCAGTTCCTGCTCCTCGTCGGCGGTATTATCCTCCTGGGAGTTTTTGTCATCATCGATCCTCTGTTCGGCGGCTGGTCGGGCTTTTCCGCGTCCGTCATGAAACTTGACTCAAAACTCCTGGAGGTCCCGAGAGTCATCAACTTTGGTCTTGGTGGCGGATGGACCGCCATGATGATTCTTACCTATATGTTCGCCCTCATGGGCATTCAGTCTTCCCCTGCCTTTACCCTCTGGAATTTCGGTATCAAATCACCGAAACCCCTGGCCTGGCAGCAGGTGTTCATGTCCACCTTTGTGGTCGGTCTCGCGCTGTTCTTCTTTACCGCTTTCCAGGGTATGGGCGCAAAGGTTCTGCAACTGGCCGGACAGCTTGCCCCTAAAGTCGACGGCGACGTCGTACCCATGCTCATGACGAAGTTCCTGCCGGGTTGGGCCCTTGGCCTGTGTTTCCTCGGCGCCATTGCCGCCATCCACTCAACGGCCGCCCCCTATATCGGCACCGGCGGCACCATCATCCAGAGGGATGTGTGGTGGAGATTTGTAAGAAAGCAAGCCGGTTCCCATAAAGAGCAGATCTGGACCAACCGTATTTTTGCAACCCTTCTCACCCTGGCTGCTGTTATCGTCTCGCTTACCGCATCGGATGCCATCGTTATGATCGGCGGCTTTGCCACGGCCTTCGGCACCATCATGTACCTGCTGCTGTTAGGCGTACACTGGGGATTCAAGTTCCCAAGCATCGGCGCCACCCTGGGGATGATTGCCGCCATCGCGGCCTGCTTCCTGACCTATTACACCTATAAATACCCGCTTTCCATGCATACCGCCTTCTGGGGAATCGCCGTCGGTCTTGCGGTGGCCTATCTTTGTCGGGGTCTGGGATTCAAGGACAGCGAAGAGACCATTGCCCGTCAGGCAGAAGTCAGGGCATGGCTTGATTCCATTGACGGACCCAGCGAGAGCGGCAAAAAATGGCGCAGCGCCATGAAGTTTGTCGTTCCGATATGGTACTTCATGGCCCTCGGACCTGGCATCATGCTGGGCAATAAGGGCATTTCCATCGCAGGCTTCCCGCCCATCTGGAGTTGGCAGATCATCTGGTGGATCATCGGCATCGTCGTGATGTGGGCCCTTTGCTTTAAAGCGGAAATGTCAACCACTTCCGCAGAGCAGATCCGCCGCGCAGATGTTGAAACAATGGATGTCACGAAAGAATCCGACGAAACCGTTGTCAAAAAATAAACATCAAAGGAGAACATGATATGGCATTAGAAGATAAATGGCTCATCGGGGTAATCCTTTTCTGCATCCTTTTTGTTTCCAGCTTCGGCATGGGAATGTGGGGATAATTTCTTCAATCAAAATTAACCTGTGATAAAGAAGAATTCCGGAGAGATTTTTTTCTTCCGGAATTCTTCTTGCCCTTTAAGGCAAAACGACGGAGAACTGTCAATTCTGGAAATTTGCCTATCTTACCGCACTCAAACCCTGTAAAAAATACGTGTGGAAACAGACATCACACATTCAACCAAGGCATCATGGAACTGCTCCTTGCAAGCGTCATTTCCACACTTCCCCAAGAGCTGCTCTTTTGTAAAGATTGTGCCAGAATTTTTTCATGCAATTCCCTTGGAATCTCATGAAATTCAAGGTATTAATTACAGGATGGTGACCGGAAAATGTTTTTCGCACTCCCTATTTCCGGCCCTCAGAGATTTTACGACAGCAGCCAAGACGAGCCCTGGGTTGATATCAACCTGAAATATAACAACGGAGTTCCACATGCAGAATCCTCTCGTGAAAGTTTTTGCCTTCTTTGCCGTGTTAACGGGAATTATCCTGTTTTGTACCATCTTCGGAGGATACACCAGTTTTTACAGGAACGAAAACCGGATTGAATCGGCAAGAACCGCCCTTGTAGAGTCCTGCCAGGAAAGACTTGCACTCATGCCGGCACTTATAACTCTCATGCAAAAAATGGTACCGGGAGACGCCCCGGAATCCATGGATCAAACACTCGCCAAGACAGCTGCCCTTCAGAAAGACGTCCTTCAGCAGAAACTTCCCCTTGAGGAACAAAAGAGCAAGGATTTTGAAACATCCGAAACAGCTCTGACATTGCAAGTAAAAGACATGCTTGCCCAGCTGAAACCGGTTGCCGACCAGAAAAACATGGGAGAATTCGAAGCCCTGAAACAAAAGCTTCACAAGGCCCAGGACAATCTCTATATGGCCGGTTACAAATACAACGACGAGGTTTTGTATTTCCGCAAAAGACTCAAAAGCATTCCCGTTACGTATATTGCAAAGATGTTTGGATTCGACAAAATACTCTATTATCCGTTTTCGGAACAGGCCTTCCTGCCGGCGCGAAAGACCTTTGAACCCTGAAGGATCAAACAAATAGGACCAGAGTCATGATTCTGCTTGAATCTCTCTCACTGCTTTTGCCGTTTTCTCTTCTCCCCGGAAAAGAACAGAAGGCAGTTTTTAGTGCGTTCTCCTATGAAAAGGTATTTAAGGGCAGTGTTCTTTTTGAACAGGAAATCACCAGGATTGACAAATTCTATACCCTTTCCAGCGGTTTTGGGCATTTTTACTTTGAAGACCGGAATAGAAAAATCCTGGAAGGAGTTCTCAACCCCGGGGATAGTTTCGGTGGACTCTGCATTCTCTTTAATGACGGAATTGCTATACGGACGCTTGAGCTCCTCGAAGATTCTATCTTTGTAACCCTTGATGCCGATTATTTTTTAAACCTCTGCAGAAACTATACGGCCTTCCAGGAAGATCAGACAAATATCTTCGGCAAGTGCATGCTCAACAAGGCCTTTGCCGGGATCATATCGAGACAGATCAAGGATAAGGAGTTCAGCCTGCCCTTTTTCAACCGCCCCATTTCATCGGTTTTTAAACCCAATATTTCCAGCTGTTCAAAGGAAACCACCATACAAGAAGCTGCTCTTAAAATGAGCAGGAACAATGCCAGTGCCATCCTCATCAAAAATGAGAAACAAGCCATCGAAGGCATTGTCACCGACGCAGATTTCAAACACGAGGTCGCCTCAGGAAAGCATCATCCGTCAGAACCGGTATCTGCAGTCATGTCCTCTCCGCTCTATTCCGTTTCTGCCGAGTCGCAGGTATATGAAGCCTTTTTAAACATGCACAGGCACGACAAACGGCACATGGCCGTTTACAACCAAGCTGGTGATATTACAGGGACCATAAGCCAAAAGGATCTGCTTTCGGCACAAACGGAATCAGCGTATCTTTTGATCAAGACCGCCATGTCCGCCCACAGCATGATGGAAATTGAAAACATTCATGCAAAGCTTGAAAGAATGCTTTATGACCCTCTCCGGAATGGTGCCAGCCCAGAATATATCACCCGACTGATCTCTGCATGTTCCGATGCCGTTATCAACAGGGTCATCACCTTTTCCTTGGAAGAAGCGGGCCCACCTCCCTGTCGGTTTGCATTTCTGACCATGGGATCGGAAGGCCGAGAGGAGCAGACCCTCATCTCGGACCAGGACAATGCCATTGTTTATGAGGACACTCAAAGTCCTGAAAAAACAAAGGCCTATTTTGATGCACTCGCCGTTTTGATCTGCGATCAACTCGATATCGCCGGATACAGTTTCTGCAAAGGCGGAAATATGGCCAAAAATCCAAAATGGTGTCAACCCCTGTCCCAGTGGAAAAACTATTTCAATACCTGGATCAGAAACTCGACCCCGGAACATCTTCGAGATTGCAGTATTTTTTTTGATTTCAGGGGAACCTTTGGTGATATGGCACTGGCCAGCGAACTGAAACAGTTTCTTATACATGCCGTAAAGAGCTGGTCGGGTTTTTTGCGAGATCTTACGGAAAACGCCCTGCATTTCAAGCCTCCCATTGGCTTTTTCGGCAGGCTTCTTGTTGAAACCGAAGGTGATCAGAAAGGGTTTCTCGATCTCAAGAGCGCGATGCTGCCCATTACTGATTTTGCTAGAATTTATGCCCTTAAATATGGGATTTCACAATGCAACACCCTTACAAGGCTTTTCATGCTTTCTAACCGGCATTCTTTGACCGGCAAAGAATATCTGGATATTGTACGGGGCTATAATTATATAATGTGGCTTCGATTCCTGACCCAGATTACAACCATTATGGATGAACAAAAAAAACCGGACAATTATATCAACCCCCGGGCGCTCTCTTCCATCGATCATATTATTGTAAAAGAAGTCTTCAAAATGATTGAAAACCTTCAACAAAAACTTGAAGTTGAATTTATAGGAATCATCTGATACGGGCAGTCTATATTAACTTTAAAATACAGGAGGCAAGGAATGAAACAAAAGGTTGTATCTATTTTCTCATGTTTGGCGGTGCTGGTTTTGCTCGTGATGGCGCAGACTTCCTTTGCAGCAGATAAGACGACGGTGGAATTTACCTCAGTTGAAGAGGGTGGCGTTATTTCAATATATCCGGATAGCTTCCCCGTTAAAAGAGATGTTAAGGGCAAGGTCAAGGGCCTCAGCAAGGATGAAATAACGGCTCAGGGAGTGACCCTTGAGTTATTCGTCCTGGATGTTTCCCAGGGCCCGGTAGTCGTTGAAAAAAATGGCAAATGGGTCGTTAAAGCGACACTTAACGATGCGGATCTTATCTTAAAGGCGGTTGCAAAAGATAAAACCGGCAAAGAGCTCGCCACAGCCACCATTAAAGCAACGGCTTCAGGAGAATTCTAACCTTAGAATAAAAAATAATTTACCCCACTCCCACCCATTAGGAGGGAGTGGGGTAAGAGCCGCCTTTCCGATCAATCTGGAGAAGACCTGCAGATTTTGCTTACAGCTTGAATTCTTCAGCGCAATGTTCACAGAATGAAGTCGCCAGGATTTGTTTACAGTGCAGACATTTATCCATCAAACACCGGCCTTTCCCCTGTTTCTTCCCGCAATCCGGACATAGCCAGTCTTTTTTTATTGCCACAATCTTATCGCAATTCGGGCACTTGATAGGAAATTTTCTGAATATAAAATAGAGGATCAAGGTAATGATGAGAAAAGGCCCCACCATCTGAAACTGAGGACTTTGGGCGAACTCACTAAATTCACTGGAACCGCCTAAAATCACGTAAAGCAGAAAAGCGATGGTGGTAATTGTCAGAAATTTAAAGCGGAAATGCAAATACACACTTGATAGGGGTTTTTCCCCCAAGGACCTGTCTTCTCTGTTTTTCGTTTTCATATAGAATTCACCCGGCCTCTCTGATCTGTCATATTCTTTTTGCCCGTTATGGGTTCAAACAGGAACACTCTCTCTTTTCAACATTTCGTGTTGAGGATAGCAATCTCATCGTTCGAAAACAACCTAACCCCGATAAACAGGATAAGTACCTTAACAAAATTCGTTTATAAAAAACAAGAAACGAATTTCTAAGGTACTAAATATCTCTCTCATACCCCGACCTGTAGGAGGTCGGGTGAGTCTTCTCTGTTGGCAAGTCAATAGAGTTAGAGCTATTTCCTGCCAAAGGTGCGTTCTGTAAACAATACTGCAAAAGACCATTTGTAAATTCGAAGGGTGGCCATCAATTTCTCCCCACGCACTACCTTGACTTTGCCTTCCATATTTTGATAGAAATAAAAGGCAGGCGTGATTGCCGTACTGATTTTCAACCCCCGACAAGAGCGGATATGCAAGGAAAAAGCTGCTGCTCCTTTGCCATGGCAGAGTGAGCACGGTTTTATATCACAACGTCCATCTTCACCAAGAGAGGGGGGGCGAGAAGCATGGAAAACCAGCGAGAAAGTTTGTCCATCTGTCGACCAGGGATAATGGGCATTTACCTTGCCAAAAGTGATAAATATTACCTTACCGGTCTATAAGGAGACAACATGGCGATACCCAAAGGTAACGGCAAACTTTTGGACAAAGTACAAAATGCCCTGAACGGTGAACAGCAGGGCGAGCGGGTCATCAGCAGCGGCGATCGCCTGACCATTGCTACAATAGCCGACTTCGCCCAGCAGCTACGCAGCGGTCTGGCTGAAGCCGGTATTGTAGCTGTCGAATTCAGCGAAATCGTCGAAATGGATGTCACCGCCCTGCAGGTTTTTTGTTCGGCCTGTCGGACCGCCTCGGCGGCAGGGAAAAAATTTATTTGCCGTGACCCTCTGCCGGCAACCCTGCTGCATCTTGCCGCTGCCGCCGGATCGGAGCGCCTTGACTATTGTGAAATTGATAACCCTTCATGTTTTCGGAAATTCGGAGGGCTGAAATAATCGGCAAATTACTAACAAACGAGAGCCTGAAAGCTAGTTGGACCTTAAAGGATTGACGCCATGACGGAACAACACGTCGCCGCCTATCGTGAAGAAGCTATAGAATTGCTGACCGAACTTGAAGCATCTCTTCTCGACCTGGAAGAAACCCCGGACGACCATGATCTTATAAACCGCGTTTTCCGGGCCATGCACGCGATCAGAGGTTCCGGGGTGATGTTCGGCTTCGACGCAATCGCCGCCTTCGCCCATGAGGTGGAAACGGCCTTTGATCTGGTTCGCAACGGCAAGATGAAGGTGACCGAGGATCTCCTCAATCTGACCTTGCAATCTCGGGACCATATCTCGTCGCTGCTCGACGCCTCATCGGGCTTGGGCAAAGTCGATAGCAGCGCCGGCGATGCCATCATTACTAGTTTGCACCTCCTTGCCAAACCTGCCGAGGAGGTGGAGAATCAGGCTGCCATTTCTTCTCCCCCCACCAAGGTGGTAAAGTCGAAAAAGGTGATGATGCAAACCTGGCGCATCCGCTTTGAACCAAACCGGGATTTGCTGATGTGCGGCAGCAATCCACTGTTCCTCCTTAGTGAACTACGCGACCTGGGAACCTGCGAGATTACCGCCCACTTCAATAATGTTCCAACCCTCGACATTCTGGTTGCTGAACATTGCTATCTTTATTGGGACATAGTGCTTACCACTAGCCGCGGCAAAGAGGCCATCCTGGATGTCTTCATCTCTGTTGAGGACAACTGCCGGATCACCATCAAACTGATCGACGATTCCGGCAAGGCCGAAGGTAACAGATGCAAACTGGGCGAGATCCTCATCGACCGCGGCGACCTGTCGGTGGATCAGCTTCAAGCGGGATTGCAACAGCAAAAACCCCTCGGCCAACTACTGGTAGCGAGCGGAGCGGTGACCCAGGAAAAGGTCCAGTCGGCCTTGGCCGAGCAGCAGCATGTTAAAAACGCCCGGCACAAACGGACCGCTGGTCGAAATCATCAATAGGAACACCGACCATGGTAATGCAAACCAGGATAGGCCTGTCGCTGCCGGAAAACCGCATGCATGCTTGGCATGTTGAACCAACAGCAGCTGCTAGGTGTGGTTTTTCAACAAAAACGCCTGCAGAAGAGAATAGGCACTATTCTTCTTGAGAAAAATCTTCTAAGAGGCTATGAATTGCTATAAGTATTGTACCAATTCGAATGCCATTACGACAACATACACGCTCAGGGAAAGCAATGAAAAATATCCTGGTCATTGAAGACAACGAGAACATGCTGCGCATGATGAATGATCTTCTCAGCCGAGCCGGCTACCATGTTGTTTCAGCGATTGATGGCGTTGCCGGAATGAAGGCTTATCGGGCCGCCAAATTCGATTTGGTTATTACCGATATCATCATGCCGGACAAAGAAGGCCTGGAAGTGATTATGGAATTGGCAAAAGAAACGCCCCGACCCAAAATTATCGCCATGTCCGGGGGCGGAATGATGGAGCCTCGAACCTATCTGTCGATTGCAGAGAAGCTCGGTGCAGACCAAATTATCCAAAAGCCTTTTCGCCCGGCAGAACTCCTTGCCCTGATTGAAAAACTGCTTGTTTAAGCTCTCTTTGGACCATCTCGTCCCAGACTGTTCTTTTCGGGAAAAACATCCAAAAACAGAATATTTCTTTTCTCTCCATTTACATCGCCCCGTCCGGACCTTGGCCTGAATGCGGCTATACCATGGGATACCAACACCACTGCAAACTCCTGGCCATCGACCAACAGGCTGAGATTGCCATCTGTCCGGACAACAGGAGCTACCCCCTAAAGGAATTGCCCCGCTCATCACCGAAAATATTTTTCCCTTTCCGCTTTGTTACTTCCCCAGTATTTGTGATATGCTTGAAAAACAGTAAATGACGGCAGTCTTTCTATGTCTTGATGGAATATTTTTCGACTTATAAAGGCCACAAAACAATGCGATTGCATTTGGCGTACTGCCGATAAGATACGCCAAATTTGACATCGACCCAAAAGACGAAATAAACATTATGGCCTGCCCCTTGGCTGCACATACTGCAACAATGAAAGGAACAATGACCGAAACAAAGTCCAAAACAACACCCATTACCTGGCTGCTGGTGCTCCTGCCGGTACTGCTCGTCCTCGACCTGTGCATTGGCGCCTGGTTTTTCCAGGTGCAACAGCAACAACAGCAGCAGCAGGTTGAAAGTCAGCTGACCGCGATCGGACAGCTCAAAATCAATGAGATAATTGCTTGGCGGCAAAGAATGCTGGATGAGGCCGCACTGCTTACGGAAAGTCCCTTCTTCGCCAGGGGATTGGAACAGTATTCGGAAAACTCTCAGCTTGATAACGCCCGGGGCCTTCTTGATAGCATCCGCAGCATGACCGCCCATTATCATTACCCGGGGGTGTTGTTGGTTAACTCCCATGGGACTGTCGTGGTAAGCTACGGACCCTTTGTCGGAAAGGGGAAGACGACCGGTCTTGAAACGCTTATCACCCGCGCCATGAGCGAGCGACAGGCAGTTTTAAGCGATTTTTATACCGATACGCGGGAAGAAGGTGCTTTTCTAGCGGTCGCCACCCCTCTCTTTGTCAACGGCAAAGCCGACATGGGTCTGCTTGGGGCGATCATCCTGATTTGCGATCCCGACAATTTCCTCTTCCCTTTGATCCGAAACTGGCCCATCCCCTCTGAAACCGCTGAATCTCTGCTGATCCAAGACGAC
>JAHJLI010000070.1 GCA_018821785.1 Pseudomonadota bacterium
ATCTTGGTTTTGGCGACGACTTCCTCAGAAGTTTCCACAGCATCATCGGCGATATCAGTCGCTTTTGCCTTTACTTGAACCCATATTTTTTCTGTCTCTTGAAATTCCTTCTTGGCATCCATTGAGGCAAGGTGAATCTTGAGGTTTATCTCATCTCGCTGTGTCTTAAGCTTCTCGACCAACTTGTTAAACTCATCTTTCATTGTCATGATGAACCTCCCTGTTGTCTTTTGATAAAACAGTTTCTCTATTTCACTCAAATCTCTATCTGTTACTTTAAGCATTGTTTTTTGATTTATCATAAAAATTGCAGTTGGAAGAATTTGCGAAACACCAGCACAGAAGAGGTAATGACAGAGATCAGTCGAAAACGTTCCGGATGAAAATAGGAGGAAAGAGCCATTTCAGTCTGGAAAGCCTGTTAATTGGCCACCCTGTACAATCCACCCTCTTTAGTCTGGACACATGAGACTGTTTCAGAACTGCCAGTCAAAAGTAATAGGAAATGTCTCGCCTTTAGTACCTTACTCCTGAAAGTCTGTCATAAAAACAAGTATTTCGGAAAGACCTTTTGAAATTGCCAACTTGGATATACCTCCAAGGTACTTACTTGCGGTTTACTCGCGTTAGATGAACAAACAGCCCAAAATGAAAGACCAGATGAGACAAAGAAGTCGTTCCGTTGACGACAGAAGTATCTTCGAAAAGCTCTGTGACCTGGATAACTTGAAGACTAGGTTCAAAAGAGGTGAAGAAGAAAGATGGGCCCAAGGAGTAGATGGGGGAAACCGTCGAAGAGTATGAATTCCGCCTCGACGAAGAGTTGGCCCGGCTGAAGAAGGATATTCGAGGCTGGAGCTATCAACCAATGCTTGTCCGCCGGGTGGAAATACAAAAACCTTGTAAAGGTGCAGGGGGTCCGGTTGCTGGGAATATCTTATGTTGGCGATCATGTTGTTCGCGCGACGCCCAAGCTACTTCTGGACACCTTTCTCAACGACTCCGTGATCGCCTGCGAAGACAAACATTCGTTTGAAATATGTTGACGGATTGAGACTCTTTCTGATAGCGCGCAATTGGATTGCAAGTTGTTCGATCCTCCCTGGAGCACCTGGCGGCTTGGTCTTGAAATCAACCTTTTTCTGGGCCTGACTTTTCAGGCTCTCTGAGATTGGTTCGATCCTGGCTATGACATCCAAAAAAAACGGAGAGAGTGAGCTTGGGAGGTTTTGCCTAGCGATCATTGCGAGTTCCCACAACTGGTACATCAGCCCTGGTCCAGAAACAAGTTATCTGGTCGATGCTAAAAAGAATATCTTCTTCCAATTTGATAAATGAACGGCCTCTCTTTATGGTTGGATATTAAGCAGGACTGTATATTTCACAATATGTTAATTTGTGATGAATATTATGTTTGCAGTCTGTCTCCATATATTTTAAACATAGAGAAGAAAAAGCATCCAGAAACAATATGATCTAATTGGAGTATCGTCTTTATGGAAAGCACTAATTCCTTGATGTAGATTTCCTTTCTTAAGATATAATGACGATATTACCTAAAAAATAGCATTACTAAAGATTATTGAAAATGACACAAGTTTTATGAGTTCTTAATCTTATCCTGTGAGGTCCACATGTCACTGAAAAAGCATAAACTTCAGGTTCTCGCAATTCTTTCTGAAAATCTAAAAGAGACACAACCTCAGCTGGTTCCCTCCACAATCATAGCAGAAAAAATGAACATGAGTCTCCCAAAACTTCAACAGGTGCTGAAGAGCATGGAAGGAGTTGGCGAAATTGAGACTGATCCGGATTTACAATTCAGTCTTATCACCAGAAAAGGTCTCCATTTTTTAGGTTAAGCAGGACAGGCGGCCCGAACCCTGGTGTAAAGGGAGTGTTTGCATTATTTAATTGAGCAAACTGAAAACCATTTCGGGACCGATTTTCTACACAATCCCAGCAATTAATCATTATCTCAAGTATGGAAAAATCAAATCTGCATACGTATGACCATTATATCAGAGCGTTGATGGATATCAGTGAGGCAATTACTTCAGACCTCTTCCTGGAGGATTTGTTTAAGCTGATCGTCATGGTTACGGCGAAGGTGACGGGCGTAGAAATATGCTCACTATGGCTAGTTGATGAAAATGAGAATCCCCCGGTTATCAAATTGAAAGCGACCCAGTCTTTTGAACCTGATTACGTGCATAACAGGGTACTTAGATTGAA
>JAHJLI010000071.1 GCA_018821785.1 Pseudomonadota bacterium
CAGTACGAGCAGCTCGTTTTCCTTTTGTTGATATGGCCTCCAGTTTCCGTCGCTCATCTTTGGTTAATGTTACTTTGTATCGTGGTGCCATGTCGTCCTCCTTGTCATAAGTTGTAGGAACGACAATAGCACATAGTGTGCTATATGCGAATATTTAAAATGTACACTGTACTACCAACTGGCCTTGGATTAGTGCCATCTTGAAAAGATAATGGAATTATATATAACTTTATCAAGCTCCCGTTCCCCAGTTCTGGCTCATCCAGCAAAAGAGCAACTAGTCTTTCAAAAATGGTATAAATGCAGGCAAATCGAGACATGATGATTTACAATCCTCAATTCTCCACCATGCATTGCAGTCACCGACAATAACAGCTCATCGATCATATCGTCAGCATCAGATCGAAATGTTTGTAACGCGAGTTGGTCCCCATATCAAACGGACATACAAGTAGACTCAAAACATCATAACAAAGATCAGCAACAATCCTTTTTCAAATTATGGCGAAAAATAGCCATATACTGCGCACCTAACGGCAGACTGCCCAAAAGCCTTTCAGTGATATCTGGAAGCCATCCCTCCCATGGTAGATACATTACGTATCTCATTACCACTGAAACCATCCCTGCTCCCATGGCACATTTTTTTAACAAATCTGGATTCAGCAGTTCCGCATCTCGATCAAATGGACAATCTCGTACTACTTTCCGAGTAAGCGGGTTGAATGGATTATGTTCAAAAACAAATAAGCGACCAGACCTAGACAGACAACGCCTGACCCGACAAAGAAAATCAACACGTTCTGAACAAGGGACGTGATGCAGGACATTTGCAACAACAATCAGATCAAAGGGCTCAGCCAACTCAGGGTCAATCACCCATTCCACGTTTCTCTCGCCGGATAATCGTTCACGTGCAACCGCAAGCATACGATCTGAAATATCAAACCCCGCAACCCGTGCAAGGGGAAATTCAGTCACTATTCTTTCCATTACACCACCTGTACCACAGCCATAATCCAAAATCCGTCCACATTTTTCTCCTCTCGGCAAGAAACGCCGCATAGAGCGTGCCTTGTGCCTGTCATAAAAACTTCTTTCCCCAGTAATGTCCAACGGCCCTAAACTGTTACGCAATTCCTCACTATAAGTCTCAGCATGCCTATCAAACAATTGTCGAACATCATTTCCAGGAGAAGTACTCTTTGTCATATCGTCTCGCCTTTTTTTTGTTTAACATAATTCCAAGTTTCTGACAGTTTCTCCTGAAAATCACTAAAAATGAACTCAGGACATTGGCCGAGCAAACGGCTGATATCAAGAACTACAGAAACATTATCAAATTCCCTCCGAGGCAAAAGGCGGTGAGTGAAAGGGTGATCAACGACCCGCTGGAAGGTCTCCAGTAACTCCGTTATCGAAATACCATAACCACTGCCAACATTGTAGGTTCCTGAGTTTGCCAATCTGTCAACCGATTGAGATACTATTCTGGCGATATCGTTCACATATATATAATCTCTAACAGTCATAGAATCACCATAAACAAGCAATTCCTTTCCGTTCAAAATGCTATCCATCCATTTTGCAATGACTCCCTGAGGGCAATGCATCGGTTGACGCGGTCCGAAAGCATTTCCAATACGATAAATATCAGCTGTTAATCTTTCATTATGTTGATAATAATTCAGAAAATGCTCAATAGTTAGCTTGCCTATCCCATAGGGTGAAAAAGGTTTGGGGACTGTACCCTCATTGATTAATCCTTCATGCCTACCGTAAACAGTACCACCAGATGACAGGTACACCACTTTGCATTTTCTTACTTTTTGAGCAACAATTTCGAAGAATTGAATAGAATGCCTCACATTTTCGTCTATCTCGATAAAAGGATCATTCCAACTTGACGCAGGATTCGTTGCCGATATGCAATGATATACAACTTCCTGCCCCTCCATCGCCTTTGAAATATCTTCCCGATTCGCAAACTCACCGGAAAACAACCTAATATTACCATGCAGGTGTTCAAGATTCCGCGTCACACCGAACGGAAAACGATCAAAAACTGTTACTTCGTGACCTGTACGAACTAAATTTTCGACGATGTATGATCCTAAAAATCCGTCGCCACCAAGCACCAAAATATTCATGTTACTTACTCCTCGTCAGTGTTCTCTGCCACAAAAGCTACTGGCCAACGCCTTGAATTGTCAAGGTTACGCGCTACATATTCACCTATTACACCAATCGATATTAGCTGCACACCACCCATAAAAGTAATCAACATAATAAGAGAAAGATAACCGGGAACATCAAACCGATATATGAACCAGCGGACCAAGGCTAACAATGAAAAAGAGCAAGACAAAAGGCTTGCAAATATTCCCATATACGTTGCAAGTCTCAGAGGCAGGGTGGAGAACATCAGAATGCCAGTCAACGCTAAGCGGATGTATTTCCGAAAAGTATATCCAGATTCACCCTGTAGTCGAGCCGACCGCTCATACTCCACTCCAACCTGTCGAAACCCTACCCATGATCGCAATCCTCTTAGAAATGGATTTGCATCATACATTTCAAGCATTGCGTCGACGACACAACGTCTCATGGCGCAAAAATCACCGGAATCTTGTGGGATCGCGATTTTTGAAAGTGCACTAAGAATTGTATAAAATCCACGAAACAACAACCGTTTCAAAAATCCTTCTTTTCTGTTTCGCCGCACACCATAGGCGACATCATTTCCTTCTTTCAAATGCCCAAACAAAACTGGTAGTAACTCCGGGGGGTCCTGAAGATCATCATCAATGATTGCCACATAAGAACCACGTGATTGACGCAACCCAACGAGCAGGGCAGCTTGATGCCCAAAGTTCCTCGAAAGCCGACTCCCTCTGACGACGGAGTGGGAACAGGCAAGCCGTTTTATTTCGTCAAAGGATCCATCACAACTGCCATCATCGATCAATACCATCTCAAATGATAATTGAGCTTTATTCATTACTTCTGAAACACGACTTACCAGTTCCTCAAGCATTTCCCTCGAGTTGTATACTGGAACCACAATAGAACAGAATATTTTATTATTTTCGTTAGTCATAAAGTCTCTTTAATTATACACTTCAACTTAAACCACATGTTTTTTTCAATTATTGGCACAATAAATTAGTCGTGTTTATAATAATTATATCCGATAAAGGCGAATAATTATAATAATATCAATTAAAATGTAGCGACATACACACACTCCGTTGTTCTTGTTATCGATAAAAAACTTTCAGATTATCAACACAGAGTCGGGCTCACCCTAAATTGGTCGTAAAAACCACAAAAACATCTGATGATGTATCGCACGTTCATAAACGAAAAGCATTAACCCACTGAAGTTTCCTAAAAATGTTTCATGCCGCCATCTTCATGAACGCGGCCGCGAAGGTATTTTCTATGGATTTGTGTGGAAGTGGGCAAATCAATTGAAAATCTTTGTCTAATGCTGCTTGGGCAATCAATCTCCTGACATCGGAAAAGGCGAAATGGCTTCGGCCTTTAACCGCATGCCGTCGAGTTGGAGTTTTGTTCAGGTGGCAGGCATAAATCCAGGTGAGTGAGGTGGCCATCATACAAAAGTTCAGATGGTTTTGAACCGCCACCGGATTTCTATTCTGGGTTTCGGCACTGCCGATATCCTGTTTGAGTTCTTTGAAACCAGCTTCGATCTTCCAACGGGCGCCATAATATTCAATTATCTCATTAACCGACAACGACAGGTCGGTAGTGAACAGGGCAACCCACTGTGTCCGGCGATACACCCATACTACTCGAATCGGGCACTTGAGGGTTTTTTGCATGACGATTTGTTCGTAAGCCCAGACTGTTTGCAACCGGCCATAGAGGTTCACTATCGTCTCCCGGGCCCGCTCTCTGTTGGCTTTGGCAAGAGAGGTTGTTGTGCCAAGATGCTGACCATATTTTTGGGGCCGACCGGCACGTTTTACCAAAGGCGAGCCAGGCAACCCATAGAGATTGTTGTTTGCTCGAAGCCGGGACAGTAAATGCGCCCGCTTGCCGAGTTTTTTGCGCAGCGGTTTCCAGAGCCCCTGATTGCCAAACCAGGAGTCCGTCACGATCAGGATATCCTGTCTGGGAAAAATTTCACCAACCACCGCCAGCATTTCAACTGCCTGCTGGTGTTTGTTTTGAAAAGAAATTTCTTCGCTCTTGAATGAAGGCTTGTTTTTGCTGATTACATCTTTTGGGAAATAATACCGCTGGCTGAGCGGTAGGCAGGCCCAGCGGCCTTTAATCACTTTGAGAAGACCGATAGCAACGATATTTTGTGCCCAGGGGTACCGTGACTGATTTTGCTTGGCCGCGTGGTCAAACATTTTGGCACAGCCGAAAATCTTCTTGCCGGTTTTCGGATTGAGATAATCGTCCAAGGCGATAATCAGTCTTCCATTGGTTTCCGGTTGGGGGATCATTTTCCAGAGCCTTGACCAGAGCCTGTCCCAAGGGATTTTGGGCGAGGCGATAAAGGTGTAGTAGCGTTTCTTGCCAATCTTGGCAAAGCCAAAGAGAACTTGAAAAACACGTAGAATATTGGATGTTTTGGATGAGGTGAATGGAAGGATGATGGCGAGAAGGGTATGTAGAAACCAGATGCTTCGCTCTTTACCTTTTTCGGATCCGGCAAATTCGGCTTTGAGTTCGGAGAGCAGGGAGGGTAGTATGGGCATGCGAGGTTCCTCTGGTATTTTGTTGTTGGAGAACTACATCTTACCATGATTGGGCCTCGCATTCACTATTATCTTCCTGTTATTACTCATATTACCGAAATTTCTATAAAAAATTGCTCTTAATTTATCGTGTAATATCAAGCAGTTATATTTTGCCGATTTTTCGCTGGATCGCCTTGAATTTGTACATAATTTTTTGGACGGCTGGAAGACTCGCAGTCAAGTTAGGGAGCTCGTGTGTTCGAGACTCGATTCAGCCTGGTTTTAAAAACGGGAAACTTCAGTTAACCCATATTTAACACTTAAAATATAATATCCTTACAATACAGGCAGATAGAAGCACTAAATATTTCCAGTGGCACTACATTCGCATTATTTTGCATCAGTTGACCATTTTGCGGAGGCCCACCGGTGAAGGATTTATTTCACGCAGAGGTTTTTCAGTTTGGGTTCGGCTACAGTTGTTTTGCGTATATGGAGCGTTCTGCCATCCTTTTGTCTGAAGGTGGCTGTAATCCGCTGCTGCCCTGAAAATATTTTGCGTAAGCTTATCCAACTGTCGTTGATATCAC
>JAHJLI010000072.1 GCA_018821785.1 Pseudomonadota bacterium
CAGTACGAGCAGCTCGTTTTCCTTTTGTTGATATGGCCTCCAGTTTCCGTCGCTCATCTTTGGTTAATGTTACTTTGTATCGTGGTGCCATGTCGTCCTCCTTGTCATAAGTTGTAGGAACGACAATAGCACATAGTGTGCCATATGCGAATATTTAAAATGTACACTGTACTAGTGTCCGGTTAACAAAAAATATACGTCTGAGCCTTTTGCAAAATGAACAGTCCTTGAGACTGCGTATTGACAGGATTATTGATCTTTGACAACCTAACCAAGTAGTCGTAAAAGTTGATCTGAAAACAAGGTGATAACACCAAACATCAAGTGCAGAGGCACTTTTGCGTGCCCTTTGACCATGATGTTGTTAGCGCCAAAATCTTCTTTCAACCGACTGTTTGCCCGCTCTGCACTGGAGCGCATTTTATATCGCTCCGCTTCATGAGGTGCCATAGGCAATACCTCATTTCTACGCTTATTTTTATCGATTATCGGGACATGCCCGGAGGCCCGGCTGACCTCCTCTATCCGGCTGGCATCATAGGCTGCATCCATCAGATCGTAAAAGTATGTAACCTTCCTGCTCGTCAGTTTAATTAAAGGAATTGCGACCTGGCTATCATGCAAAGAAGCAGAAGTTACAAGGGCACTTATCGGCAAACCAATATCGTTTATATCAAGATGCAGTTTATAGCCGTTCCATGACATCTTATATCCCTTGGCGTTCTTTTTGGTGCCCCGATCACAGGCAACCGGTAACTCGCTGATAGCCTCTTCGACAGTCTGTCCAACTTGTCCGATCAAGCCGTTTCTCAGGAGCAGCTTCGCGCTGTTCTCCTTTGGCTGGACGTCCCCTTTTCTTAGGTCTTTTCGGCTCTTTGACTGCCTTTTTTGCCGGTTTTTCTCGTCCGATAATGGCGGTTGAGTCTCGACTTAGCCAATTAGCTCATCTGACAGATATTTTTCCACCAGTGCATCATGTACCTGATTGCCAAGACTGCCGGCAACAAACTCGCTGAAAGCACGAGAAAATGTCGAATCGGACGGAATATCATCTACAGTAACAAACCCGCATATCCGTCGAAGATTCACGGCTGACAGCAGGGCGCGACGCAAATCACTCGTTGTTGCATGCCGGTAAAATGCTTTTGCAACAAACGCTCTGGCGAGAGCCTGACGATCCAGAAGCTTTCTTCCCGGATATCGAAAACGGGTATTGGTTTTCGATACATATCTTTCCACTTGGAGAATCTCCAAGATCGATACCAGTCGCTCTTCTTGTTCTGTCAGTGGCGTTGTCAAGCATTGGTTTAAATGGGGGAATAAACTTCGTTGGACTCGCCCCATCAACCATGATATCTTGTCTCTGAGCTTCACGGCACCCTCCTTGGTTGGGTTTTGCTGGATACAAAACTATATCAAGAAATGCCGTGAAGTTCAATTATATCAAATTGTTAAATTAACAATACTCTATTCTTTGTTATCAAACCTCTTTTTGCAAGAGGCTCGTCTATTTAACTTTTTGTTTTTTCATTAATAAATAGCAAAAAATGCCAATAATCGACTTGAAAATCTATCCCTTTATACGGCACTCTTCCAGGACCATCTTGGAGGGGGGGGGTACACATGTATGCCGGAAAATCGATTTTCTCACAGATTATGGACTTCATGCCACTGCAAACCTTTCGTCGCTGTGTGGAAAAGTATCATGGCAATTTCAAAGTAAGAAAATTCTCTTGCCTCGATCAATTCTTTTGCATGGCGTTCGCACAGATCACTTTCCGAGAAAGTCTTCGAGACATCGAAGTCTGCCTTCGTTCTCAGAACAGCAAGCTGTATCATATGGGCATTCGCGGGGACATAAGTCGTTCAACCCTTGCAGATGCAAACGAAAATCGAGACTGGCGAATCTATGCCGAACTGGCCCATTCGCTCATCGCCACAGCTCGTACTCTTTACAGCAAAGATGCATTCATCGAATGATTAGACGAAACTGTCTATGCTCTCGATTCTACGACCATCGATCTTTGCTTATCAGTTTTCCCATGGGCCGCTTTCCGCAAGAACAAAGGGGTTATCAAGCTTCACACTCTTCTCGATTTGAAGGGAAATATCCCAACATTCATTCACATTTCCGACGGCAAATTCCACGATCAGACAACAGACAAGACCTTGGTGTTTTTAACGAACAATTTCAAACTGCCGGCGTTGACAATAGCCCAGTTGTATCGCAGTCGTTGGCAGGTAGAACTATTTTTCAAATGGATCAAACAACATCTCAGAATCAAACGATTTTTCGGCACATCAGAAAACGCTGTGAAAACTCAGATCTGGATAGCAATCTCTGTGTATGTTCTCGTTGCCATCATGAAAAAGCAACTCCATCTCAAAGAGAGCCTCTACACAATTTTACAGGTGCTGAGCGTTTCAGCTTTCGAAAAAGTGCCAATTTATCAATTAATTACAGAACACGACTACAAAAACGAACCAACTGCTGCTTGTAAGCAGCTAAAATTATTCGATTAACAACCGGACACTAGTGATTCCGACAATGTATTCAGAAAACTATTGGAAATGTATCAGCCCATCTCTTTTGCTTTGTCTCCTTGATAAGACTAAGTGCTTATCTATAAATAACCATGACCTTGTTTAAGATGATCATAGCCGCTGCCAAAGCGTTTAACGCATTATATGAGAGATCTGTTTTCTCGTATCGTGGTACCAGCTTGCGAAACCGGTTAAACCAAGAATGGGCGAGCTCGACTATCCACCTGCGTGCTTTGAAGGTGGGGTCTCTTTCGATCAACTTCTTTACCTCTCCCCTGGGACGGATATGGGGTACAAA
>JAHJLI010000073.1 GCA_018821785.1 Pseudomonadota bacterium
ATCCTTTATGATCCTTTTTATAAACTTGAATACAGACCAACAACAGAACATGAGGCGATCATCAATGCTTTGGCATCAGGCGATGCAGAACGCGCAGCACATGCGGTGGAATTGCACATCAGCAGTTCAATAAACGGACTCGAGTCGGCAGGGCAACTTCCTGAAGATTATCTCTCTCTTTGATATATATTATACCAGCTCAACCATTACCCAATTTGCTAAAGGCCTTCCTTTGGCTGTAAGCCTTAGATGAGAATCGGTCAATTCAACCAATTGCAACTTACAGAGATTGTCCAGCACTGCCCCATAATGTTTTACCAGATCTATTTCGTAGCGTGCAGTCAGTCGATGCAACGACACGCCTTTTGTCATGCGCAGCCCCAAAATTACTGATTCCCGGAAAGATGCCTCGGCGGACAAACATTCGCTTTCACATACCACTGAAACGCCCTTCTTGATACACCCTATGTATTCCAGGGTATCTGTAATCCGTTTCTCCCGGACCCCCCCGACACAACTGACGGCCGATGTTCCACAGGCCAGATAATCGTTGTTTTGCCAATAGTTGATATTATGTACACACTCATAACCATCGCTTGCAAAGGCAGATATTTCATACTGGCGCAAACCTGCATCACAACAGAATCTGCGGATCTCTTCATCCATGTGGAGAATTTTTTCCTCTTCTGGAAGAACAATTTCTCCACTTGCAACAGCACGACCTAGAGGAGTTTCTCCTTCTATGGTCAATTGATATACAGAGAGGTGTTGAGGGTTAAGCGCAATTGCCTGCTGAAGTGATTTTCGCCAGGATTCAACAGTTTGCCCTGGAAGACCATACATCAAGTCCAGATTGATATTAATAAAACCGACATCTTTGGCCGCTTGCACAGCATAACAAGCCTCAATGCTGCTATGGGTACGGCCCAGAATACTCAGTTCTTGGTCACTAAAAGTCTGCACTCCCATCGAGATACGATTCACTCCGGCAACCAAAAGAGCCCGAAGATATTCCTCGTCAACAGTGCCGGGATTTACCTCAACTGTGATTTCCAACAGACTTGTTGGATTAAATAGTGTCAGGCAATAACCAATTAAATCGGTCAACATGGAAAATGGTAATATACTTGGCGTTCCACCACCTACAAAGAGACTCTTTAAGTGACGATCATCCCTGGTAGCTGCAAGATCAGAAAGTTCTTGTTTCAATGCCGTTATATATTGCGTAAAAACCTCACTCCCTGCAACACCAGAACTAAAGGAACAGTAATTGCACTTCTTCTGGCAAAAAGGAATGTGAAGATAGAGACAGACCATCTGCTAACAAAAAGAACTGAGGATCTCGCTGCATTCTTTTCGAATATCAGCAATTAATCCGTTATCAGCATAACTATAAGAACCGTCACCAATGACAAGGTGATCGAGCAATTGGATTTGCATCGAACTACACAGCAGATAGAGACTCCTGGTCAGTTTCATGTCCTGTGGCGACGGCTGAAGAGAACCTGATGGGTGATTGTGGGCAATAATTAGAGCAGCAGCATGAAAATCTAAGGCTTTCTTTATAATTTCACGTGGATAGACAGTGTTAACAGTTAAAGTCCCCTCGGCGGCAATCACTGAATCAATAATAGCATGCGAAGCATCTAGGTAAATAACTAAAAAAACCTCTTTTTTCAAACCACGAAGTGAATGGATGAGGTAATCGATGACATCTTGTGACGAGTGAAGATATCGTTTCCCTCTAAGTCGCTCCTTGAGGTAATAGCTGGCCACAGCGCGAATAAAATGCAGAGCGAAGCCATTCTTCGGCCCCACGCCACGTACCTCTTGAAGTGAAGCAAGTGGTGCTTCAATAACCTTGGCAAAAGTACCGAACTTTTGAAGAAGATTTCGGGCGGGTTCCTTACAATCTGTCCGGGGAGTGCCAAATGAAAGGAGTAGCTCTAGTACCTCGGAATCGGCGAATCCATCCAGCCCGTTCAGAAGAAAGCGATCCCGCAGTCGAGACCGATGACCCTCTCCTTTTTTCTGCCAGTGTTCCTTATCCACATTCCAGACTTCCTTAGATTTTTCCGGCAAGTTCCCGAACGAAAAACTCGTTGGCCAGATTTGGATTGGCCTTCCCCTTCGTCATCTGCATGAGTTGACCGATAAAAAACCCCATAAGTTTTGTTTTACCGTTGCAATAATCTTCCGCCTGCTTGGGGTTCGCGTCGATAATCTGCCGCACCAAAACCAACAACTCCCCTTCATCTGAAACCTGAAGGAGGTTTTGCTCCTTCACTATAATCAGCGGATCTTTACCGCTTTCCATCATCGATTGAAAAACAATTTTGGCAATTTTGCCGCTAATAGTTTCACTATCAACCATATTAAGCAGAGCAGCGAGTTGTTTTGGTGAAACCCTGCATGTGGTTATTGGCTCCCCTTTCAGTTCCCGCAAGAGTTCTGTCATAATCCAGTTTGCGGATTTTTTTGCCTTAGCGCCCTTTCTAACCGTCTCCTCAAAATAATCCGCCAACTCGCGATCTGAGGTCAGCAGCACAGCGTCATGATCGGGAAGATTGTATTGATCGACCAGCCTCATTTTACGCTGATCAGGGAGTTCAGGCAACAAGGTTCGTATTTCCGCTATCCATTCCTCACTAATCTCAACCGGAACAAGATCAGGGCAAGGAAAATACCTGTAATCATGAGCATCTTCCTTTCCTCGCATTGATTCAGTGCAATTTTTATCAGGATTCCAAAGTAAAGTCTCCTGAGTAACACTTCCACCATCCAATAACAAATCTCTTTGCCTTCTTATTTCATACTCCAACGCACTTTGAACATGTCGAAAAGAATTCATGTTTTTCAGCTCAGTTCGAGTACCAAACTCATTCTGTCCAAAGGGTCTAAGAGAAATGTTGGCGTCGCAGCGGAAGCTTCCCTCCTGCATGTTCCCGTCACAAATATCAAGATAACGTAAAATGGCGTGCAATTTTTTTAAATAAGCGGATGCTTCTTCCGGCGAACGAAGATCCGGTTCTGAAACAATTTCTAATAGAGGAGTACCTGTTCGATTCAAGTCGATACAGGAAATCGGTTCCACCGTATCGTGGATAAGTTTTCCTGCATCTTCCTCCATATGTATACGAGTGATACCTATCTTTTTTTTCTGACCTTCAACTTCAACCTCAACACATCCCATACCGACAATCGGCAAATCAAACTGAGAAGTCTGATAACCCTTGGGAAGATCAGGATAAAAATAATTTTTCCGAGCGAATTGACTGTATCTGTTGATAGTTGAGTTGGTCGCAAGTCCCAGTTTGATCGCAAATTCAACCACCTTTATGTTGAGAACCGGAAGTACACCAGGTAAACCCAGACAAACTGGACAGGTATTGGAGTTGGGCGGGGCACCAAATGCTGTTGAGCAACCGCAAAAAATTTTTGTGTTTGTTTTAAGTTGGGCATGTATCTCCAACCCGATTACAGTTTCAAACTCCATAGTGTTCAACGTTTTATCATTGTTAGTTTTTAACCCCTCAGAACAATCAATCGGGGACTTCTCGCCTTCTCATAGAGCCAATAGAACAAGACACGTTTGGCGTGATTAAGACACAACAGCCATTTTAGCTACCCATAGCCTGATTTTCTGAAGCTCCTCACGCCATCGCTCCCCAACTCTAACTTTTAAAAACATCCCAAAAAGCGTATTTACTATTCGTACAAGCTCTTCAAAGAGAAAAATCCGTTCAAGAATCATTCCCTCAACTTCCTCGGGATTGTCGCTCTTATCATTTTCCGTTGCCTCAGTTTTAGGGAGGCGAACATTCCTGTATTCCATTAAAGCCCCTGCCAAAGTAAAACTATACTCGTGGCTATTATGATTGATAACTATTCGGGCCTGTTCAAGTTTTTTCCCCATTTGCAAACCCGTTCGTGCCTCCTGAAGCTCTGTTTGCAGACCGGTACAGATAAGTTTTTCACTTGACTCTCCCTCACCAGATTCCAGCAACATATGCTTTTCAAAGGCGACGGTTATATCACCCTCGCTTCCAAGTTCTATGCTTCCTCCGCGTTCTTCACTTTTCCACCAGAGCCATGTGAGGAATTCTTGGCCAATGAAACGTTTTTCTACCATTAAATCAACTAGATCCATATCTTTCCTTTCTCTCCGTTCCGACAGACATCGTTTTTTTACCCCACCAATATTCTGCTCGTCTAACCCAGACAAACAAGAAAAATTACCTGCACAAAATTCATTTTTAAATATTCAAATAGAAATTCAAGGCCCTAAACAAAAATTTCAGGAGATAGACTCTCCAGCCTTGTGAGGTGTTCCTCAGCAACAAGATGTTCGGCTGTAACATACGGTATTTGTTGTCGAATAAGAACACCAAAACTTTCTTTAATGAAATCCTCAAGAACAGCGTGAACCTTCTTATTCGTTGAGAAAAACAAAAGGGTTGAGTTCGAGAGATTCCAACAAAGTTCAAAGGTTGCTGGAATCGGAATGGCTTTACGCATAAGCTCCGTTCGAATTCGTTCCTTGATCTGAACCTTGACTGATCTACTTAATTTTGGTACCTGTCGCTCCAAACGTACCCTCTCTTCTTCCTTTTGCACAAATTTTTTCAATATTGCCGGGGATACTTTACGCTCATCAATCCTCAGGGTCAATGTGATGTAATCTCCCGCAACATATGAGGCAAACGCAAATTGGCTGTCGAACATATTTAGGATAGAAACCCAGCCAATTGAATATTCATCATAAGTTTCATCTATATCCTTAAAAGAGAATGCCATAACTCTTTTAGCTATAAAATCGAGAGAGTTCTCAGGTAAGGTTCCGTCAATAGAGAACCTTATAAAACTCGCCGTTCCCTTCAATAAACTCATGAAATATCTTCCTTTTAATAAATATTACCGGCAACACACCCTATCACCCAGGTGGCAGATGAACAGACCTAGATTTTCAAATCTTTCATGATCTTCTTTCAGCATAACATAAGAAATTTCTTGTCGGTTTTATATTTCATATAGCATTCCTTTTTTGTGTGCTCAACCCTTTTGTCATTTATCGATCAATTGGACCAGGGCGTCATAATTCTGCAACATAACCAAACTTGACCGCTTTATATTTTCATTATAAATGATAAAATTAAAAGAAACCTATTGACACTCCTTCGACGAGAATGTATATAAATTTCCTCTATGGGTCGTTAACTCAGTTGGTAGAGTATCTGACTTTTAATCAGAGAGTCGCGCGTTCAAGTCGCGCACGACCCACCAGCTTACAGAATGTCCCCATCGTCTAGTCAGGTCCAGGACATCGGCCTTTCACGCCGACAACACCGGTTCAAATCCGGTTGGGGACGCCATATGTACTCTTAAAAAGGGGCATTCAGATTTATTCTGGATGCCCCTTTTTTCGTCTACATTGTCATTCTTGGAACCATCTTCCCTTTTGATCGCGTGCCTTTTTTGGTATACTCCTCACGTTGTTTGTCGCAAAAAGATACTAATAGTTCTGTGTTTGAAAATTAAGGAAGAAATCAATGGATGAAGAAAATAGCAGTCCTGTTTCGGTCGAGGAACTTTTTCAGAGTTTGATTGAAGATCGTCTTTCTCTTATAGAATACGCTGCAAGTCACACATTAGAGGATCTTTTGACCCATGCTCTGGATAAAGTTGAAAGATTGACAGGAAGCTGTATCGGTTTTTATCACTTTGTGGAGGCAGATCAAAAGACTCTTTCTCTCCAGCAGTGGTCCGCTCGCACGCTGAAGGAATTCTGCAAAGCAGAAGGGAATGGGCTCCATTACGACATGGACAAAGCCGGGGTCTGGGTGGATTGTCTGTATCAGAAAAAAGCGGTGATCCACAATGACTACGCATCGCTTCCGCACAAAAAGGGAATGCCGGCAGG
>JAHJLI010000074.1 GCA_018821785.1 Pseudomonadota bacterium
CATCAACCACAGAGGGGGTGATTATGAAAAGCACGATCGCGGGTCAACTGCAATTTCGGCAGCAACCGGTGGGCATTGTCTTTGCCAATGAAAAACCGGCGAATGCCCGACAGTTTGGGGAAGGCAAATGGGGCTGCGTCATGTTCATGCTGGCAGCGGCGGTGAAGGGCGAGACCGTCGTCTTCGACAGAGACACCTTCGGCTGCCAGGGCGGCGGCACCGGCCTGGGGTTTGGTAACCAGTATAAGAATTTTGCCGGCGGCGAAGAGTGTTTTAAATATTTCCTGTCGATCGGCAACGAGCATTGGGAAGAGGGACGGAAGGCCGGGGAGCAGGTGAAACCCTTCATGCGGCCGGAGGCTCATCATCATTTCATGCATGGCGAGCGTTACGTCAAGACCCCTGAGCTGGTGGGAAAATTCATGGACAGTCTGCCGATGACCGAGGTTCCAGTTCCCTATGTGATGTTCAAGCCTCTGCAGGAAGTCGATGAGGCGGAGGATGATCTGCAGGTCGTAGTTTTTCTCGGCAGCATGGACCAGATCGCGGCACTCACTGTCCTCGCCAATTATGGTCGGGGTCATAACGAGAATGTCATCTTCCCCTTTGCCGCCGGCTGCCAGTCAATCGGTATCTATCCGTATCGGGAGGCCCTTCGACCGGAGCCACGGGCAGTCCTGGGTTTGAACGATATTTCCGCGAGGCTGTATCTGAAGCGGATGTTAAAGGACGATGTGCTGAGTTTTGCCGTACCTCTCGCCCTTTTTCGCGAGATGGAAAACAACTTGGACGGCAGTTTTATTGAGCAGGACACCTGGAAACAGTTGGTCGCTCTGGCGACGTAAAAATTCAGCGGTTGCTGTTTCTTTTAGCAGCTGCAGCCGGATGCGGCCTTGCCGCGAATTTTTGTGATCCAGCTGTTGATGATATAGGCGGCGCAGCCGCAACCATCGTCGGGGTTGACATAGATGGCGGCGGTCGGGCAATTTTTGGCACAGGCCCCGCATTCCATGCAGGCGTTGCGGTCGACTATTTCGGCCTTGCCGTCCTGCACCTGGAAGATGCGGTGCGGACAGACCAGCAGGCAATTGCCGCAGCCAATGCATTTTTCTACGGACAACCGCAGGATGGCGGTGTCATCAAGATATCTAAAGCCTTGCACTTTCTTCTCCTTTTCACATAAATGGTCCTGCCACCCAGAACAGTATGGCGAGAACCGTTGAGCTTATCTGAAACGCCAGGCCGGGACGCATCTCCTTGGCTACTCCGGAGAGCGAGGTAAACGGTGTCGAGCCGGTGAAATTCATCGCAAGAAAGGCGGAAGAGCCGCTGACCCACAGGAAGATGGCTATCTTTTCAATGGAGCTTGTCAGTGGAAGACCGGCAAACAACAGCAGGGCGGCAATCGCCCCCACAACAGCGCCCTTCAGCCAGAACTGGCGAAATGGCAGCCATGGCAGGAGAAGTGGCGTGGCTGCAGCCCCGGCGAATATTGCCATAAGCGTTGCCAGCAGCAGCACTGTGCCGCGGTTCAGGGCCAGTCCCAGAGAAAAGAAATCAGGCGATATTCCCGACAGAACGAAAAAGACCACGGCTGCGACAAACAGGTGTTTCAATGTCATACAGACTTCGAGCGGAACGAGGACTGCACGCTCGCGCAGGGAAAAGGTAACGGTGCGCATGGTTTCGCTGGTTTCACCGGTGCGCAGGAATTCGGGAATATCGGCAGCCAGGATCGGTCCGAAGCGGCCCCTGAAGCCGCAGAGCTTTTTCAGCTCATGGGCGGCGACACCATTTGCCGACAGCTGGGGCAGCAGCAGTTCCCGGTGGCTGACAATCTGGTCGAGCTGGGCTCTCTGTACCTGGTAAGCGATCTCCTCGGCGGAAAACGTGCCCTTGCCGGCCGCACACCAGACATTGATACCACGAGTATCGACCACCAGAATCCAGAGATTCTGTCCCATGAGTTCCTTGCGCAGGGCGTCGAAGCTCAGTTTATAGTTGGCGGTGACCAGTACCGGTGAGTTTTTCCCCGCATCGCCAAGGCAATACAGACCCGGGGTGATTTTATAGTTGTTGCGGGTAAATCCGGTCCTGGCGCCGATGCTGCCGAGATCGTCACGCAGCGTCAGAGTGGCTGTCACCCGTGGCGCCGGGCCGACCGGGGTGTCGACAAAACCCAGAACAAAAGGGAGAATGGCATAACCTGCCCGTTCGTTGCCACTGGACCGTGGCGGTGGTTTTGGTCCTCAGCAGGGGCCGGGGGCTATTTCCGTCGGAACTTTACAAGGGGCCTGGGCAGGTTGCAGTGATACTCTATGTTGTTGGAGCTGGATGCTCACGCTGTCCTCCGGTGTGTCATAACTTTCCTAAGAAACCAATCATGGTAAACGGCATATTGATATTTATTTAAGCATGGCGAAGCCTTTTTCAAGGTCTGAGCGAAGATCCTCGCTATCTTCAAGGCCTATATTCAGCCGAATTATGGTTTTATCGGCATACCTTGAAGGGGTTGCGCGCAGGGTCTTGGCGGCGGTTATCAGACTCTGGTAGCCGCCCCAGCTGTAGCCAAGCCGGAACAGGGCCAGGGAGTCGATGAAGGAGGCAAGTTCGGTGTCCGAATAGTCTTTTTTGAAGGTGAAAGCAAAGAGGCCGGACGAACCGGTAAAATCCCGTTTCCAGATGTGATGCTCGGGATGGCAGGGCAGAGCCGGGTGGAGAACCTCATCTACCAGCGGTTCAGTCTGCAGCCACTTGGCAATGGCCAGGGCCGAGTGTTCGTGTTGCCTGAGCCTCACGGCAAGAGTATGCAGGCCGCGCAGGGCAAGATAACATTCCTCGGCCGGGGTGTAGATCTCCATGAGTTTGTAGAATTCTTCGAAAGCCCCGGCGTATTTTTCGCCAACGGTCACCGTTCCGGCCAGCACATCGGAATAGCCGGAGATATATTTTGTCACCGAATGGATGGTCGCATCGATCCCAAGCGCAAAGGGTTTCAAATATAAAGGGGTGGCCCAGGTGGCATCGAGCAGGGTGACGATATCTTTCTGCCGGGCAATGGCGGTGATCGCCGGAATGTCCTGGAGTTCGAAGGTGATCGATCCTGGTGATTCAAGGAGGATGAGCCGGGTGTTCGGCTGGATAGAGGGCTCAATATCGGCGCCGACATTGGGAGGCACCAGGGTACACTGGACATTGTATTTTTTTTGCAGGACTTTGCGGCAGAATCTTTGGCCCGGGCCGTAGGCGTTGTCTACGATCAGGATGTGGTCGCCGCTTCTCGTAAAGGCCATCAGCGCGGTCTGAATGGCGGCAATGCCCGACTGGAAAACCCTGGTGACGGCGCCACCTTCGAGGTGCCGCATCGCTTCTTCAAACTGCCGCTGGGTGGGCAGCCGGTCGGTGCCGTAGCTGATACCTGTATACTCGTTGCGCCTGGCTTTCAGCATGTCGGCGTAGCAGTCAAAGAGAACAGTCGAACCTTTATAGCAGGGCGGATTAATGGTCATCGCCGAAGTTGTATCTCTCTTAGGCCAGTTTCTGGCGATTATCTGGGTGTAGTCTTTCATGGATTGCGGTGAAAATGGTTGAGGTTTGATAATATGAGGCGGAGGAAACACCAATTTTACAAAGTGCACATGTCCCTTTTGGAATTGGGACAAGCCTTGCAAGTTGACTGTACCACAAGAAAAACGTTATAAGGGAGTAAATCCTTTTTTGCTCTTTAAATTCATCGTTGCAGTAGATCATCATCCTGCCTCCCATTATGCCGATGCACAAGAAACCTGCCGCTCTTTTTTTTGATAAAAACGACTACGAATTGCTGCGCATCGTCAACGATGTCATGAAAGGCAGCAACCTCTCCAAGAACCTGCGTTCGCTGCTGGTCGAACACATGCATCCGAATGGAATCAAGGAGATGGCGGCGGCCAGGGGTTTGCGAATCGCCTACGCCATTGCCAATCTGCTCGGTTCTTTTGAAGAGGGCAAGGCCGGAGATCGGATCAAGTCCCTGCGCTCGCTACGCGACGAGGTCTTTCTCTCTTCCGCCACCTTTCATCAGGTGAATACCGCAAGGACGCTGCTGCAGATCATGAAGGAGTTGCTGCGCAGCCGGGATGGCGAAATGAGCCAACTGAAACTGGCCCACGATTTTCGCATGGTTTCAACGGGCAATCCGAGGCTGGTGCGCAAGCAGTTGGCCAAATACCATCTCCTTGAGATGCCTGAAGAGTCGAATCAGTTCACCTTTGATGACCATGTCCACGACGCCAACACCAAGGGCCGGAAATCACCCACTCACCTGCTCATGGATGCCTGGATCAAGGGGATTCGCCACCTCACCGTGGTGTATTACAACTATGTCAGTCCAGAGGTGGTGGAGGAGCTGATCGAGGCAGGCAGAATTCTTGATATCCAAGTCCAGGTCGGGATCGAGATGTCGGCCCGTTTCCGCGACAAGTACGTGCGTTTTACCTGGGAACCACACGGTTTTATCGGCAACAGATCGTTTCTCAAGTTTCTAAAAGAGGACTCGGTTATTATGCTTCTTGCCGAGGGGCGCCAAGTATCGCTGTACCAGCAGAGGTATGTTTTTGATGTCTTGGAGGTGTATAACAAACGGCATCGCCAAGAGCTCAGTCGTGACCTGGAGTTGACCCTTCTGCCGTTGGAACGGAAGGAATTTCTCCGATTCATCGGGGCTGGGCAGCCCTCGGTGCTGCATCTGGCAAGATTTATTCACAACGACCTCGCTGCAAAAATGGATGAGGAAATCCCCGCCTTGCTGGAAGAATTTGCGGTGGCTTCAAAGGAAAAGAAAATCCAGCTGCAAAAGCGACTTGTGCTTTTACAAAGGTATTCTCTTGAAAATCTTATTGAGCAGTTCCTGTTGCCTTCCTGCAATCCGGAGGTGCACGATCCGTCTCATCCCGAGGAGGGTGTTGATCTCCCTGAACTCCTGAAGCTCGATCCCAAAGCCCTGTTGACCAAACTGCTTTCCCTCCATTCCAGCTCCCGCTTCACCCTTAATCTCAGCAATCTGACCATTCATGACACTTTGGAGCTGTTGTACTCATGTGAGGGGATGATCAGCCATATCGAGACCTATAACCTCAGGACCGCAGCCCATGGGCTCACTGCCTGTCATGGCGGTGGAACATTTGCCGGAGATGCTGTCGACCTGAGAAGTCCTGAGCAGCATTATTGTCTGGTCAGCAATTTGCAGCAGGCTCTCAATGAGGATAACGTCATCACCCTCAAAAGGGCGATCCGCGCCATCATCTGGGATTTTGAGGAACAGCGGCTTCAGTTGAAACAATATGTGGATCAGCTGCCTGCCGACAAAGTAGAGAAGGGGCGGCTGGAAAGAGAGCATGAACAGATGCTCCAACGCAAGAAGGAGTTGCTGGACATTCTCTATAATCTTGAAACATTTCATGATTATTACAAGAAACGTATCCTGGGTTCGCGTATTGGTTCCGGCTCGACCGGGCAGTCCGACAATCAGTACGGCATGGGGCTGGTGGTCCTCGACACCCTGCCGGCCAGGGCCCAAATAGCCATTAAGGAGGAAATCGCGAACAAAAAAAGACTGCTTCTGCCGGTCACAGCCCTCCTCACCAAGCACTCCCACAGCCGTCAACATGGGCCTTCCGAAGGCCAGGGGAAAAGATCATTTTGGGAAAAACTTCGGTTGGTTAAGACAAGGACCGGCCTACCATTTCAGGATTGGAGTCTCGATGGCTTGCTGGTGCATCCGGGAAAACCAGGAAATGTGGCAACCCTGGGCGGTATAAGCCGGAATGGTGACAGTGATAAGCTGTTCAAAAAAACGAAGGTCGAGGGAAAAATCCAACAACCCTGGACCTACCTTAACACCAATGTGAAAAATACCCTAAAGGTGTTATTTGGCTTTATTCCTGCGTTTCTGACCTTCAGTCTCACCAAAGACTGGTGGTTGCTGGCCTACCTGGGGGCCTTTATCTGGTTTGGTATTACCGGCTTTCGCAATATCATCCAATCGGTGCTCGGAGGGGGCGGCCTGCGCCGTTCGCCTCTTTTGCCCTGGAACTCTCTGGTCAGCTGGAGCCGTATTTCCGACTCTCTGCTGTATACCGGTTTCTCCGTGCCGCTCCTTGACTATCTGGTCAAGACCCTGCTCCTTGACCGGACCTTTGGCGTCACCACCGCCACCAATCCCATTCTTCTTTATGCGGTTATGGGGCTGGCCAACGGCATGTATATCAGCGGCCACAATATCTTTCGGGGCTTACCCTCAGCCGCTGCCAAAGGAAATTTTTTTCGCTCCATTCTTGCCATCCCGCTGGCCGTTTTGCTTAACTCGGCCATAGGTCTGGTAATGCAGTTGGGTGGGATACCCGATGTTGCTGGAGCATTGCAAAAGTGGGCGGCGGTAATCTCCAAATTCGCCTCCGATTGCGTCGCTGCCGTCATCGAGGGGATAGCCGACCGGCAGGTCAATATCCGGGCCCGGCTTGTTGCCTACCAGTCCAAGATCTCCCAGCTCTTTTCGGTTTTCTCCCGAATGGAGCTGTTGTTTCCGGAAGAGGATGTCCTGGACATGCTGCAGTCGCCGAAGATGATTATGGAGACTCTGAATTACGAGGCCCGCGATCAGGAAAAGAGGATCATCGTCAATGCCCTCGATCTTATGTACTTCTGGATGTATCAGCCGCGAGCAGAACGGGCTCTTGAAATCATCTTTCAGCAGATGACCAAAGAGGAGTGGTTGATTTTTTACCGCTCACAATTGGTGCTGAAAAGGTACCGGGAGATCAGTCAGGTTTTCGTTGACGGCCTAGTCGGGCGGAATTTTTCCAAGGCCCTGTCTTTTTACCTGGACCGGTTCGAGGAATATCTCAATGATCTTGAGAAACTTGGGAGAACAAAACAATAACGAATTGCTCAAAAAGGTTGGCGTGTTTTTCGGAAGGCTTTGGGGAAGTAACGGAATATTTAATATTTCGAACCAACTCGAAAAACCACCTTATGTCGTTTTGAACATTTTCTTCCGGCCATGTGATTATTTTTAAATCGGCTTTGCTGGTAACGCTTGACTTCGCCTCTTCCAGCCATAGTGTTATCGGCAGTCAGAAGTGATCTGCCTCACTCCCCAATAAGCGGGATTCTTTATTATATCCCCGAGGGGGTATACGTATCTTGACGAGATTAAAAGGAGACTACCATGCTGCACAAGAAAATGGCTCAGGCCTTGAATGAACAGATTAACAAGGAGATGTATTCGGCGTTGTTGTATATGTCAATGTCGGCATGTTCCAATAAGGCAGGGCTGAAAGGTTTTGCCAACTGGTTCATGGTGCAATATCACGAAGAGATGTTTCACGCCATGAAGATGTACGAGTATGTTCAGCGCCAGGGCGAAGACGTCAAGCTGGAAGCTCTCAAATCCCCGCCGGCGGAATTCGCGTCTCAGCTTGACATGTTTACCCAGACCCTTACCCATGAACAATATATTACCGCCTCCATTAATGAGCTCATGGAGTTGGCGATCAGCAAGAAAGATCATGCAACCCAGATCTTTCTTGAGTGGTATATTACCGAGCAGGTCGAAGAGGAAGAGAACGATAATGACATCATCGCTCAGCTGAAATTGATCGGTGATAACCCGCATGCCCTGCTCATGCTTGACCGTGAGCTGGCCGGACGTTTGACAACGGTGCCCACCGATTTCAGCAAAGGAGTGGAGGCGGCGGCAAAAGCCGCGGCGTAACTATTCGATATATTTTCACATACAGTTACTGAGGTCGGCGATAATGCCGGGGAGAGCCAGCAGGCACTTCCCGGCATTATGTTTTAAAGGGACTTGAGTACATCTGGAGCGACAGCTGTTTTTTCTTTATTTTCGCCCCGTATACATATATCTTCACGAGTTCTGAAATATACCGGTCCAATACTGCAGGCATGCTGTCGATGAGCCTTTTTCGATGGGAGGGACCCGCCATTAAACTGCATTCAGGGCCTCTGGCAGGCAACGAAAGTTTGAATTGTCACAAAAAGGAGAGAAGGAATGACCCCAAGATCGCCCCGGCATAGTTACCCGACATCGAAAGAGGATGCCGACTCGGCAATGCTTAAGGTGGATACCCCGCAAACGGCATCCGCCAGCTATCGCCTGTCGTATACCGATGTCGATTTCCTGACCAGGGAAGAGCTGCGTCCGGTTCGCCTGCAACTGGAATTGTTAAAACCGGAAATGATCCAGCAGGAACATGGTATCGATGCAACGGTAGTGGTGTTCGGCGGCAGCAGGATCCCCGAAGAGTCGGAGGCCACAAAAAATGTAGCTTTGGCAGAGCAGGCGGCCATTGCTGACCCGAACAACCCGCAGCTGCTGCAACGGGTCGCCATTGTCAAACGGATACTGGCGAAGAGCCATTATTATGAGGAGGCGCGCAAGCTGGGAGCGCTTCTGTCCAAGATCAGCCATCCTCGCACTCTCCGCAAGCTGGTGGTGATTACCGGCGGCGGGCCGGGAATCATGGAGGCGGCGAACCGCGGTGCCAGCGAGGTCGGGGCTAAAACCATGGGTTTGAATATCGTCCTTCCCCACGAACAGGCGCCGAACCCCTATATCACCCCGGAGCTCTGTTTTCAGTTCCACTACTTTTCCATCCGAAAAATGCATTTTCTCATGCGTGCCCAGGCCTTGATCGCTTTTCCCGGCGGATTCGGAACGCTTGATGAACTATTTGAGACCCTGACCCTGGTGCAGACCAAAAAAATCAAACCTCTGCCGGTCCTTCTGTTCGGTCGCGAGTTCTGGCAAAAATTGATTAATTTTGATTTTCTCGTCGAGGAAGGTGTGATATCGCCTGAGGATCTCGATATTTTCAAGTATGTGGAAACAGCCGAGGAAGCGGCTGAAATCATAGAAAAATACAATGCCTCGGTAAAAGAGGAATGGATTGAGCGGCGGCGCGGGGTGCTTCCAGAGGGGCAGCTCTGATCCATGCAAAGATGTTGTCTTTGGCATTAGCCCCGATATGCGGGATAAGTACTATGACGAAACTCGTTTAGAAAAGCAAGGAACGAAATTCTAAGGTACTAAAGCCTAAAGGAGTGCATCTAACGGGCTGGCTACTGGATTTCGCATGTCTTTGATCACGTGGGTGTAGATCATCGTTGTTTCGACTTTGGCGTGGCCAAGGAATTCCTGGATTTGTCGAATGTCGATGCCGCTCAACAGCAGGTGCGTGGCAAATGAGTGGCGGAGGGTATGGACTGATGCGTGTTTGTGAATGCCCGCTTTCTCGAGAGCGATTTTTATGGCTCGCTGCAAAGCACTGTCACTTACGTGATACCTGCGGACTATGTTGCTTTCAGGATCGATAGAACGACTTCCCGAGGGGAAAAGATACTGCCAGGCCTTTTGTTTTGCCGCCCCAGGGTATTTTCTGGCAAGGGCATCAGGGAGCCAGACAGCGCCATAACCATCCGAGACATCTTTATCATGCAGGGCCAGAACTTGGGTGACATGCGTTTGCAGGGCGGAAATCAACGAAGTCGGCAAAAGAGTGGTTCGGTCTTTTCCGCCCTTCCCGTCGCGAACAGAGATGAGCTGTTGGTCAAAATCGATATCTTTGATACGGAGCCGGCAACATTCGTTCACCCTGAGGCCGCCTCCATAGGTGAGCTTAAGCATGAGGCCAATAGTTCCGCCAATAAACTTGAAAAGCTGTCGTATTTCGTCGGGAGAAAAGACCACCGGGAGTCTTTTGCTGGTTCGTGCTCTAACAGCGTTTTTAAGATCGCCCAGGTCTTTGTTGAAAACGAGCCGGAAAAAAGTCAGCAAACTGTTGAATGCCAGGTTTTGCGTTGGGGCTGAAACATTCTTTTTTATTGCCAGATAGGCGAGGAAATCGCGTACCAAATCAGGAGTGCAAGAGACATTTTCAGCGGGCAGGTTTGTCCTTTCCTTGCAAAACCCTAGATATTGCCGAACCCAGCCAAGGTAAGTACTTTCCGTCCGACGTGAGTAGTTGCGCAGACGTAGACTTTCACGGAAGCTTTGCAGAGCAGCATGTTCCGACAATGGTGGACAGAAAGGTGTTGCGGCGCTTTGCCTACAAGTGTCGGATTGGGCGGATGGATTTGCCATGAGGAAATTACTGAAGTACAAGCGAACTGCTTGGTCAGCCTGGCGAATCTGCCAGTCCTGGTAACCGCCGGATTTGTTGAGCTCTTGAAGAAAGAGTGGCAATTGTTCGAACCAGGAGATGTTTGGCAGTTGTTCCTGAAGCTCAAAAAATCTCCGAGTCCAATGAACAAGATACCTTTCCTTGCCTGAGGCAATTATCTTGCTGTCAAGAAGAAACCTCCCAAAATCATCACTGCGAAAGCTGTTGATATTATACATAATAAAATCCTGTTAGCAGTTATTATTAACTTAGTGCCAACGCGGCATAACAGTCGATTTTTCCCAAAAAGCCGCAAGAAACATGGTTTTCTAACAAAAACCAACCCTTCTTTAGGCCTCGATACGAACAAAACCACCCAATTAGGCCAACGCGGCATATTAATAGTTACACGCATAGAAAAATGGAAGCCTTCTCATTTGAACATCAACATCAATTTGATGAAAAAAAATTTGTAGAACTAAATACACTTTTCAAGAGAGAATCTAGAGACTTAAGGTATGCTATTTGTCTACTAATAGCGGTTATACTCTTCTACTCGAAGTATACTATTTCCCTTGGAATAGGGTTGCTTTTATTGTGCGGCTTGAGATTATTCACACCGAAAATATTGAAGGTTGGTGTTGAATCAACCTTCAATGATATTCAATATATAAAAGAAGAACTAACCTATGGCGTGAGTGAACAGCAATTATGGGTCTACGGTCGACACCTAAAAGTTAATATCGATTGGGTGTACGTAAAAGTTTGGGATGAGAGATCCGGCTGGTTAAAAATAAGTAGCGATCATTGTCCAGTATTTTAGTTCAAGATTTCTGACCTTAAAAACAAACAAATCTACCAAAATGTCATAGAGCTATGTGAAACATATGCTGTTAAATATAAATAAAAATCGTGTAACAAATCATTTCACCGGAAAAAAAGAGGTCCCGGGTACAGGGTACTTTCCGTCACGCATCAAGGTAATTTATTATTCTAAGCACCTTGCTACGCATCCTTTTTTCCGGTGAATTCAAACGTTACCTTTATGAAGCCTATAGGCATAAAAGCGAATAAAAGAAAAGAATAGAAGCAAAAAAGGGCGAAAGCAGCAGAGCTGCTGGGAAAGCATAAAAATAGAAAATGCATTAAAGCAAAATCTTAATTTAAAAATGAAGATTTATAAAATAAGTATCCTGCTCATACCACTAACCATCCTATGGGGATGTGCTAAACCCCCATTGGTAATAGTGGATTCATCATCTTTCTCTAAATATTGCACCCAAAAAGCTAATCCTGGTTCAGATTTAGATCCTGAATTGTTAGACAAATACCATAAAATGGCATACACGCACATTTCAAGTAACTGGGCATTACCTGAAAAGAAGTGGGACAAAACATTAGTGACAACTGTTGTGATACAAACATTGTATGATGGAACTATAGAAAAGATCTATGTAGAAAAAAAATCTGGTAATAACGAATTTGACTCTTTTGCTTTAAAAGCAATTAGAGAATCAAATCCACTGCCCAAATACTCAAACACTGAAGATACCGAGTGTTTGTTATTTGGTTTGAAATTTTACCCTTGACTAAATATTCCGACAATGAAACTGCATTAAAGCAAAAAAAATATAAAGATAATAATTTAAGGTAACAAAACGTTTCTGCGGAACCCGCGAACGGCGCGGGTCTCGCAGAACTCTACGAACCCCGCAGTAAGATCCCGAGTTAGGCGCAATAGAGGTAAAAATACTTGCCCAAAAGAGACATAAGGAGAACCAATCTGTATTTTTTTAAAACATTCTGCTGCTTTTATCTGTAATGAAATTTCTGATCATAGCTACCTCCTTTAAAAATCAGTAAAAAATGCCTTAAAAGAGCATAGGTATCCTGAAGAAAATATGATGCCACAAGCGATCGATGTAACCAAGCTATTTCGTGTCATTCCCGTTGCACTACGTTTTGAAAACGCAGGTTCAAAAATCCTTTTCTAATGAGTTTATTCATAAAAACTACCGCTGGAAGTTTGTCCATCGCTTGGCGGATTCTCTCTTGAGAAGGATGAATGTAAGCTTCCGTGCTTTTGGGCGTAGCATGGCCTAATAA
>JAHJLI010000075.1 GCA_018821785.1 Pseudomonadota bacterium
CAAAGAGCACGAACTCGAAATCGAGCTGGTCCACACCGTCCGGCGCGGGTTTGTCGCCGCCTTTGCCCTGCTGGGCCTTAAGGCGCTGGGCGGTCTCCAGATAGGCGCCGCGGAAGCCGAGCAGGTTTTCCTTGGGCAAGATCTGCTCGATGGCGGCGGCGTTGTCGTCGGTGAGGTCGGTATATTGGTCGAGCTGGGTTTTGAGGCGCTGCACTTCCTTGAAGTGGTTGATAAAGGCGGCGCGGGCTTCGTCGCCCTTGAGATTGGGCACGGCCTCCGGGGCGGTGGCGAGGCCCTGGGATTTCATGAAGGCGTCGAGCTTCTGCACGGCGGTCTCTAATTTCTGGATGACGACGGGGGCCTTGTCCACCAGCCAGATTTCGCGGGCCTGCGAGCCGGTCTTTTCGCCGGAGAAGAGGGCGATGGCGGCATCCACGGCGTCCTGCTGCTGGCGGAAGTCGAGGATGTTGCCGTAGGGCTTGGTGCCGTTGAGCACGCGGTTGGTGCGGGAAAAGGCCTGGATCAAGCCGTGGTGCTTAAGGTTCTTGTCCACATAGAGCGTATTCAGGTATTTGGAATCGAAGCCAGTGAGGAGCATTTCCACCACAATGGTGATGTCTATTTTCTGCGCATGTGGCAGGTCGGCCTTGGGCCACTGCTGGTCTTTGATGCGCTTTTGCACGTCCTGATAGTAGAGGTCGAACTCGCTGAGGGTGTGATTGGTGCCGTAGCGGGTGTTGTAGTCGGCGAGGATGGCCTTGAGGGCGGCTTTTTTCTGCTCGGGCTCGACGGCGTTGTCCGCCTTTTCCTGCGGCAGGTCTTCCTGGATCTGCTTCACATCGGCATCGCCCTCGGCGGGCGGGGAGAAGACGCAGGCGATGTTGAGCGGCTGGAAGTCGGGGTCGGCGGCCTGCTTTTCCGCCTGAATCTTGGCGAAGAGGCGGTGGTATTCGATGGCGTCGTTTATGGAGGCGGTGGCGAGCAGGGCATTGAAGCGGCGCTGGCCGGTGGCGGCGTCGTGCTTGGCGAGGATGGCCTCGATGATCTTTTTCTTTTCGAGAGCTTCTCCCGGCTTGGGCACCTTTTTGCCTTCGGGTTTGAAGTAATCGACATGGAAACGGAGGACGTTCCCGTCTTCGATGGCGTGGGTGATGGTGTAGGCGTGGAGCTGCTTTTGGAAAAGCTCCACGGTGGTCTGCATGGAGGCCTGCTGGTCCTCGATCTTCACACGGCTGGCGTTTTCCTCAAAGATGGGAGTGCCGGTGAAGCCGAAGAGCTGGGCCTTGGGGAAGAACTCTTTGATAGCCTTGTGATTCTCGCCGAATTGGGAGCGGTGGCACTCGTCGAAGATGAAGACGATGCGTTTGTCGCGCAGCGGTTCGAGCTGCTCCTTGTAGGTCAGCCTGCCGTCTTTTTTCTGCTGCTTATTGCGCTTGCTGTTCTCATCCAGCGCGAGGCCAAGCTTCTGGATGGTGGTGACGATGACCTTGTCGGCGTAGTCGTCGGAGAGGATGCGGCGGACGAGTGAGCCGGTGTTGGTGTTTTCCTCGACGCAGCCTTCCTGGAACTTGTTGAACTCCTCGCGGGTCTGCCGGTCGAGGTCCTTGCGGTCCACGACGAAGAGGCATTTCTCGATGTCGGGATTATCCTTGAGCAGGGTGGAGGCCTTGAAGGAGGTGAGCGTCTTGCCGCTGCCGGTGGTGTGCCAGATGTAGCCGTTGCCGCAGTTTTGATGGATGCAGTCCACGATCTGCATCACGGCATAGACCTGATACGGCCGCATCATCATGAGTTTTTGCTCGCTGGCGATGAGCACCATATAGCGGCTGATCATCCGCCCCAGATCGCATTTGACGAGGAAGGTCTCGGCAAAGCTGTCGAGGTGGGTGATCTTCTGGTTGTCTTCGCTGGCGAACTGATAGACCGGCAGAAATCTCTCCTCGGCGTTGAAGCTGAAGTGGCGGCTGTTGTTGTTGGCGAAATACCAGGTGTCGCTGCGATTGCTGACGATGAAGAGCTGGAGGAAGCAGAGAAGAGTCTTGGTGTATCCGTTGCCGGGGTCGTTCTTGTACTCGACGATCTGCTCCATGGCCCGGCGCGGGTTGATGCCGAGGGCTTTCAGCTCGATCTGGACACAGGGTACGCCGTTGATGAGAATGAGGACGTCGTAGCGATGGTGGCTGTAGTCGGTGTTGATACAGAGCTGGTTGACGACCTCGAAGGTGTTCTTGCACCAGTCTTTAATATTAACGAGGGTGTAGTTCAGTGGCGTGCCGTCGTCGCGGGTAAAGGCATTGCGGTCCCGCAGGGTACGGGCGGCCATAAAGACATCAGAGGAGACGATCTCGTCGAGCAGGCGGGTGAACTCGCCCTCGGTGAGACGGACGCGGTTCAGGGCTTCGAACTTTTCGCGGAAGTTGCACTCCAGCTCGGCGCGGTTCGTGATGTCCGGGCGGTAGGTGTATTTTAGCTCCGTCAGTTTGTCGATGAAGCTTTGCTCGATTTTTTGTTCAGTCATTGTTGGTCATTTCCTGCCTTTGGACATTCTCAAGCATTTCACTTTGTGGTGTTCCCTGCTGGCGTGGTGTGGCCGCATAATCGCGGAGCTGACCAGTTTCTGTATAACACTCCAAAATGAGTGTTATACAGAATGATGGCATCATTTTCGGAGACCTTGCCGGAATCCTTTAATGTTCAACCTTTCTCCAAAAGACCGTACCAGAAGGCTTTAATATTCGATAGGATATTTTTCAGATTATCGAGGAAGAAGTTACTCCATTTCAGTTAAACCGGATGCCAGATAGTACTTTCATCTCTTTCAGCTGGATAAGGGCCAAAAATGAATGTCGCTCAGAAGAGATGTTTTACACAACATCAGTATATTCTTCATGACATATTATCAAATTATTCTGGTCACATATTCTCTTGGCCAATTTTGCTTGTCCACTCGTCAGTTTCCGCCCCTGCATGATATGTAAGAATTGTAACATGAAGTCATGCATTGAGAACTTTGGCAATTAGCGATGCAATTTGATTGTTGCCGACCACACACTTCGTTACGTTGAGCTTGTTGTGCATCGGCAAAAGCGACAGATGGTACGCATAGAATTAATAGTAAAAGCATTAAAATGTTTTTCATCTTGTGTTGTTTCTCCAGGTGTACATTAAATGGAATATTTACCCTTTAAGAGAAAACTACTCGGCCTCTGGTACTTACTGTACTGATGGTAATGTAGGTAATGAATACTACTGGTATAGAGAGTGTCTGGTAGCGATGTCAATTACCTGATTTTATCTGACCTGTCTCACGCTACTTTCAATTTATCAGGAATCACCATGACTGTATAGTAATAATAATTATAGTATTGTAGAGTAGTTATCCTACCCTTAGCACAAAAAAGTACCACCAAAATAATACTTGGCTATTCTATTTTTCTTGTTACCTCTGATGGAACAATTGCTACTAAAAACAGGGCACCACATAATAACTATTTTCTATGCTAATATAGATAGATGTACTATATAGCTATGTGGTACCATATGATATTGTACTATGCTATTATAATTACTATTATCATAGAATCTGGGGGCACCACACGATGTTTGTCCGCTGCAAAGGAAACAAATATTATCTGGTGGAGAACAAACGCATCGGCGGGAAGGTTACCCAGCAGATTATAAAATATTTGGGGGTGAATCCCACCGAGAATAATGAGTATCTCCCCAAGCTCAATACTATCCATCACACTTCGGTACAAGAATTTCTCAAAAAGCTGCCAGATAACTATTGCGACTGTATTATAGCTGACCCTCCATATTTTATCAGCAAGAACAGGATATTTACTCGCAAAGAGAAAGACCTTGAGCGGCATTTCGGCGAGTGGGATGAAGGAAATTACCGAGAATTCTTTGAAAGTTGGTTACCGGAATGCATAAGGGTCCTGAAGCATAATCTCTTTATTTGCACCAGATTCGAGCTGATTCAGTACCTGGCAGAGCTGTACCCGCAATATTATAAAACAACCCTCGTCTGGCATAAAACCAACCCTGCACCGCATTTCCAGAAGAACACCTTCATTTCTTCATGTGAACCGATCCTGTTCTTTCAGAAGAAAACAGGGGTGATCTATACAAAGTTTCCAGAGCAGATGACGACTATCAGCGGGGGTTGATTCCTGAGCATCAAAAGCAGATAAGGGACTTTCTAGAAGAGGGCCGTTTTATGTTTTTCCCTGAGCTGACCTTGGGAACCTTTCTGGAGCCAGATGAGGGAACGATGGCCAAGGTGAATAAGTTTGATTCTTTTTTATGGGATGCGGCATAGTTGCGTTAAGACATGAGGCCAATGTAATTATATTTTGCGTGAAGTGTTCAAAAACTAATACTGTGAACTTCAGAATATAGTGACAGGGTGATTTAATAAAATAGACAGAGGTGGCTCCGATGCACAAAGAAGCTGACAACGAAGAGAATGAGAGAATCTCGGCCAAGAAACCAGAAAACAATTGCCATGAATGTGCAATGAGTATTCAGGTAGGGGAGAAATTCTGTAAACACTGCGGTTCTGAAATACTCACTGTTCAAGATTGTTCTCGATGTGGAAAGATCATTAAGTCAAATGATAAATTTTGTAATAGTTGTGGGCTCGAAAGCAAATCCAAATCAACCGAGCGCAATCAACCTTGTTCGGCAAAGCCGAATGTCAAGAAGAGTTGGAGGCTTATTAACAGAATAGTTAATGAAGGTAAAATTAGATTAAATATATGGCTTTCCTCGAAAAAAACTGTGAAGGAAAAGTTAATTGGATTGACTATCGGTTTGCTTATATTAGGTAATTTTATTAGCTATGGTGGGAAGACTGAAATCAGTTGGGGGCTAACCGTGTATGGTTATACGGCCTCGGGGGTTAAGAGGATATGGGAAAAAGGTGATAAAGTTATAGTAAAGGGCAATTACTATAGGTCTCGCAATGCAGAGGGATATGATGATGGACCAAATGGAGAAGCAGAGTTCGGCATGGGGGATGATAAAGCTTTAGCATATATCCCAAAGGAAGATGGTGTGAATTTCATAACTAATTTAAAAATGGAGTTCGACAACAACACCATGGAAATGATGAAATTGTGCGAAGATACAACTACTCAGAATGGTTCATTTATTGAAGAAGAACTTCTAGTTGGCGATCTGATTTTGCAAGCTGAACACTTAAAAGATGGATTTAAAGTATTTTTATCCTCTCTTGGTCGAGCCGATTTTACTTGTGTTGTGGAACCGTTCAGTGCTGATAAGTCCATCCGTGTTGATTTTACAGATATGGATCTGAGAGTAAGAAGACCCTTGATGGCAACTATTTTATACCAGTTATCAACATTAATATTCATTGGGACATGTATAGCTTACCTCTTGGAATTAAAAAAACGTCGTTCTTTATCAAATACAGACGTTGATTGAGAAAAGTTGACAAGCGCCTTGTAACAGAAATACGGGATGTGTTTGTTGATTTCCAGGAACATTTATATGCTCGCCAATGCTCGATTCGAGAAACATGACCAACGGTATTACTTGTTGTTATTTCGTCTTTACAGGGGTGTTTTCCTGCGTTTCTGGGTGATTATTTTTGTACCGCGTTAGTTCCCGTTATATTGGTGGTAACAGTTTGAATTACAAACTAAAACAGAAAGTGTAATCCTGTAACGCCCAGTGGTACAAGGTTTGACACTGATGCGCTGACAAATTACAGTCAATGACAGGCCACCCGACAAATTGTAATTACATTGTCCGGCAGCCTGTTACACACACTCTTCCGCTAATAGAAAAGAAAAGGAAAAATCGGTGAGGATTGAACACAAAAAGGGACCAGCCATACCGACTGATCCCTTGGATTACTGTGCCTAAATTGTGCCCGTCAAGGTCAAATTGTTCCAAACAAAACCTAACACCACCAAAAACGCTAATAAAAAATCATGTCATATTAACATGTTGAAAATCATGACAATTTATTGATTTATTGTGGGTGGATTCGAAGTCCGGTGCTCTATCCAGCTGAGCTACGGGTGCGTGCTTGCGGTGCAAATGGATACCATGTTCATGAATCAAGGTCAACGGTTATATGTGAAGACAATGGTCGTTTATGGGGGCTGGGGCAAGGTCTGCAGCGGGAAGCTGTTCTTTTTGCGGTATCTGACAACCGATTATTTTAGCTTGTCTAAGAAAGTAGTTGTCGGTCATACCGGCAATAAAGTCGCGGACTTTTTCTTCCGAGCTGTAATGCTTCAGAGAGAGGGATTCCACATCATCCATAAGATCGACGTCCTCCGGAAGTGTTCCGGCTGTTTTGTCGAGGCAAGATAAATAGTGGCCAAAAAGCTTTTGGTAGCAATTCTTGATAAAGGGGCTTTTTTCTTTGGTTTTAGGAGCAAGGTAGATTTTCTCATAGTTGAACGCCTTTAACTCCGCGAGTGTGTCGGAGATTTCCTTGCTGAATCCAATGAATGATGCCGCGGGGGTGGATACATGGCTGTTTTTAATAAGATCGGTGACAAGAGTGTAGACGATTGTCCCATTTGTGTTACCGAGGGCCATCCGACAGGTTTCGGGAATTTCATCTCGAGTGATCAATCCGAGGATAATTGCATCTTCAATATCTCGGCCAATATAGGCAACCGTGTCGGCGAGTCGCACTACACAACCCTCCAGTGTTCCAGGCATGAGGACCAGTTCCGGTGAGGCAATTTTGTCCTGAAGTTTTCGGTCAAAATCGGCAAAATTCTGGATAGGGTGGGGGCGAAGATTTCGGGAGTGTATTTCTCCGTCGTGACAGAGTATGCCGTCCAGCACTTGGAGTGTCAGGTTCCAGCCTCGCCCTTTGCACTCAAGATTGTCGAGGAAGCGCACCGATTGAATGTTGTGCTGAAACGGGGCAAGGCCATTTTCTACACACAGATCGGAGAGGAACTTTTCACCGTCGTGGCCAAAAGGGGGGTGGCCGATATCGTGGCCGAGGGCAATTGCCTCGATAAGATCTTCGTTGAGATGCAGGAAGCGACCGATGGTCCTGGCTATCCTGGCCACAAGCTGGACGTGCAGGACTCGGTGGGTTATATGGTCATTGGTGATGAGTGAGAAAACCTGGGTCTTGTCGATATACCGGGCGTAAGCTCGGGAGTGGAGAATCCGGTCGGCATCTAGGGCGAATTGTTGGCGATAGCCGACTTTTTTCTCTGGCAATCTCCGGATTCCGGTTGTTGACAAGGTGGCGGCCTGAGAGAGTTGGCGCTTCTCTTGGAGATTTAAGTCTTCAAGGTGAGGCAAAAGGGTCATTGCTTGACAGCGGTTATGCATTTTATCTCAGAGGCTCATTGATATGGCAAGAAAAGTGTCTACCTTAATCGACGGTGCCCTGTTACTATACTGGAACTCGCCGATAATTGCATGATCAGACAGGTCGAATATTTGCGTACGGGCTTTTAAACTACCGGTATTTAAAAGGAGAGTCTATGAAGATATCTATTGAATATTGTACAAAATGAAATTATCAGCCTCGTGCCTCTGGACTGGGGGACGAACTGAGAACAGCCTTCGGCGCTGAAGTTCTGTTGCAAGCGTCTTCGGGTGGGGTTTTTGAGGTTGCGGTGGATGGCAACGTGGTTTTTTCCAAAAAGAAACTGAATCGTTTCCCCGAGGAAGGGGAAGTCGCTTATTTAATCAAGGCCGAATGCCGCTAACTGTGCTCAACAAAATCAGGCGACTTCAGAAAAGCTCTTTTGCATATTTTTGCCGGTAATAGGGTGCAGCACATCATGCCCTCATTTACTTGGCTTGGGGAGTTCAAGGCAATGGGAGATGCAATTGTCGCAATTGTCATTCTGTTTGCCTTTTTCACAATAATCGGCAAAACCCTTGAGCATATCATCACCGCCTCTGGGGCAGATCTGCATGAATTCGGTGAAGCTGATCATGCGGTCGATAATTTCCGGGGGTGCAGCATGTTCAATCCTGCAGGCTCCTTCCTCGGCAATCGAGTCATCGATGGACAAAACCTTAATGAAAAAGTGTTTCAGGGCTTCATGGCGAAAAATGACATCTTCGGCCACAGCCTTTCCTTCATCAGTTAAGGTGATGGCTTCGTATGGGGCGTAGTTGATGAGCCCTTTCTTGGAAAGGGCGCGTAAGGCTTCGGTGACCGAGGCTCGACTGACACTGAGGCGGGCGGCTATTTCCTTACTTCTGGCTACCAGCTTCGATCCAATTATGTGATAGATTGCCTCAATGTAGTCTTCAAGGCTGGCACTGAGGTCTGTTTTTCCTTTCATATTGAACTGTTGGGGAAAAATGGGTATGGAGAGTGAGATTGAACGGCTGCAGGCCATAGGTGCCTCAGCCGGTTGTAGTGAGTTTTTGGTACCCTACTGTCCTTTTGCCTTTGAGTCAAGGAAGGACTTTTTGATCTAGAAAAGTGAGAATGCCAACAGATGCTGTGCGAACTGCGAGTGAAAAATTTGGCACTGATCGAATCTCTGGAGCTCAGTTTCGATCAGGGAAAATCCTCTGGACTGGTGGTGATGACCGGGGAAACGGGGGCAGGAAAATCGATAATGTTGCGTGCGATCCAACTTCTCACCGGCGGCAGGGCGTCTGTGGATTGGATTCGAAGTGGTGCCGAGTCTTGCGAAGTGGAGGCACTTTTTGAACTGAGTCCGCACCATGGCCGCCTTTTACAAAAGCTCGAAGAGAGCGGATTTGGCAGCGACATTTTCGTGGTGGTTAGACGAATGCTCAACA
>JAHJLI010000003.1 GCA_018821785.1 Pseudomonadota bacterium
GTCATTGCACAATTCGGTACGTACGACCGCTACTTTACTACCCTTGCGGAGTATCGTACCGGTTGCAACGAAGTAAATTCCTTTGCCCGGACGAAGAAAATCGACGCGTAGGTCGATGGTGCCTATTTTCGCCATCCGCTTGCCGAGCTCCTCCATTTCCAACCCTTCCAGATTTTTCAAGAGTTCTACCGAGGCCACCAGGCCGCCGGCTACATCAAGGACGGAGGAAATGACCCCGCCGTGGAGGATCTCCCGGATAAAATTGCCCACCAACTCCTCGCGCATATCGATTCTGATCTCGGTATCGGTTGAGGTCAGGCGGGTAATCCGAAGATCCAGCAGACGGTTAAAAGGCATCCGCTGTTCATAAATTTCTTTCAATAACTCCAGCATTTCCGGCAGTTTCATTTTTCTCTTTTTTGGGCAATTTTCTTAAATATTTTTCTGATAACCGGCAGTGTTTTGAGATCCTCTCCGGAAATTCTCCTAAGTACAAGATCGCTCAAGGCTTTAACAGTGGCGCTTCTCACACCTTTCTTGGAAAAATAGGCCATCTCTCCGAAAACATCTCCGGCCTTCAGGGTGTTAATTTGCACACCTTTTTCATCAAAGATGCCCACACTTCCCACGTCAATAAAATAGACCCCATCCGGTTGGTCATTGACACGAATGATTGGTTCGCTTTTTTTCCGCCACACCAATTTAAATTTTCTCTCCCAGGCGGTATCAACCACCAAGGTCTGATACATCGCTTCATTCATGGCTTTTAAGAACTCACTTGAAAGATTGAGCAAACGAACCCCAAGATGTTGCCCGACAGGCTCACTGATTTTCATGCCAACCAGCCTGAAGTCCTCTTCCGGACTGGGATGATTGCCGATATATTCAAGAATTCTTTCGGTAGGCAGATCCTTTCTACCGGTCAGGTCAATAAATAGATCCTGGGTGTCAAGCAGCTTTTGCCTGGCAAGGGGAAAATTCGGTTGAATTCCTTGCAGAACATTGCCGCAAAACAACTCAATGGCACGATTTTTATTCTCTATAAAACCCATGAGTTTATTCTTGTTCACATCTACTGGAACCTTATGGATTCCAGGCTTGTACACGGAAAAAATATGTATCGGATGCAAAAAGTTCTTGGGCGTGACCTTGCCGATACAGGTCAGATATCGGGCGTGTTCGGTCTGCCAGAAAGCCATTTCGCGATCCATAAGAATCTTGACACCGAAATAGCCGCAGAGTTCCTCGAGACGGCTGGCCACCGAGAAGCTGGCACCAAAGCGCATGGTTTTGCCGTCGAGGACAGCCTCGATGACATCACCGGCAAACAGCCCTATACGGGTTTCAGAGATTGTCCCTTTCTCCATGGCATACACCATTTCCAGAGCGACATTCAAAGCTTGTCCACACATCTGATCTTTGCCCTGCCCTGCCTGTCTTGAGATAAGGGCCACCGCACCGTCTCCCGCCGAAGATTCGATCCGCTGTTCCTTGCCGCAAACCGAATGGACTATGTTTTTTAGGTTACGGTGATACAGCAACATGAAATCCTTGATTTCCGAAGGCCGCATATCTGCGGTTTTCCGGGAATAGCCGACCATATCGCTCAGCAGGATGGCCACTTCTTTTTCTATTCCAGCCACCTCATCCCTGCCTGCGGTCAGTACTGTTTTTTTTGACTTCATAGGATAAACACCTAGTCAATCTTGGAATTTGCAGTGAGGAAAATACATCATCGGTATTATGGTAGCCGCTTAAAAAGCAATGGTCAAAGAAAAGATGATGCGAATTCAAATATCTCCGTGTGAAACCCACTATTTTACCAAAATTCCCGCAATGCCGCCACACACACAAGGGGGGACTGTATTTTTGTGAGTTTTCACTGGTGGTACTTTCGAGGTGCATTCACAAGCAAAAATTGCTGCGGCCGGCATGCCAGCAGAGGGATGACCTGAAATGCCGGCCGTGATTAGTGCCTTACAGATTATATCAGGGAGGAAGGATCTCTGAATATATGCCTTTTTATAGTTTTTTTGGTTACTTGGATATGATCTTGAAATGGGGCTAACATACAAAATCCCGTGTACCGGGTTTAGGTCATTGCCGCTTTGGACTGGACACGGAAAACCAAGCCTGGCAATCGAAGGGCAGCTTATCCTTGGTCTGAACCCCGTGCATTGAGAGCGCATCAAAGAAAGGGAGCTTTCCCGCTTCCATCACCAGTACTTTTTCAGCATGTGAAAACCCCAATGACAGGTTCAGTGCATCAAAAATCAGCTTTATTTCACTGTAGATATTTGCTTTATTGGCCAATTCCTCCACGAAATTGTTTTCGTGCCCGGTCTTTGGCCTCCCCCGCTTTTTATCCCATAATGGAGACTCGAACGCCGCCAAAGCCAGCCTGTATGACATTTCATGGGGGACACGCTGGTCAGGAGCAAGTCTGCCCCAGGATAGCGCACGGAAAGCACGAGCCTGTTTCTCATCTTCCAGCACCTTGGTTAACCCCTTTTCAAACAGCGATAATTGCCGTTTCCAGGATAATCCGCAGTTTGACCGAACTGTAACAACCCCTAGATTTAACTCCGATTCGTATGCGGTCAGGCTGAGCTCGCACGACTCATTCCCGAGAGAATAAACGGTTTCAAATAACTCCGGCCGCTTCTTAATGGTTACCCTATCCTCATTTTTTCCAGCGGAAGACAGACCGGGGCATTGCAGGGGATCCCATCGGTTCATCCATTGCAATTCTTCAAACAATTCTGCATCATGCTTTTGAACATATTCTCGTAATTGCTCTGCTGAATCGGTAAGCTGAACGAATTTGGTTTTTTGGGTCTCATCGATTATGCCCCGAATACTTCCCTCACGGACGGCTTTTTCCACAGCATCGGATCGAATAAGTCCCAAACCTATTCTTTCTCCGACGATTTGGTATTTCACGAAAAGGTATCCCGCCTCCGGCTCTGCCGGTCGATCCCAGAGAAGATTCATATAGGTGTAACTACCCAACCTGGAAGTGTGCCCAATCAATTCAGAGGTCTTGACTTCACCATCTTTTTGAAACTCCACCATCACCAAACGAAGTCCTTTGGTTTTTTCATCGATTCCCATATGAAGAAAAACGGTTTCACCCTTCTCGTGCATGAACCAGGTCCCCAGAATCGCAGGGTCCGGACCATTGTTATCCGGCGCAGTAAGCGGATTATCCGAATAAGGAATACAACCGTTCAAAACCACAACCACCCACACCCACCAAAAATAACGCATGGCACACCTCTCTACGCGTTCATCTCAATCGGATATTTTTTGGGTCCTCTTTCTCAAAGTATGGTAGCGTCTCGGACGAACAGCCAGAACTCTGAATCTCCTGGAGAGGGTCTTATAGGTCCAAAACTGATTGCCGGGCAGAAAATTGAACCCCCAGGCAGACGATTCATCTTGCGTCTCGCAGCTCCATACATCCGTCATGCTGACCCCAAAAAGAGGCGAAAGATTGTCCCCATTTTTATTCATTTTAAACAAGCCTCGCAGCTCATTGAGGGTTGGCAATCGCCAGCCACCGCCGCCGGTCGACAGACCTTTTACCCAATGGCATCCTGCCTCCCAGCTCATGTCTTTGTCAGGTCCGGCTAACCACTCGAACCCGCTGAAACAATCACATATCACCTTGTCGGCGAAGGCAACATACCTGCCGTCGCGGGCAACAATCTCGGGGCAATATAGCAACTGGACATGAGCAGTCTTGTCATTGATATTCTTTTTTTCGAGGCCCCTTTGTCTGGTCCGGAGTTCTACGACATTTTGCATACCAACCTCACTTATTCAGGTAATCCGCGATATCAATACAAGATAGGCTTTGTATGTTTTTTCATCGATAATCTCTGTTATCGGTTGATACAATGAAAATTATTAATATCTCTACCCACTTTTTTCCCTGAACTCAAATTCTGTGTAAAAGCAGGCTTCTCTGACTGTAAAGTCAGACGGGAAAAAGAGCTGATAGCAAAGCATGGATCCTTACCGAAAACTTGTTCAAGGGACCGAAAACCAGTATTATGCTATTATCATACGAATTACCAACGGTGATGGTTTGTAACACCCTTTCAATGCAAAATCTTAAGGCAATACTATGAAAAATGCGAATACCCGCCTGCAAACGCTCTTCGTAGTATTATCCATAATGGCTATTCTAGCATCATCTTTTGGGGGATATATTTATTACGCAACATTAACTGAGTTTTCAGTTGAGCAGACTCACAAAGAAGCCGCTGAACAATTGAACGAACTCGGTAATGACATTGATGCGTATCTATCCTGGCACCTCCTTTCTGTAAAATCTCTGGCCGGTATAAAAGAATTGAAACACTCTCTTTTGAGTGAAGATATGGCTACCCTTGATGAGACCAATATTATTCTCGATCATTTTCGTGAGGCTTTTCAGGTCAGTGTCTGTTACCTGATGGACCACTCCGGAAACACAATCGCTTCCAGCAACCGCAATGCTCTTGATACCTTTGTGGGGAAAAATTATGGGTTTCGCCCGTATTATACTCAATCTATGCAAGGTATACCTGCAGTTTACATGGCACTGGGAGTTACCTCAAAAGAAAGAGGGATCTATTATAGTAATCCGGTTTACAATGAGGCAGGACAAATGCCCTTGGGTATTGCCGTTATAAAGGCACCGGTTGAATCGATCGAAAAAAGCTTTTCAAAATTTAAGCCTGGAATTGTGCTTCTCATTGACCCGAATGGCGTGGTGTTCTTTTCTAGCCGTCCATACTGGCTTTATAATGTTCTGTGGAAGACCTCAGCAGAAACGATATCGAGCATAGAAAAAACAAAACAATTTGGTGCTGGGCCCTGGAAATGGACCGGAATGAAACAGACCAACAAAGATAGCGCCGTGGACGAGTTGGGTAATACATACCGGTTACACCAACAGGAACTGGCCAATTATCCGGATTGGCGTCTTGTTTCCCTCTACAGCCAGAAAGAAATCAAAGATAAAATAGTCGCACCTTTATGGAAGTCTGTTGGTCCTGGCCTCATCATATTATGTGTTGTTTTTGCCGGGATAGTTTGCTTTCTTTTTATAAAAGCCAACACGAGTATTCTTCAGCGAAAAAAAATTGAACAAGATCTGAAAGATAGCGAAGAGAGACACCGTCTACTCTTCAGGGATTCACCAGACGCCTATCTGATTATCGTCGATGGTGTTGTTGTTGAATGCAACCGGGCAACCGAGGTCATGTTGCGAGGAGATAGAACCCAGATCATCGGCAAGCGTCCGGAAGTAGTTTCGCCCGAGTTTCAGCCTGACGGCCGGAAATCATCTCTCGCCGCAGAGGAAAAAATAAGGCAAGCCTTGCTGACCGGGAGTAACGCCTTCGAATGGGTGCATCGCCGATTGGATGGGTCTGATTTCTTTGTCGATGTTTCCATCACATCAATGATGATGGACGATAAACCGGCCCTCTTTACGACCTGGCGCGACATTACCAAGCGCAAGAGCGATGAAAAACAAAAGGCGAAACTCGAAGCACTCAGTCGCCAACTTCAGAAAAACGACAGCCTGCACCGCATGGCCGGGGCCATCGCTCATCATTTCAACAACCAACTCGGAGCGGTGATGGGCAACCTGGAAATGGCTCTTGAGGACTTGCCGCAAGATACGACATCCGTCAAGAGCCAACTGACCGCGGCAATGCTGGGGGCCCAAAAGGCCGCCGATGTCAGCGGCCTGATGCTCGCCTATCTTGGCCAAACACCTGGCAGACATATACCTCTTGACCTTTCAATGGTTTGCCGCGAAAGTCTGCCCCTGCTCCAGGCAGCAGCCCCTAAAAACCTCATTCTCGAGACTGAATGTCCGGTTCCAGGCCCGACCATCTGCGCTAATAAAAACCAGATACAGCAGATTCTCACCAACCTGGCCACCAATGCCTGGGAGGCAGTCGGTGAAAGCCAGGGAACGGTCAAGCTGGCCGTCAAGACGGTTTCTCAAACGGATATACCGGCTACGCACCGTTTTCCCATCGACTGGCAGCCGCAGGATTCAGTTTATGCCTGCCTGGAAATATCCGACACCGGTTGTGGGATTGCAATAGAGGATATAGATAAACTCTTCGACCCGTTTTTCTCCAGCAAGTTTACCGGACGTGGCCTTGGTCTGCCGGTTGTTCTTGGCAATGCTAAAGCACACGACGGTGTTGTTACAGTTGAGAGCAAAGTGGGGGGAGGGACTATCCTCCGAGCATTTTTTCCGGTATCTGCTGAGGAACCATCCAATATTGCAGACAAAACGCCCCAATCTTTGTCAACAGAAGGGGGCAGCACGGTGCTGCTGGTTGAAGACGAGAAGATGTTACGCGATATGGTCGCATCCATGCTCATGCGCATGGGATATAGAGTTCTCACGGCAAAGGACGGTGTCGAGGCCCTGGAGGTATTTAAAGACAACCTCGATAAAATCAAGGTTGTCCTGTCTGACCTGAGCATGCCGCGTATGGACGGCTGGGAGACCCTGACGGCTCTGCGGCAAATCCGACCGGACATCCCAGTGGTCCTGGCCAGCGGTCACGATGAGTCAAAGGTGCTCGCTGGAGATCATCCTGAGCTTCCTCAGGTTTTCCTGCACAAGCCGTATAAGAAAGCAGTGCTGAAAGAGGCAATTACCAGAGCAATGGGGGGCTGAGCTATTAGCATTGCTAAAACACCGCGACCTTCTCAACGGTCTTTCCTGCTTCGATTGTAATTCCCGGGAAATCCTTCGTAGAATTTCCCGAATCATTCTGGTTGGTGATTTTCAATTCATAAGCGCCCGGAATGAGCTTTACGTTTTCCCCTTCTTCGCTAATGGGGTTTGATGCCACACTTTCCTGCTCAACGGTTCCTTTCGCATCAACTTTAAAGATCTCATACCAGCCGCCAATGGGCTTACCATTTTTCAGTGCCTTGATTTTCAGAGCTCCGCCCGAAAAGTTCGCAACCTTCTCTACTGTCTTCCCTGCCTCAATGAGTGTACCAGGATAATGCATCGTCGGATTTCCGGCATCTTCCTGATTTCTGATTGTCAGATCATAGACTCCCGGGAGAAGTTTAACGCTTTCCCCGCCATCGCCAATGGGATTTGAAGCCACACTTTCCTTCGCCTCACTCCCCTCCTCCTCCGCCTTGAAGACCTCATACCATGCCCCGACGGGTTTGCCGTTTCTCAAGGCTTTTACTTTCAGCGTTCCGCCGGAGAAATCGGCAACTTTCGTTACGGTTTTGCCAACCTCGATCGCGATACCGGGAAAGCTCATCGTTGGGTTTCCGGCATCCTCCTGGTTTTTTATAATCAAATCATAGGTGCCCGGGACGAGTTTGATTTCCTCACCTCCAGCATTGATGGGATTGGTCGCAACACTGAGTTTCTCACCGCTTCCTTCCGCCTCCGCCTTGAAAACTTCGTACCAAGCGCCAATGGGTTTACCATTACGTAACGCATTGACCTTCAATTTTCCTGAAGACTGCTCCGTCTTTTCAACCACTTTTTTCGCAGCAGATGTTAACTCCCCGACGTTTTTCGCGGTAAAATACGTACCGCCTCCTGCTTCCGCCATACATGCCAGCTGGGCTTTCTCCTTATCGGTTACATCAAAACCGATCACATGCATCATAAATTTCACTCCGGTCGCCTTTAGATCTTTAACCATCGCACAAGGGTCACCTTGGCAAGTTTCTTCCCCATCGCTTACCAGAATAATTGTGGTCTCGTCCTCCAGCGTTTTTAAACCCTCTGCTACCTTCTGTACCGACAGGGTTATGGGGGTTTTCCCCTTGTGATCGAGAGCCTTGATCTTCGAGACCAGGGATTCCCGGTCGAGTGGTCCCAGCGTGGTCAGTTCTTCCACATCATTGCAATCCGCTTTTTGTCGATGGCCATAGGCAACCAAGCCTACATTGACCCCTGCCGGGAGATCATGAATAAGACCTGTGAGAACTTCCTTGGCAATGTCGATTTTCATCTTCCCTTGGATTTGTGCCCCCATACTGCCAGAGGCGTCAAGAATAAAGACAAGATTGCCGGACGGGGCTGTAGCTGATTGACAAGTTCGAACGCCGATGCCAGGAACGATGAACAAAAAGGCGAGGCATAAGGCCATCGAGAGAAAAGCATGGATTCTGGACGTTACGGAAATAAACGACATAATGAACGCCGATGCCAGGAACGATGAACAAAAAGGCGAGGCATAAGGCCATCGAGAGAAAAGCATGGATTCTGGACGTTACGGAAATAAACGACATAATGAACTCTCCTCATATTGATTTCGATTTTTAACACATTAGTACTTCTATTCTTGGTTTTTATTCATTCTGCATCAGTTTAAAAGAAAATCGTAGGCAGATACCCTGCCTTACTCCCAACGACAGGATTAATTTCGTTCCATTTATTCATTTGTTCAGAATGCTATGATTTCATAGCCGTTTTGCCGGTACGCTGCCATTCCTGGGTGGCCGGAAACATCATCAAGAAGGGGCAATGCCTGCTCATTTGCAGCATCAAGGGTGCCCAATTTAGTGGAACATGCTCTGCATACCCCAGCGACCAAACCTGACTCAAGACACTTTTTCCACAATCCATTCAAAGGATTTCCGGGTTTCACCAGTTCTGGAATCAATTTGACTGAAGCCCCTTCAATGATGATTTTCGTTTCATGTCCTTTGGCCTTCATGTCCAGTGCGTTTAAAAGTACATGTATGAAACACAGTGGATCGCCGTTGAATACAAATAAGGCAAATTTGTTCATTTGAAGACTCCTTTAATCCATAACCAGCTAATCAGCCGTGCGGCTTTTTGCGTCGGTTGTACTAGCATTGTTAGGCAACATTTTACGGCATTAACCCTATGATTATTTTACCTCTGGAATGACCGCTTTGAATCTGAGTGTGGGCTTCTACTATTTCGTTTTTTTCATATACTTTTTGTATATGTGGGGACAATTTACTGCTATCTATCCAATCCGCTAATTGACTCAGATCTTTATGCGAAGAATGCACAAACACGAGCCTGCTTTTTTTGCTAATTTTTAGGCGAGCCATTAATTCAGAAAGTAAAGATTTACCACTTGGAACCGTCGTAACGAAGATACCATTTTTCCCGAGTTGCGGTGAAAAATCTTCCCTTTTATACCTGCCTGCAGCGTCAAATATGACATCGTATTGATTATCAATCGCAGCAGGTTTGTTTTTCCTATAATCGTATACGCAATGAGCACCCAATGAGGAAACGAATTCGATGTTATCCGTACTGCAGATTCCATGCACTTCCGCCCCTAAATGTTTAGCGATTTGAATAGCAAAATGTCCAACGCCGCCGCTCGCACCGGTGATGAGCACTTTCTTGCCTTGATTTACGCCACAAATATCACGAAGCGCCTGCAACGCGGTTTGAGCAGCTAAAGGGATTGAGGCCGCATTAACAAGGGATATTGAAATAGGAGCTTTGGCAACTTCAGTTTCTTTTAATTCAGCAAACGTACTCAATACACCGCCGGAAAAATTGTTGGTCATGCCGAATACGGCGTCACCAACTTTAATGCGAGCAACATTTCCCCCGACCTCCACCACAGTCCCAGATACATCCAGCCCAGTTAACCTTGGCAGTGGGTCGCGCGCGAGTGTTCTGCTGAACTTACCGCTGCGCAGCAATGCATCTTTGGGGTTAATGCTGCTAGCCGCCACTTCTACAATTACTGAATCAGATTTGCACACAGGTTTTGGCCAACCACCGACCCATTCCAAGACGCCCTCTTTGCCAAATTTTTTGTAAATACATGCTTCCACGGAGCGATCCCTTTATTTATTAATCTCTGTAGTTAGGATTATTTGCCTAACGGCTGAGCTCATTGGTGGACATGAAGCGCCGCGAAATAGCCACCAGTGCGGCGATTTGTTCGCTCCCATTAATTTGCACTTCCAAATTTTGGATCGCTGCGTTGCGAACCAGCACCATGCACATCTATAAGGCGGTTACGCATCTTGTCTTGTGCAGCTCCAAAAGCAATATAGACTGCTGAACTGTAGGGATTTCGTCCAACCATGGATAAGATCTTGGATCGCTACGCGATCACAATCTATCCTTATTTGGTTATGGAATTTTTTTTTCGTTTTCTTTTATGTTTTTTAGCTCTTCTTCTGTGTTTACAATACCACTATTTCTTCCTGACCAGCTTCCACCACCACCTATATATGAAGGACCACTATTATGACCACCACCCTTAAGGCCTGGAAAGAGGAAATGAGCGAGAATTGCTGCAAAGAGACTTGCTATAACACCTAAAATTAATTCTTTAGAAAAAGACATTGATGTATCTGTTTCAAATAAAAAGAAACAGACAATTGTTGATGCAACACCAGAGAGAAAACCAATAAATATTGACCTTCTTCCCCAAAAAGCCGAAACGATTATCACTAGTAAGATAGAGCCATTTTCCATATTAACCTTTCAATCCATAATCGGGATAGGGAGGAACCTCACGGTTCCCCTCCTCCCACACCACCGGGTTTACGGATCACGTACCACGGCGGTTCGGTTGAATGAGTCATGTTACCAATCAGCTAATGACGGTAACCCTCGTTCCTCGAAATATGCTTTCGGCATAGCGTAATTCAGGGCTGGACTGTGACTCAACCGCCATTGTCCATGCGCTGACTTGCTTGTGTTCCAGGCAAGTCTGACACTCACCCCCCTAATTCACGCAATCGCAGATGGAGGACTTGCACCTCTTTAGTTTTATGTCATGCCCTGCACACACGTGTAGGCTCACAGGCCCGCGCTATTTGAGGGTCCAGTGTAGCGGTTGGTTGAACGAAGCCGCTAAGCGGCGGAAAAAGCAAAAAACAGTGTATAACTCCAGTAAGTGTCCAATCCCGGGCACTTACAACAAAAAGGAGTGTACCATGAAATCATCAGAAGTAAAACGATTTGCAGCCCTCTACGAA
>JAHJLI010000076.1 GCA_018821785.1 Pseudomonadota bacterium
AAGGCTTACGATACACCACCGCATCGTAAATAGCCTTGGCAGTGCAGACATTCTGCACCACCACACCCACCGCCGAAGGCAGGGCCATGGCCGGAACCTTCCGCCCAGTCACGGCATGTATCAACTGCTTTTCCGAGCCTTGCGGGTATTTTACCTGCAGAGTACGGATTTTAATGGAGGCATCGGCAGTGGAGACCAGTTCCGCAGCTTTGTTCATTGCCAGGATGGCGTCTGGTTTATTGTTTTCTATACCGATATGACATTCTTTGATGCCGAGAATTTTCAGAATGATTTTTGCACCCTCGACAATTTCCGCTGAGTATTCGAGCATTGCCCGGTGATCGGCGGTGATATAGGGTTCACATTCGGCGCCGTTGAGGATCAGGGTATCGACAGGTGCATTGGCCGGCGGTTTCAATTTCACATGGGTCGGAAAACCGGCGCCGCCGATGCCGATTATCCCACCGCCATAGACTCTGGCAAGAAGTTCTTCGGCATTCAGATGCTGCCAATCCTCTTTCTCATAGCGCGGGGCTTCAACCTCGCGGTTCACCGTCAGGGTGATCGACGGTGCACTGACCCGCACTGGATGAACTGAATTCCCTATATCCTTAATCTTGCCAGCCACCGGAGCATGCAGTGGAACTCCCAATCCTTTTTTCACCTCGCCAATCAGGGCACCCTCGCCGATTTCCTCGCGTTTGGCAACAATTGGTTGGCATGGAGCACCGATATGCTGACCAAGAATCAGTTCAAGTTCATCGGGCACAGGCATAATTTCTATGCCCAAGCCCTGGGTCTGCGCCTTAAATTCTGGCGGATGGACTCCGCCTTTGGGAAATGTCAGCAACGATTTCATAAATATCCGATGAGAGCAATGATGAGGACGGTGGGTATTTTTTGTCTTCTTCTATATGTGGGGGGTGCAACCCTTTTCAGATTGTTTTTTCACCTGATCAGGATATGCCGCCATAGTATTTTATAAACTGAGTGCGCTCAAACACTGAGGCATCAGCTGCCTTCTCGTAGCTGAGCTTGCCGCGAAAATCGGCGAGGCTGGTATATGATTTTTGAGTCATCCACTCGTCAAGGCCGGCGAGCATTGTGGCAATCCGCCCGGCACCATTTTTATAGATGGTTGACACAATCTGCACTGCAGCCGCTCCGGCGAGCAGTTGCTTAATTAGGCCTTCGCTGTCATGAACCCCGGTTGCAGCCACCAGATCCTTGTCGATTTGACCATACATCAGGGCAACCCAACGCAGAGAGTTGCAGGCTTCACCGGGGCTGCTGAGCATTTCAGCCGATTTGACGATCATTTTTTCAATGTCAATATCCGGGGTATAATAGCGATTGAAAAGGACAAATCCACCAATCTTCTCGATCCAGCTCAATTTCTGGATGAGACCTGCGAGTGCAGCGGAATAGTGGCTCATCTTTAAAGAAATGGGTATGGAAACCAGATCGCCGACACAACGAATGATTTCTTCATATTTCTTTTCGTTATCGGTGCTGGTCTGCCTGGGATTTGACGGCAACAGAGAGACATTCAACTCAATGGCATCCGCACCCTCATTCTCCACCGACTTGGCGAAAGACACCCATTCGTCTGAGGAGACGCAATTAATACTGGCAATAATCGGAATGTCCACGGCCTTTTTAGCTTCGGCAATGAGCTTGAGGTAGGTTTCCACCTCATTGCCTCGGGTGTATTCCCGAATGTAATCCGTGGCCCCCGGGTAGTCGGCAGTGTAATTTTCTAGATTTGCAGACAACTCTGCCTGAATCTGCTCTTCGAACAGCGATTTTAAAACGATGGCCCCGGCCTGATTGTCAGCCAGTTCCTTTATCTTGGCAACGCTGCTGGTAAATCCACAACTACCGACAATAACCGGATTTTTCAGCTCAAGTCCTAGATATTTGGTCGAAAGATCATTCATGTCTATCGGTTTGTTCTCCATAAGAATAGTCTCGCTTACGTTCAGCGCTGTCGCCACCGGCCAAGATTTGTGTGCAGTTTGTGCATTACAAAACCAGGGCAACATTGAAATCGTACAACACTCAACCACGAATCAATACAAAACTTTTCCAGAAAATCAACATTATTTTTCTTGCTTCACTCGATTCAACAACTTAAATATTTGTTATAAATATAATTAATTTTTTATATGCTTTTCCATTGGATTTACAGATACACTGCGCCCCTATATCATTTAATATAAAAAATGTGCGTTTTTTACTATTATTCGCCCATTATGCACAATACCATTTGCCTCATCTTCACCCCTTCGCAAACCCACACTGCCCCACTAGTTGTTTAACATGCACAAGAAAAATGTCCGGTTTTATCCAATATTCAAATATTTCCGACAACGTTCAACAGAGAAACCCTTTATGTGATGCGCAAAAACACAAGATCCATTATGGTCAGCCCCATTGCACAAATGTTCACTTTGTTCCAACTGAAGCACAAAAAACCGTTACCGGGCCATATATCCTGACCGACTCTTTGCCACTCAAATACTATGGGCGACTGGCTTCTCAGATACCGCGCGATTTTACAAATGCTTGCCGGGGCCTTTTTGATCAGCTTTTCTGCAATTTTCGTAAGACTCGCCGATGTTGCCCCAACTTGCTCTGGTTTTTACCGGGTGTTTTTCGGTTTTCTTTTTCTCCTAGTCATAGCGATTTTCAAAAAAGACCTTACCAAGCCTCGGCCACTGCAGATAATTCTCATAGCCTTCTGTGGCCTTACCTTCGCTCTCGATCTTTTTTTTTGGCACGAAAGCATCATATACATCGGGCCAGGGCTCGCCACTCTGCTCGGCAATTTTCAGGTTTTTCTCCTGGCTGCCACCGCCATCTTTTTTTTTGGGGAAAAGGCTCGTCCCCGCTTTCTAGCATCCTTGCCCATAGCCATACTCGGCCTCTTTCTGATTGTTGGCCTTGATTGGCAGAGGCTCAGCAACACCTACAAAACCGGCGTGTACTTTGGACTGCTCACCGCCCTCTGCTATACCGTTTATCTCCTCAGCCTGAAAAAAATCCAGATCGAAGGGAGTCGCTCGCCGGTTTTTTCGCTCATGCTCGTTTCTTTATTTTGTGCTTTCTTTCTTGGTTTAAAGATGACGCTCACTGGAGACTCGTTTCATATTCCCAACCTCAAAAGCCTGCTCTCCCTGCTCTGCCTTGGCTTCTTCTGCCAGACCATCGGTTGGATGTTGATTGCCGGAGCCTTGTCAAAAATTCAAACCTCCCTTATCGGGCTCATGCTTCTTCTCCAGCCATCCCTCTCTTTTTTTTGGGATGTCCTTTTCTTTAGCCGCCCCACCTCTTTTGTTAACTGGATAGGAGTATTCCTCACCCTCGCCGCCATTTACATGGGTTTGACCGGCAAGGCACCGCGCGGCTCTTCGCCATCTTAGCCGTTGCATTCTTGGCGTTCCTCTCTATTATAGAGATGCAGATCAATCGACATGCAGTTCAATATCTACTAATGGAAATTCTATGAAAATTACCAGTTACCAAGATTGCCCCAGTCAGCAGTTTGACAGCGAAACCGTGCAAGGAGTTACCGGCAGGGTTGTTATCGGCAAAGCTGATAGTGCCGAGAATTTTTGTATGCGCGTTTTCACTGTTGCCCCCGGCGGCTTCACCCCGAGACATGCACACACCTGGGAACATGAGATTTTTATTCATTCCGGCATAGGCAAGGCGTATCAAAACGGCGAATGGCGGGAGGTGACCAGCGGCACCGTACTTTTCATTCCTGGCAACGAGGAACACCAATTTATGAATGGCGGCGGTGAGGATTTTGTCTTTATCTGTCTGATTCCTGCCGGTGTGGCCGAACTTTAGGCGCAGAGCCGACCATTTGGACAAACCAGACAAATCCGAATGAACGATGTAAACCAAACTCCTTGCAGCGGTTCTATGCGAATACCGAAATTGACTGCACTCCTTATCCTTTTCCTTTTCCTCCTCTTCACTCCAGCACTTTCTTTTGCCGATCAGGACAAGAAACATGTGCTCTACCTCAATTCCTACCACAACGGCTACAAGTGGTCAGATGGCTTGCTCGATGGTGTACGGTCCGTACTGAATAAAAGCCGGTTCAAGGTCGATCTGCAGATTGAGTACATGGATGCCAAAAAATTTAGCTACAATGTAATTTCAAAGAACCTGCTTGGCTTATACAAAGAAAAGTTTAAGGGCGAGACCTTTGACACCATCGTCATTTCCGATAACGACGCCATGAACTTCATAGCCCAGTACCGTCATGAACTTTTCCCGGGTGTACCCGTAGTATTCTGCGGAGTCAACGATCTCCAGGAAGCAGACATCGCCGCAGGCAATATAACCGGCGTTGTCGAGACATTCGACTTTTTGGCGACCCTTGATATCGCCCAAAAGCTCCATCCAGAAAAGGATCATCTAATCGTCCTCATTGATGATTCGATCACTGGCGTGAACATTCGTCATCAAATAGAAACGATCCTCGAAAGCCATCAGACCGAACTAAAAATCGAATACTGGATTCAACTCAGCCTTGAAGAGGCACAACAACGGGTGAGTAAACTCCCTAAAAACACCTTTATCTTCATTGCTCCCTATTACCAGATAATTAATGGCCGATATTATACCTCCGAGGAGGTGAGTGACGCTATTTATCGCCACAGTTCAGTACCGATATTCACCTCCTGGGAGTTTCTAATAGGTCATGGCGCCGTCGGCGGCAAGGTCTTGTCTGGCATGGAACAGGGCAGGATCGCAGGCGAGATGACTCTGAGTATTCTGCAAGGGACCAAGGCCGACGCCATCCCCATCATGAAGGAGCCGAGCGGTATCTATCTCTTTGATTATAAGGTGATGGAAAAGCTTGGCATCAACCAGAAAATCCTCCCCGACAGCAGCAGGATCATCAATGCCCCGGAAGCCATTTACGCGATATCAAAAGAGCTTTTCTGGACTATCATGGTCAGTTTCGTCCTCCTTCTACTCGCCCTTGTCGCGATGTTCGGCGCAATGCTGGAGCGACGCAAGGTCGAACGGAAAATCATTGACCAACTTGCATTCCAGGAAACCTTGATGGACACCATTCCTCAGCTTGTCTCCTGGAAAGATCCAGAGGGAAAGTATCTTGGTGCTAATCGGGCATTTATGGATTTCTTCGGTATCCTGGATACCCAGACGATGGTGGGCAAGTCGACCTTGCAAATCATTAGCGATCGATCCTATTCCGATTGGTCTGTCTCGGCTGACGCAAATGTTGTTGAAAACAAGAAAGCCTTCCGAAAAATTCGCCGCAAAGTGCTTGGGAAAAACGGTGCCGAGGCGTGGATAGAGGTAAACAAGGTGCCACTGATGGGACAGGGCGGCCGCATTGTCGGCATCCTGTCAACGGCAGAAAATATCACCAAGGAACAGAATCTCGAGAAACAACTCCTGCAGTCCCAGAAAATGGAGGCAATCGGCACTCTGGCTGGTGGAATTGCACATGATTTCAATAATATTCTCACAACAATCATCAACTCGACCGAGCTTGCCATCGGTGACATAGAGCCGGGTACCCAGACCGAGGCCGATCTCAATCGGGTTCTCAAGGCCGCCAGGAGAGGCGGTCGGGTGGTGCAGCAGATCCTGTCCTTCAGCCGACCGTCCAGAGAGGGTTTTCGACCAACCGACCTGCGCAGTGTCGTCCAGGAAGTCATTCACCTGATGGAGGCTTCCATGCCCGCCAACATCACGATCACCAGCGCTATTACAGCGGACGAAGGTTTTTACGTTCTTGCCGATCCGACCCAGATACACCAGGCAACACTTAATCTCTGTACCAATGCCTTTCATGCCCTGAGGAAAACCGGCGGCAACATAAATATCGGACTTTGTCGCCTCAACCCTGAGGAAGGCCGAGTAACACTTGTCACTTCCCAGACCGGGTCCATTATCAAACTTTCCGTAACAGATAACGGCCCCGGCATCAAACCTGAGATACTTGACAAAATTTTCGATCCTTTTTTCTCGACAAAAAGCAAAACCGAGGGCACGGGCCTCGGCCTAGCGGTGGTTCATGGCATCGTTAAAAGCCACCAGGGTATAATCCGTGTTCTCAGTGAACCGGAAGGAGGCAGCACTTTTGAAATCTGCCTGCCGGAAACTGAGGCCGGCGAAGATACCATCGCCGGCGCTCTAGCCGCAACCTCCCCTGCTGAAGGACACATCCTGTTTATTGAAGATGATGAAGATCAACTGCAATCCACGCCCCGCCTCCTTGAAGAAATGGGGTTCACAGTGACCGCTCTTCGCGAACCGGCTGCCGCCTTGCAACTGGTCTCGTCAGCGGCCAATAATTTTGATATAATTATTACCGACTTTGATATGCCGGGGATGAGCGGCACCGAACTTGCCGGCCGACTTCCGAATCTTTCAATAATCCTCATCTCAGGTCGAGAAGATGCCAGATCCGCGGCCAAGGATTACCCAAACATTCTTAAAGTGGTGATAAAACCGTACGATAAAAACGACCTCATGGAGGCAATCCATGAGGTGATGCCCAAAGCAGAAAGATCATGACCCGAATACTCATCATAGACGATGACATTGAAGCCTGTGAGACAATGGCCAGCCTGGTCACCAGGCTTGCGTACCATGCCGACAAGGCACACAATCTGAAGGACGGCCTTAGCCTCGCAGAGAAGGGCGACTATGACGTGGTGTTCCTGGATGTCTATCTTCCTGACGGCAATGGCCTTGACCTTCTCCCGGCATTGATGGCCATAGATGATCCTCCCGAGGTCATCATCCTCACCGGCAAAGGCAACCCAGACGGTGCCGAGCTGGCGATTAAGGGCGGAGTATGGGACTATCTTCTAAAACCAACCAGTGTCCGTGACATCACTCTCACTCTCAACAGGGCGCTCAAATACCGCAAGGAGAAAAAGGGCAATGCCGTAAGGAACGAACTCATTAATACCGGCATTATAGGCAGTAGTCCGGAAATCAAGGCGTGCATAGCCCTGACGGCCAAAGCCGCCAATTCTGATACCAATGTCCTGCTCACCGGCGAAACCGGTACGGGAAAAGAGTTGTTCGCCACCATCATCCATAAAAACAGTACCCGCTCATCGGCAAACTTCGTCGTGGTCGATTGCGCCTCCTTAACTGAATCCCTCGTCGAATCAACTCTTTTTGGCCATCTCAAAGGCTCGTTTACCGGAGCCCAGCTGGATCGCCAAGGCTTGATTAAGGTTGCCGACGGCGGTACTCTTTTTCTCGATGAAGTAAGTGAGATGCCCCTTTCCATTCAAAAAGTCTTCCTCCGCGTCCTGCAGGAGCGACAGTTCCGGCCGGTTGGAGCCACCAAGGAACAGACCAGTAACTTCCGCCTCATCGCTGCAACCAATCGCAACCTTGACCAAATGGTCGAAGAAGGCGGCTTTCGCAGTGACCTCCTGTTTCGCATCAAAACCATGCGGATACATCTTCCCGCCCTGGCTCATCGAATCAGCGATATCCATGAACTGGCTGAATTCCGGATAAAGCAGCTGTGCAAAACATTCGGCATGGAGACGAAAGAGATCGGTGAAGATTTTTTCAGAACACTCACCGAATACAACTGGCCGGGAAATGTCCGCGAGCTGTTCAATACCCTTGAGAATGCAGTCATTGATGCCGGTCAGGAATCCACGCTCTGCGCCATGCATCTTCCAAGAAGCTTGAGAATTCAGGTGGCAAAGGCACAGATCACCAGGCTCACCGGTGCGAAGGTCATTGACGAGGAAAACACTGCTTCAAACCCTCTTGTCCAAAATTTCGGACAAAAAATCTTCGAAGACATCTTTGACCGCCCCTTGCCCCCCCTGAAAGAGTTTAAAAACACAGCGGAAAAAACCTATCTTGGCGAACTGATCCGGCAATGTGATGGCAATATTCAAAAAATAATGGATATCTCGGGTTTATCCCGGTCACATTTTTATTCACTGCTGAAGAAATACAGCCTGTCTCAATAACCATCTTAGTTATTGAAAACAGCTGTCCGGCAAACCTTGTCTGTTAAAACAGACAAGGTTTGCCCCAGCTCCGTTTGCAGGACAAAACCCCAATCCTTACATCGGAGAAGCTCTTCACAACCCCTGGAGGCAGCACCTGCCAGTCGATATCTAACTGTTTGAAAATAAATAATATTATTATTTTTAGACTGGCCACCATATTGCTCCACACACCAAATTCCACAAATTTCCGGCATTTCCCCACTAACTCAACGACACTGAAGCCAGGATGTCTTTGGCACGTAATTTGCAATAAAATATCTGTTTGGCAATCCGCTGGATATGCAATTTTTTCGACTACCTTATCTAAAAAGGAAGAATGTCATGACTGACAACAGAGTTGAGCGTTTTATCGAATCAGCAAAACGCGTCGGGGCAACGGTGGAAAAAACAGAGAACCTTGAGGAGGCGGTCAAATATATCGCCGACAAGGCCAAGGGTACTACACTGGTCCCGGTAACTCCACTGGTCATACGCTACGGACTCAAAGCCCTGTTGCAGAACGCTGGTGTTGAGGTGTTGAACAAACAATTCAGAGACGGAGGACAATTCCCAGGGGCCGGTGTCACATTCAGCAATTTTGCCATGGCCGACACTGGAACCGTGGTGTTGGAAAGCACCGATGAGAATATTCGTCTTGCGACCACCCTTCCCGAAAGGCATTTCATCATTGTCGATCCAGCAACAATCCTCGTGGACAATCTAGCCGCAGCCGCCCCCATGAACGCTTTGCATGAGGGCAACGCGCCGAAGTTTATCGCCTATATAACCGGTCCTAGTCGAACAGCAGACATCGAACGGGTACTGACCATCGGCTGCCATGGCCCCAGAGAACTGTATATTCTTCTGGTGGAAAACATTTCCAGCGATCTGATGGAAAACTAACCCCGGTAAATGGGATAAGTACCTTCACGAAATTTGGTTAAAAACAAGAAACGAATTTCTAAGGTACAAAAAAGGAGAACAACGCTATGGCAACCGATATGACATATAAACAGAGTGTGGATATTGCCATCGGCAATCCTAAACTCAGCAAGGCCCTCCATCTCTTCGGCGACGCCTACCTGATCGCCAGGGAAAATGCTTTCAGAGGATTGAACTTTGAGGAAATGCGGACCGAACTGGCAGCCATCAAAGATGAGGTCCGAGTTCGCCGGAAAGAGCTTCTCGCTGATTTCATCAAGAACGCCGAAGCTGCAGGCTCCAAGGTTTTCATCGCCAAGGATACCAAAGAGGCCAATGAGTATGTAATCCGACTGGCAAAAGAAAAAAAGGCTACTCTGATTGCCAAATCAAAATCGATGGTATCCGAAGAGGCACATCTCAATAAGGCCCTTGCGGAACACGGCATAAGGGCCGCTGAAACCGATCTTGGCGAATGGATTATCCAGCTCGCCGGCCAGCGGCCAAGCCATATGGTCATGCCGGCTATCCATATGTTCAAAGAAGAGGTCTCCGAACTTTTCAGCAAGGAAGCGGGAAAACATCTGCCGGCCGAGATAAAAGCGTTGGTGGATCATGCCCGCGAAAGACTGCGTAAAGAGTATTTCAATGCCGATATCGGCCTGACCGGCGCCAATTTCCTCATTGCCGAAACCGGCGGCATTGGTCTCGTTACCAATGAAGGCAATGCCAGACTCTGCGCCACCCTGCCAAAAGTCCATGTGGTTTTTGCCGGTATCCATAAACTGGTCCGCAATATCGAAGATGCCATTAAAATCACACAGCTCCTGCCCCGCAATGCCACCGGACAGCTGCTTACCTCCTACGTCACCTGGATCAGGGGGGGTGTTTCGGCCGATGGCGGGCAGAAGGAACAGCACATCGTTCTGATCGACGGCGGCCGGGAAGCCCTGTATGAATCCAAAGCCTGCCAGGACGCTCTGCGTTGTATCCAGTGTGGGGCTTGCGCCAATGTCTGTCCGGTCTACCAGACTGTTGGCGGCCATGTCTTCGGTTCCATCTATATTTCCGCCATTGGCATTATCCTCACCGCCTTTTATGAGGGCCTCGACAAAGCTAAAGAAATCACCAGAGCCTGTATCGGTTGTAGATCCTGTGTTGCGGTCTGCCCCGCCAAGATAGATCTGGAGGAAATCATCCTCCATCTGCGCAACGAGGTCACCAAGATATATGGGATGGGGGCCATCAAAAACGTGGCCTTCAAAGCGGTTATGAAGAATCGGTCGCTCTTTCATAGCATGGTTCGGGCAGCTTCAAAACTGCAACGGCCGGTCACCGAGAAAAATGCCGACGACCCCGGGCGGCGGATCATTCGCCATCTACCTCTGCATTTCATGTCCCGCGATTACACAGAATGGCGCAATCTTCCGGCCATTGCCGAGAAACCCTTCCGCGATCAATTTGACTCGATAGTTCAGAAGGTCGACAAGCCCATATGCCGGGTCGGCTTCTTTGTCGGTTGCGGCGCTGATTTCGTCTACCCCGAGGTGGGAGTCAGTCTGACCAAGGTTCTCAATTCTTTTAATGTCGAAGCGGTCTTCCCCAAGACCCAGAACTGCTGCGGCATCCCGGCGCTGTATGCGGGCGACACCGAGACCGGTGAATTCCTTGCCAAACAAAACGTCGAAGCATTCACCGAGGCACAGGTCGACTATATTCTCTGCATCTGCCCGACCTGTACCATGGCCGTTAAGCGCGATTTCGTCAATCGCCTTGCCGACCAACCACAATGGGCAGCGAAGGCCGTGGCACTTTCGTTAAAGACCATGGATGCCTCAGCCTTTCTTGAGAATGTACTTGGTGCCTCGGCTAAAATGCGGGCAGTTCGATCTGTGAAAGAGATCACCTACCATGATTCCTGCCATCTCAAGCGGGGCTCAAATGTCTGGACGGAGCCGCGTGCCCTTCTTGAAAGTTCCGGGCACCGGATTGCAGAAATGAAGAACTCCGATCGCTGCTGTGGCTTCGGGGGGACCTATTCCTTTCTCAGCCATCCCCAGATCTCAAAACAGATCACCAGGGACAAGGTCGAAACCATTCAGGCTACCGGGGTGAAAACAGTGGCCACCGACTGTCCCGGTTGCATGATCATGCTCAAGGGGGCTGTCGGCAAGGCTGATCCGACTATCCGCTGCGTCCATACCATGGAACTGCTTGCCGAGACACTTGAACAGAAATAGCAGGCATTAAGCTAAGAGGTAAAACAGAAAACACCATTACCCTCAGGTATTTGTCAGCCTGAGGGTTTGGCGCAACAGGAAGAGCCCGGAAGTTAATAAAATGGCTTGCCGGGCTTTTGCTAGCGGATTTGTCTGGCTTATTTTTTGTAGCTCAACAGCTTGTCTTTTAAACTGCTGGTCACAGGATTATCACCCAACCAAATCTTTAGGAGGGCGTCGTTAAAATCAGAACCAGGGATTGCCCCCTTCTTCTCACCTTTGATGGTCACCACGGTTCCGGTAGCCGGGGCATAATCAAGAACAATTACATCATTCTTTTTGACATCGACAAAAAGGGCATTGAACTGATTGATCCTTTCCTGCAATTTAGCCAATTCGCCGGCGCTGTTGTTCTCCTTGAACCCGTCATTCCACGCGTCTACCAGTTTATCCTTGCTTACTTCGCTATGCAGGAAGTGCATGACGATTCTCTTTTTCCCCTTATCACCGATCACCTCGGCTGCTACCGCAGAGGGTTTTTCCATGTACAGTGAGGCGATATAGACATCAATAAAGAATTTCGACCGGATCCCGGCACCATTCAAATGCAGCGTCGTGCCATCTTCGGTCTGCAGGGTGTCGTTCACCATCACCCCGGAAATATCTTTGGCGTATGACGGTAAACCGATCAATAACAATGTGAAGAAAATAAACATTCGCATAATTTTGCTCCTTGGGTTGATGTTTTTACCCCTCAAAGAAGGCACAGGAGAGGCCCTCTAACGGGTTCAGGGGATGTTGTTGACGACATATTCTACATCTTTCTCACCAGAACGTAAACGTAAACTTTCTCCCACCGTTTCCGACCTTGATTTGGCCATCTTCATTTTTACAACAGCCTTACGCCATTCTCAATATGAGTTTCTTCGGCTTCTGGCTGCAACGATCATTTCTTTGCACCGACGTACATGCTATAGTGCCGCAGTGACTCCCCTGCGCCATTGCCGATAATCTCAAATTTTTCAATTTCACTATGGCTGACCTCATCGAAAGAATAATTTCCGACGCCGGTAATTTTTTTGGCGTTGCCTGTACAACTACCACCCTCGTTGCCGAAGCCTGCAGAAGACACGATGTAGGGCCGACCGCCGCCACCGCCCTCGGCCGGGCTCTTACAGGTGCCGCTCTCTTTGCCGCACTCCTTAAAGATGACCAGAGTGTTCTTCTGAAATTTGAAGGAAATGGCCCTCTTAGAAAAATCATTACCGAGGCAGGATCAGCAGGATGGGTGCGGGGCTATGTTGCAGGCCCGCATGCCGATGTACCGCTCAACAAAGGTCGCATCGACGTCGCCGCAGGCCTCGGCCGTGCCGGTTTTCTCACGGTCATCAAGGACATTGGCTGCAACACCAAGTATCCGGGAACAATTCAACTTTACACAAGTGAGATCGGCGAGGACCTGGCCTATTACCTTGCCCAGTCCGAGCAGACACCCTCGACAATCGCCCTGGCCATCCGTCTCAATAAAAATGGAACAATTGCCGCGGCGGGAGGCTTTCTTATTCAGTCACTGCCCCCAGCCGATGAACAACTGCTGCTGCGAATCGAACAGAAGATTGCCGCACTGCCTCCTCTCTCAACCCTGATCCTCGAAGGTGGAAGTCCGGGCGATATCCTCTCTCTGGTGTTTCAAGACGTCCCGCATCGAAAAACCGGCAGCGGCAGCCTTTATTATCAGTGTAGCTGCAACCGCACCAAAATGCAGAGTGCTCTTTTTTCCCTGGGCCGACAAGACATCCAAGAACTCATCGAAAAAGAAGAGGGTGCCGAAGTGCACTGTGAATTCTGTCGGCAGACGTATGTTTTCAACAAACACGAACTGGAAAATCTTTTGCAGACAGTACCGGGCAAATTGCAGTAATCATCTGGAACACTTTTTCGAAGTTTTTTTTCTCTTGGTGTAAATAAACCTGGAGGGGCTCGCTCTGTGATACCCCACCCCTGTTATGCTCCTAGGTAAAAGCCAACAGAGGAGGATAAACAGATGAAAGAAAACTCGGAAAGCATCAACCATATTCTGTTCAATCAGTTTTCAGGCGTGGTAGCCGGACGCTTTTTCCAAAACCTCGTGCAGCAAGCACGGTCACAACTTCTGCACCTGGCCAGAAAATTTCTCCCTTCGATCGTCGCCACTTTGGTCATCGGGGCAGTGTTCTTTATCGGCATTTCCCTCTTTCTCTACCAGCTAGCCGAACATGGATGGTAAGAAGCTCCCGCTTTGGACATGCCCTGAATTATCTTGCTGATCTTCTCTTCTCAAGATGCTGGATCTTGGTGCCGATGCAGTCATGATCGGCCGACCATTTGCGGTGGCCGCCGTCGGTGGATTGCAGCATTTCGGAGGGGCATGGATAGTACCCTGCAACAGGACAGAATTGTTGCGATCCAATGTATCAGTAATTCCCCTGTTCACCGCCCTCCGTTGACAACTCTTAAGACTCCGGGGATTAATGCACCGAGAACGGCGTGCACTCCCACCAGAACGGCAACAACTCCCAGCGGCACAAAGAGATAGATCAATAACACTGTGTATGGCCAGTTGAGGGGAAGAAGCTGAAAGGCGAGAGTTCGGGTAATTCCCAGGAGCGGCTCATGAGCCGCATAGACAAAAAAACTCAAGCCGCTGAGCCAAAGAAGGAGGTTTTTCAAGCGCCCCCAGGCAAGTATCATCTTGCTGCCAAAGAGGATCGCTACCAGCCCGATGACTATGCCGCAACGGTGCAAATAGAGATTGAAAGGCGCGTCGTACCAAATCACATCGGCAAGAAGAACCGGGAGGTAGGCTAATACAAACCATTTCCCGTATTTATCGAAAACAAAAAGGCTTTTCCCCTTCATGGCCATATAGCTGCCGAGCGAGAAAAACAACACACCCACCGCATCGGGGGAATAGATTGGCCACTTGGCTGTTATCCAGACAAAAAACATAACACCTAAAAACGGCAAGGCAATATTTCGCAGCAAGAAGATTATCAAAGGACTGAGAAGCATCAGCAGCATGAGATCGCGAATAAACCATAAATGGTAAGCCTCCGGCGGCCTGGTTAAACCAAGTACGGCGTTGACAAGATCATAAACCGACAGGTCGGCCAGCAACCCGCTGTCACCTGTAAAATAGGCTTTGACGGCAGGGATCGACTGACCGAGAAAACGGGTGGCAACTGCGAGAACCGTCCAGAACAGGTAGGGAACCAGCAGGGTCTTCACTCTGGCGGCAAGCTTCTGCTCTAACCCTCGCCATGACCAGGTGAAACCGAGGAAGAAAAAATATCCAGACATAAGAAAAAACAACGGTACGGCAAGCCTGGCAAGGCCTTGAGATATGAGAATTCTGACAAAATCGGTAAAATAATTGAGCTGCTCGGGTCCGAGGCTTACCCCCGCATGTTCGATAGTGGCGGAATAGGCATGGATATAGACCACACCGATGATAAGGGGAAAATTGAGAAGCCTGAGCCGGAGAGAGGATTCGATCGATATTGCTGGCATTGTTCTATAAAAATGAGGGGGTTGATGGAAGGCCCTGTTGCCGACTCCGACCTTGGTAGAAGAAGGTGTCGGAAGAAAAAAGACCGTGACCTCCTTTTCTTACCAGCCCGTTCGATAAAATCACCTGCGTTTTCATGTCTGTTCAACTGACTGTCTGCAATGTTGCCAACATCTTGCCATGGATAACCGGGGCTGCGGCCAGCACTGAGTAGGGAGGCGACATACAATCGGCATCACCGTCGATTGTGGTCACTCTTGCCCCCGCCTCCAGGGCGATCAGCACCCCGGCCGCCAGATCCCAGGGTTTAAGTGAGAGTTCCCAGTAACCATCAAAGCGACCGGCAGCCACATAACAAAGATCAAGGGCCGCCGATCCCAACCGACGCACCCCTTGTGAAATTTTTGCGAATCTGCTGAAATGATCGAGATTGTTTTGCGCTGTTTTCCAAATATCGTAGGGAAAACCGGTGACCAGTAATGAGCGGGAAAGCTCAGTTTCCGGCCTAACTGTGAGCGGTCGGCCGTTAAGCCATGCGCCCATGCCGCGCTGGGCGGTAAAGAGCTCATCACGCATCGGGTCAAAGACAGCTGCGAGGGTTAGCTCGCCTGCGACAGCGTAAGCAATAGATACACAAAAAAATGGCACCCCGTGCGCATAGTTCACCGTTCCGTCAAGGGGGTCTAAATACCACTGGTGCCTTCCGCCATCCTTGCCGCCACTTTCTTCCGCCAGCACCTGATGACCGGGAAATCTGCGTCGCAACTCCCCTACCAGAAATTCTTCCGAGCGGTGATCAATTTCGGTCACCAGATCGATTTCCCCTTTAAAGGAGAGCTGGTGCTCTTTTTCGTAACCGGCCGCAAGAATCTCGCCGGCCTGCTGAGCCAGCTGCCGCAAATCTTCTAATATTGGTTGGGATTCCATAATATTTATTTGGGGACTCCAAGGCAATGAATTATAAGTAGTCGGATCTCCATATCCTTTTTCAACAGGGAAAAATAAAACACCAGGTAAAGAGTGGTGTTAATTGTCAGAATCGGTCCAGCGGACTTTGCAAGCCCCGGATATCCCGGGCCATAACATGGGTATATATCTCGGTGGTCTTGACGTCCGCATGCCCGAGTAGTTCCTGCAGGACCCTGATATTCACACCGTTTTCCAGCATATGTGTGGCGAAGCTGTGGCGCAGGGTGTGGCAGCCGACCTTCTTGTCAATCCCGACCAGTTCCGCCGCCCGTTTCACCGCCTTTTGCAAGCCGGATTCAAGCACATGATGGCGCATCTCCCGGTCCGACCGCGGATCAATAGAGCGCTCCCTTGCAGGGAATACCCAATGCCAGCCGATCTCCCGGCCGGCATTGGGATATTTTCTAGCCAGGGCCTCCGGGATATACACCTCGCCAAACCCTTCCTCCAAATCCTTATGATGAAGAGCCTTCACCGCCTGAACCTGTATCTGCAATTCGTCTTGCACATTTTTGGGCAGGATGGTCGTCCGATCCTTGCCCCCCTTGCCGCCCCTGATAAAGATCAGGCCTTGGCCGAAATCGACGTCCTGAATACGAAGGCGGATACACTCCATCAGGCGCAGACCACCCCCATAAAGCAGTTTTGCCATGAGGGCATGCTTACCGGTAATCGCTGCCAGCAAACGCTGCACTTCAGTCTGGACAAGGACAGTAGGTGGCCGTTGTTGCCTTTTGCTGCGAATCGGGGCTATCTCACCGTCCAGAGGTTTGTCGAGAACATCCAGATAGAGAAAAACCAGAGCGTTCAGGGCCTGCCGCTGGGTGGAAGCAGACACCTTGCCTTCGGTTACCAGATTGGAAAGAAATCGTTCAACATCCTGCGCCCCGAGAAGATTCGGATGGGTCTTACCGCCAAAATGATAGATGTAGCGGAGTATCCACTGACAATAGGTCTGCTCGGTACGATAGGCATAATGATGATAGCGGAGCACTTCGCGCACCTGATCCATGAGTTTCAGGCTGGAATTTGGCCGAAATTTCGGTTTATTTTTCTTTTCATTTTCCATATTACCACCTATAATATCGCAATACGTGGAAAGAAACCAGGGGAAGTTTAATAAGTGGAAACAAATCTGGTTTTTTTTCCGCTTTTGGAGATTAATATAAGAATAAGTGGAAATTCCGTCCATCTATAGTAGGTGATATGGCGGACAAATGTCCGCTTATTGCACTGTTCGGCAAGACAAGAAAGGAGAAAATCATGAAGAAATTCTTCGTGTGGATGGGTCTAATCGTTTTTTGTATCTGCGCTTTGCCCGCCTACGGGCAGAATAAGATTGTCTTTGACGACCAGTCGGGCAAACAGCAGATGTGGCGAACATCATGGGCCGCGTTTGGGCAACGGTTGTCGGATTTGTTTGCAGCGGAGGTCTCCTTATCAGCCTTGAAGGCCGAATCGAAAGGGGGTAACTTGCTCGCCATCACACCCAAGAGCGTTAAGCAGGAATTCGATAACGTGGCCGTTCAGTGGGAGGGTATTGTACAGGAAGTGTTCCCGCCAGCGCATCCAGGGTGTAGGCTTGCAATGAAAGCTGTGCCGCTCAAGTTCAAGGACGGGAGTCAATTGGTACTGGATAGTCTCAAGTTGCATCCCCTCGGCGATAACCAGGTCTCATGGAAGTCGGTCAAGGTTGGAGACACAGTCGTGTTTCGCACAACCCTTAAAGGTAATGCAATTTTCGGCGTCGTGGTCGTCATGCATATAGAGGGAGGTTTTGATAAGGGTCTTTACGGAAATGGCGTGTCCAGCGGAGACACCCTGCTCCAGATATCTACGGAAGATGCCCAGTTGCTCAAGGTTCAAGGCAAGGGACCACAGAAAACAGAGCTGAAGTGAAAGCCAGTAAGACAACCGGAGCCGAACACCCAGTCCAGCCGACACCGGGAAGGCCGCGGCTTTGTATTCTTACTTCAGTGGCCCGGTGCGGCTGACCAGCACGTTAGCTTTCTTTTTCTAATTTGAATATAGTTCTGTATATCAACTGATAAGCCTCGTTCAGTAGTCTCTTCGCGTCTTCCATCTCATGTAAAACGTCGTATGGGCTGATGATGTTTTTACCCCCTCTTGTAAATTGCCCATCTCCACGCAGAAGCACCATATTAACGTCAGCATTCCAAGAACTTACTTTATCCCCAAGGACTTCATTGAACTGTTTTAATTCATCTTTCATAATTTCAACCAAAGCTAACAAGCGCGTACAGTGGAAACCAGATAGCGCCGGTTATAAATTTAAAGTTCAGTGGCTGGTTCCACTGACGCTCAACGTTGGCCTTTGAAACAAACCACCTGATAGATTCATTTTTCCCGGTCGTCGCCCATTAAGAATGGTGAATATAAACTGAATTTGAAGGAGGAAGTAAATGCCAGATAATTATGGTAAAATTACTCAAGACAATCTTAGACAATTGTATGGGACCTTACCGAAAGACCTCTCAGAGAATCTTCCAGGTGAACAAATAGGACAACAATTTCATTTTGGTGCGTTTGGCACAAAATGTGTGATTGATCAAAATGGAGTTACTCTTGGAGAACAAGAACATTCCTCAGTGCTCGGCCTTATGGTTTCTGTTTACGCATTAAATGCCAAATCAGAAAATTGTGTTCTTTCACCTTTAAAATCCTTCCAGGAATTTCCCGGTAGTGCCTCACATGTATCAGCGTCAGCAATGCCTACTAGTAAGTTGCTCCGTCCTTATGTTGCCGAAATAAAAAAAGCGAAACAAAGTATTGTCAAAGCATTTAATGGGGTAAATGAGCATTCCGAGGTAGGGGGGGATTTCTCCTTTCTTCTTTACCCACTGCCTAAGATTGCGTTATGCTATATTTTTTATGAAGCAGATGCTGATTTTCCCGCTTCTGTAAGATGCTTGTATTCATACAACGCAAATCAATATATACCGGTATCGGGCCTCGCAGATTTAGGCGAATACACATCCAGACAAATCTTAAAATTAATCGGTCGCTGATTAAGGCAAAAATTTGCCAACCATCAAGTCCAGCCGACACCGGGAAGGCTTCGTTCTTGTTTGCTATCGTCAGTGGCCCGGTGCGGCTGACCAGCACGTTGAACTAAACCGCTACGCGGAAAAAGCCGCCCTCCGTGCCCTCTTGAGCAAATATATCGTTCCACCCCCTTATTTCAGTAATTCTCAAATCTGACCAAGAAAACCGAGCTTCATTTTCAGTACAATATCTCATAATCGG
>JAHJLI010000077.1 GCA_018821785.1 Pseudomonadota bacterium
CGAAGCCGCCCAGGCCGCCACCAAAACCAAGGCAGGCTCCAAGCGACCCTCCACCACCAAAAAAACCCGAAAACCCCGCATCCCAGCAACCAACACAACGCCAAAACCAACCCCCCAATCCCTCTTCGACGGATGACTTATAACATGCGATGTCCCACTCCTGGCATCGGGAAACCGGAACTTCTACGATGAGCTTGACGGATTTGATGAAACGACCTGATGTGAAGAACGTCATTCGTGCCGTGAGTCGTTACCCAATGCGAAACATTCCCGGAGTGATGGCATTTCCGCCTCCCGCTTATTCTGTTACTGATACCAATGAATCACATCTGATTTCGTCATTGACTGGAGTTACATTCGATTACTTGTTTCGTTTCATGGTCGAGAGGACAAATGACAAAGCCCTAGTGGTTTCGCAGCCATGGATTTCGGAGTTGACCTGGCGTGGCAACGTAGGCGTCATGGAGGCGCGACATGAATATCGCAGGTATCTGAAAACCGGTAAAATCACCGATGCACTGGTGCAAGCCGTGTGGGTAATGGCGCACAGCGATTACATCTACCGCTCCGGCGCGCACTATTCCCTTCGTGAACTAACCGACCCAATACTTCAAAATCTAAAAGAGATGTGCAGCTTCTTCCGACCGGACCTGTTTCGTGCCCAGCGTCACTGTATACTCAACCCCACTTGGGAAATATGCGGAACTATTGCTCCACCGGCAGATGCAGACCTCGTAATCGACAACACGTTGTATGACCTGAAACTCAGGCGGAACCGCAAGATAGAGTTGCATTTCTTTGACCAGATTATTGGCTACGCTCTTTTATCCAGCATCAGCAAAATCAAAGGTGTACCTGAGATGTTCCCTATTACGCACATCGGATTCATCTACCCTCGATATGACAAGGTAGTAAGGTGGCCCACCAACGATATCATTGCCCCAGAGCACTGGGATGATGTGGTGACTTGGTTCCGAGAAGGCCTTGAGCGAGACAGCTTCATCTGGGACCATGAGCGGTTTCACAGAATAAATGCGGTAAGCGGCGAAATCGACTGGAAGAAAAAACCGTGCAATCATCATCAGATGTTGTTATTCGATGAGTCGGATGAGTTGGATGATGACGAGCACGACGAATGTAATCAGCCCCAAGAGTACCAGCAAAGAAGCCTTTTTCCAGAAGGCACAATGATCAAACCCCAAGCGAACATAGAGACTAAAGATTCCTCGGCCAAAGGCACCACTCTGCCAGCAAGGTGGAAGCAAGGTGGGCTTCGCAGCAAATTCACCAAGGCTGCGTTGCGAGCGATGGAGTTGGTGCAGAATGTTTCGACATTATTACTCACAAGGTACAAGAAGTAAGGACAAAAACAGCTCTAATCCCTCCTCCTTCCAGGATCACAGCCTTAATATTTGCAGTCTCCCTACATCTTATGACGATTTTTACGGCGGCTCGCTTGTGACTTCCTAGGGAGTAGTGCGTTAATATCTATTACGAAATTTCTCCGCGTCAAAGTGAACCTGAGACAGTGCTCGGCTGACCCCTATCTTCAGAATATCCTCGCTATATTTATATCCCGCGTGGCTGTGTTCGCTGTTCTGAAAGAATCGGCCAGAGGGATCGATCATCAGGTAGCTCTCTGTCATCTCTTCGTTGGTCTCGGCACGCATGAGGTTTCTAGCTCGAGAATTCTGATTGCAAAAATTCAGGAAGTCTGCTTCGCTAATTAGGTCAATGCCACTGTGGACAGGGAGTACCTTGAACACTTTCCACTCATCCGGGTGGAGTCTAATGATATCGTCTGAGAGTATCTCCTCCTTGTTCATAGAATTTACTACTGTGTTAATCTTAACTCTTCCGTTGCTTCTCTCATGCCTGTACTGCGAAATACGATGTTGATACTGGGTGAAGTTAAGGACTTGTCCATGTGGAGTACATCGTCCAATTGCACAGTTGGTATCGCGCTGAAAGGAATCAATGCTAAGTCCTAATTTGGCGATATTTCGACCGCATTCTTTAAGAAAAACAGGGGTGAGAAGAGATCCATTGGTGATAAGTGAAACCTCGAAACCGATCTGGGATGCGCGATTTATATAGTTCGAGAGGTTCTTTTCAAGAAGAGGTTCTCCTCCGGCGAAGTTCATTCTAATTGTCTTGACCCCTTGTTCTCTGAAATGGTTAAACACTATCTGCATGAGCATAACGGTACTTTCAGGAGAACGAAAGATGGAACTGGCGCAGGAATTATCTTCGAACCTTGCGAAACAGTGCTGACAGCAGTAGTTGCATTTTTGGGTTATATGGAAGTTAACGACAATAAAGGGAAGGCAACCTGAAAAGCGTTCCCGCTTGTGAGTCTTCGTCTTTCGTTGATGTCCGATGGGTATCCAATGCCGTGGTATACCTTTTCGCAAGTGCTCGACGGTGACGATTACTCCCTCCTGGCTCATGATAATTGCCGTATTTCTGGTGTGAGACCCTTTAAGAGACCTTGGGAGCACATCATGTGTCTTGTTGTCTATAACAATAGCATAATCACTGCTTCCTGCATAAAACCACCTGCCATACTGGAGAACAAGATTGAGAGTCTCGGTAGTAATGCCTCGCTGCTGCAAACGCACAGAGGCATGGGTTGACATGATAAACTCATTTACTGCAATATTATTCATTTCGTACCTCTTTCGTAGGATGTGTTCTGCCTGCTCATTCATAGGCATCCATTTTGGACGCACGTGAACCTGCTGATACATCGTGAAGTTTCGGCCTACTGAGGGCCTTTAGTCTTTGGCGTAGCGAACCTCCTGTTGACGCGTTCTCTGAGCTCCTTTTTCATCGACAATTGCTTCTTGCACATGGCATTCATCTCTCAAATAGTACATGTGCCCTTGCCTGATCCACCAGAAGGCGGCGAGCAACATCCTGCGTGGAGATCTGTTAGTGCCTGATTTTCTGTGCTTCAGTTCCGTCGCAGCGATTTTTGCTGCTTTGCGTACAAGTTCATTGGGGTCGTTGCCGGACAGCCATTGGAGCACCCGATGTCCTCTGCCACCTGGGTTTACCTCCAGCTCACGCAGGGCACGAATGTAAAAGTAACGCCAGATGGGGCTCTTTTCGATAAAAGCATCGTTTTGATCAAGGGGTTCTGGAATAGTATTCAGGGTGCCAACTTCATGGATAGGACGCTCGGAGAGGGTAGCATTTTTCCTGGAAGTGGTTTTCAGCCGCTCCAATAGGTAGCTCGCAAAGTTCTCTCGAACGGCCAGGAGCTGGGCATGGGGATCCTCATCGAGTTGCATGTGATGGATGAACCACATGAATCTGAAGGGGATAAAATGCCAAGGCTTAGGCAGGGGGAATTGTGTTTCGAGAGAAGTATCGTCCCAATACCTTAGATCAGCAGCGCAGGTCCGCACAGGCATGACACGAAGAGCAAGGAGAATGAGTTTCATGGCAGGCCAGACACCCTCAAGTTTCGAAATGAAAATAGCACTGAAATTGCGGGCATCCCGTTGGACAAAAATACGGTTCTGTCCGGACTCCAATCCTGGATCGATAAATTTGGCCTGAAAAGCTTCATCCCCAATATTCTTTCTGAACTGTCCCCAATCAGAATAGGCTAAATTCCTTAATAAATTTAATGTTTCTTCAGAAATAGATTGGCGCTCGAGATCATCGCCATCAAGCAAAATTACCGAGATGTGCCAAGCACTCGCGAAGATCGCATGGTCAGGTTCCCCTTCCTTGATTCTAGCAATGAAAACCTCAAACCATTTATGTAATGTTACTGAGAACTTGGATACGATGTTCCAACCGTGGCTATTACCGCTCCAAAAATCATGTGTTGCGTGATCAATTTTATTCAGCACGGATAAACATACTTGCCCCAGGTAGGAGTATCCATGATGCAGCTGTTCGTTTTTTATCGCCCCTTCCAGTATATTGTTGATCAACCAGGAAAATGTGAGCACACGAACGTTTTCAGTCAACTTGTTTTTATGGAGAATAAGCCCACTATGAAATGGAAGGGGGCTATAATCATTTCCACTTGTCCTATCAAATATTGGAGAGTGCCTGAACCAGAATTCCATCAAGGTTGGATCGTCGTACCAAGAACCACTTGGCGGGATTCTCCCGAGGAGATACTCTTTATTGAGAAATTGGTACACATCGAGGGGTCTTCCTGTCAGAGCAAGGTGCCCCTCATTGAACACGAACAGTTGGGAATCGGACAGATATTCCTGGTGGGACTTATGGGAGAAATATTCTGCGAGACTATTAGGTATTCCGTACTCTGCCATGCTTTCGAAGAGGCGTTTGATCCAGTGAGGGGATCGGGATTGTACGGTCATCTGAGGGACATTGTGGTCTGGTGGATTGGCTTCGAACACAACATGCTTCCAGGCCCCTAGAATAGAAATCGTCCGCTGATCAACTCTGAACAGGAGAGCAGTGAGTTCAGCAAGAAACACGCCTGGAGCCTCCAAATGGCTCCAATAGCTGGCTCGAATAACCGGTATCAGTAATTCGAAGAGCGCGATTGGTTCTTCGTAGTTGGCCATACTGGTTAAAGGGGGTAACTCTGATTCCGTTGTGCACTCAAAAGCCGTTTCCTCCCATTCACGGAACTCGGCTTCATCGCGGAAAAGGAACTCCGAGTCCCCAAGAACTTCGAGTAGAAGATTGCGAATCGGGTCCGAAAACTCTTCAAGTAAGGAGTTAAGGATGTCTACAGGTTTATTTGAAGGTTCGATAGGATTGAAGCTCATGAAATACCTTTCGTTTTCATAGGGTTTCCCAATTGGCAAAAGCATCTTAGGGACATCCGAAGGGATGAGGGTGATGAGCAGTATGCCCAAAAGCGCTAGATGCTAGTGATAGGTTAGGGCGAAATTGCTCAACGTCAAGTATGATTTTTTCTCAGTGGTCTGTTAAAATCTGTACCTTATTGTAATTATAAATTTTTGGGGCTATATACTTGGCTGTACCGGATGAGAATAAGTGGAAATAGTGTTATTTTTACCCTATAATGGTTTTCATTTTGGGAGGTGAGCAGTGACTAAAAAGGACGATAAGGAACAAAAGATCTCCTCGGACTCTTGCAAAGAAGTAAAAGTTGACTACGATTCTTCACCGGAGAAAAAGAAGGAGGAGGACAATTTCTACTCCCTCTTTGAGAAAATTGTGGACTACAACCCTACGGACGTTGAAAAAAGAAATGACTTAAAATGACTGAAATTAAAAGCATTACAGTTTCCAGTGAATATTTTTCATCTTTGTAATTGAAAAGTTACAAATAACGAGGTATTTTTTTCTTGACACTGTGCTATTCTTGCTTAGTTGAGACTATTGGTGTTGTTAAAGTCTTTTATAAGACTCAGAAAGTGTAAAGACTAATTATGGCAAACGTTTTTGATGTAGCCACCTACATATTGACTAAACAAAACGAAATGTCAGCAATGAAACTACAAAAATTAGTTTATTACTGCCAGGCGTGGTCTCTTGTATGGGATGACATGCCCCTCTTTGACGAGAGAATTGAGGCATGGGCAAATGGTCCCGTAGTGCCTGTTCTTTATGATAAGCATAAAGGCCATTTTTTAGTTAATGCAATTCTATTTAGTGATTTTTGTGACACAATAGTTCTTACACCTAATCAAAAAGATACTATTAATGTAGTATTAGATTCATACGGCAACAGAAGTGCTCAATGGTTAAGTGATCAAACGCATAGTGAAGATCCGTGGAAGAGTGCTCGTAAAGGAATTCCCTGTTCCGAAAGAAGTAATTCTATAATTTCACTTGATTCTATGAGTGAATACTACCAATCTATCTAACATGGCTAAAAGCAAAACAATTTCCATTAAAGCCACTGAACGCAACCAGATAAAACACGTTAAAATAGCAGAGCAGGAAAGGGAACGTTATCCAACATGGAGATTTTCTACAGCAGATAAATTTGGTCCTTTTGCTTGGCCCGTAGGAAAACAAGAAGAGCTTGAAGTTGTAAAAAGATTACATGAATTTGATAGTATGGAATGGATGTCCATAAAAGGAGGAGTCCACCATTCTATAAAAGTCAAAGATTTAGGAAAAGAAGCCCAAAAAAGATTATTAGAAATAGAACAAGACGATGTGTCTGCTGTATTTTCATTTCACCTTACGGGAACATTGAGGATTTTTGCAATCTTAGACCGCCATATCGCAAAACTGCTCTGGTATGATCCCAAACATAAGGTGTACCCAAGCAAGAAGAAAAATACATAGCTTCATTTCTTTTTCTTGTTACGCTCTTTTTTAGGTGCGAATAGGGACTTCAAAAAAGTCAATTGTGGAGTTTTGTGGAGTTTATTCCAGAAAGGGGTGCATATGGATAATTGGGCATATAACGGACAAGAATTTTATAATCTTAATGATTATGATAAGTATAAAGATGAACTATCCGGTAAAGAGGGTGTGTACGTAATTTGGGAACAGTCAGAAAATTATCTAAATGTCATCTATGTAGGACAGGGAAATCTTAGCGAAAGAATTGCTCTACACATAAATAGAAAAGAAATAAACAAGCATAATGACGTGAAAATATCGTGGCTTCTGTTGCCTGCTGAGGACCACGATAACGCTGAAGCTTTTTTGGCAAGGAAACTAAAACCTGAAATTGGCGATAGGCATCCTACATGTCCCGCTGGTTATTACCTACGAATGCCTAGGGGATTTTTGGAACTCATGTTTATTTCAGCATTGACTGACATTGTAGACTCAACGGAGAATAAAAACGACAACCCTTTTGAGCGACTGGCAAGGATGTATGGACACGATAGTGCCGATGAATTGTTTGATTCCTGGAGTGAAATAGCGCAAATAAAAAAATACCCTATGAACTTTGAAGCCATCCAAATGGTTATGGCTAATGCTAAAAAATATGGAAGAATGGTTAAAGTTACGTTTATTGATGGGAAAACATGTAAAGGGTTTCCTCGAATGGCGATTGGCGAAGGTTTGTGGCTGCTATTCGGTACAGAAAGCAATCATGAAATACAATTTCAAAATGTAGCCAAAATTGATATGATTTAGATATGTTGGTGTAAAATGAATGAAACAAAGAACCCAATACTATATAAATATTATGATTTTGATACAGGAATGAAAACTTTAGATAATCAGACATTGTTGTTTAAATCCCCTCTGTATTACAATGATCCCTTTGAGTTAGAATCATTTAACCTAAAAGTCGAGGAAACGGAGGGAAAATTTTTAGCAGAAAATTCCTCTTTTATGTGTTGTTTTACACACTCCCCAGTCAATCCACTTATGTGGGCGCATTATGCCGAACAGCATAAGGGAATGGTTATTGGTTTTGATCTATATCATGATCCTTTTACTGATGAGGACTATTTTGACATTCCAATTCAGCACGGAAAAGTAAATTATCGTAGTGTTGTTCCAAACTTTCCTAGTACTAAATCAAAAAATCTAAAAAAGCAGGATATAGCAAGAGAATATTATTGTACAAAATCTTTGCATTGGCATTATGAAGAAGAAGTAAGGTTAATGAAATCCTGTGAGTATCAAAAAGGGGAAAGCTCTCAGCAGGGTGTATTCTTAGCAGAACCTCCTCAAAATACTATGCCCTTTCGGGCTCAGAATAATCATCTTATCGGATTTTTAATGAAGATAGAAAA
>JAHJLI010000078.1 GCA_018821785.1 Pseudomonadota bacterium
CACCCAATGGGTTGGGATGCGTTCGGACTACCGGCCGAAAATGCGGCTCAAAAAAATAATAGTCATCCCGCAACCTGGACGTATGCCAATATCGACTACATGAGAAACCAGTTGCGGCAACTCGGCCTTTCGTATGATTGGAGCCGGGAAATCGCTACATGTAATCCTAAATACTATCGATGGGAACAGCTTCTGTTCATCGAGATGTTTCGCAAAGGACTTGCCTATCAAAAGACAACAACCGTCAACTGGTGCGAATCATGCAAAACGGTCCTTGCTAATGAACAGGTTATTGATGGTGCCTGTTGGCGATGTGATGAACCTGTATACCCTCGAAAAATGAATGGCTGGTTTTTTAAAATCACCAACTATGCCGAAGAATTGTTAAATGACCTTGAAAATTTAACGGGATGGCCGGAAAAGGTCGTCACGATGCAACGCAACTGGATCGGCAAATCCACAGGACTCACCTGCGATTTTGCAGTTGAGGGGGGGGATTGCAAAATTTCTATTTTCACCACCCGACCCGATACGATCTTCGGTGTAACCTTTATGTCGATCGCAGCTGAACACCCGCTGCTCGATACCCTCATTGCCGGGACCGTACAAGAAGCGGAAGTACGGGCGTTTGCTAAACAGATACAAATTGAAAAACAACGCAAATCTCTTAACGACGAACCTGAAAAACGAGGTGTCTTTACTGGACGTTATTGTATCAACCCTTTCAATGGAGCAAGAATTCCAGTCTATGTAGCCAATTTTGTCCTCATGGAATATGGCACCGGTGCCGTTATGGCTGTCCCAGCCCATGACGAAAGGGACTTTGAGTTTGCAAAAAAATACCACCTGCCGATTCTTCCAGTTGTCATTCCACCCGGTGTAAGTCTCGACCCGGACTCCATGGAACAAGCCTCGACGATTCATGGAAATCTTGCCGAATCTGGAATGTTTAGTGGTATGGATTCCCTGCAAGCGCAGACTGCTATTATTCATCACGCTGAAGAACACGCCATTGGGTCAGCATATGTAACTTACAGATTAAGAGATTGGGGAATTTCACGACAGCGATACTGGGGGGCACCCATTCCGATGATCCATTGCGAAAGTTGTGGAGTGCAGCCGGTTGCAGAATCCGAACTACCCGTCATCCTGCCGGAAGACCCGGAAGTCGGCAGTGCCTGCCTCCCCCTGCACCAGCGACCATCCTTCATCGCTACCACCTGCCCGAAGTGCGGCGCCCCCTCTCGTCGAGAAACAGATACCATGGACACCTTTATGGAATCGTCCTGGTATTTCGCTAGATTTGCCTGTCCAAGACACACAGAGCAACCCCTTTCCAAAACCAAAACAGCGTACTGGCTTCCGGTCGATCAATACATCGGAGGAGTAGAACATGCTATTTTGCATCTCCTCTATTCTCGATTTTTCACTAAAGTTCTTAGAGATCTTGGCCATCTGGCAGTCGATGAACCTTTTACCAACCTTCTTACTCAGGGAATGGTTATAAAAGACGGGTCAAAGATGTCAAAATCAAAGGGCAATGTCGTTGACCCCAATGATCTTATCCAGGAATACGGTGCAGACACTGTGAGGCTCTTCAGCCTTTTTGCCGCACCACCTGAAAGAGATCTTGAGTGGAGCGAACAGGGTGTTGAGGGTTCTTCCAGGTTTCTCAACCGGGTGTATAGGCTTATTATGTTCAACAGGGAGAAGTTCCTTTGCCCTACGCCTTTTCCAACTCAACTTAACGAATCAGGAAGGACACTCCACCGAAAAATCCACCAAACTATTCGACGGGTCACCGAAAGTATTGAACAAAACTTTCATTTTAATACCGCCATTAGCGCCATGATGGAGTTGTTCAACGTTCTTTCAACCACGACCGGAGGCGAAAACAATATCGAAAAAGCTGAGCCACCAGTCGTACATGAGGCCGTTTCAGTGCTCCTTATTTTGCTTTCACCCATGGTTCCCCATTTTGCCGCTGAAATGTGGGAGCAAATCGGGAAGAATGACTCTATCGAAAACCAGCCATGGCCTCAATTCGACGCAGAGGCTGCGAGAGAAGAACTCTTAACCATCGTCCTGCAGGTAAATGGCAAAGTACGTTCGCGGCTCCTGGTGCCAGAAGACATTGCCGATGAAGCCCTTGTTCGATTGGCCTTTGCCGACGAAAACATGGTTAAATTTATCGAAGGCAAAGCTGTGAAAAAGACAATTGTAGTAAAGAAGAAACTTGTGAATATGGTCGTTTAATACTAATATGATCGGTCAATGAATATTGGGAAGAATGAAAAAATGTTACTATTTAAAGGAGATGGCAAGTGAAAACCGTTAGTAGACTTTTTCCACTGATTGTTATTGCCTGTATAGTTGCCGCCTGCGGTTATAGAAATCCCAATATTTATAATGGGCCACATAAAAACATCTATATTACAGAATGGAAAAACCGAACCAGTGAACTTGGACTGGATTCGAAGCTCTATCGTTCGATGACCAGATGGTTCCAGAAATCCGGATCGATTTCCACAGTCCGGCAAAAAGATGGTGCTGATTTGATACTGGCCGGAGAAGTCGTTTCCCTGGAATTGCCAAGCCTCTCCTATGGGGCAAACAATATAACCTCCGAAGTAAAGGTGCGACTGAGAGTTCGTTATATTGTCAAAGAGATCGCTACCAATAAAATTTTAATTGAGATTGGTGATCAAACCTGGGAAGAAAGTTACCTGGTTTCGACCAATAATTCGACGAACATGGATAATGAAAGCAAGGCCCTAGACAAAATAATCGAAGATATGTCACAAAAAATCTATCAAAGAACGATTTCTTCGATTACAAAGCTTTAAATATAGAATTCCTTCCAATTTGAAGGGCAGAACATTCTAACTGTTCTGCCCTTCCCTGCTACCCACTCCCTTTCCATGCTGCAAATTGCTCATCTCTCTTTTGCCTCGCCATTAGTTCTGGCCCCACTGGCAGGCTATTCCGATCTTCCCTTTCGCCTTCTCTGCAAGCGCTACGGTGCTGGGTACTGCGTTTCAGAAATGATCAGTTGCCACGGGCTTTCTTATGGTCAGCAGAACACTCTCAAATTACTTTCATCCGTACAGCAAGAGCGACCAGTTTCTTTCCAGCTTTTTGGGGCAGACCCCGAAGTAATGGCTGATGCTGCAGAAGTCCTAGCCACTCATTCACCGGAAATGATAGATATAAATATGGGTTGTCCAGTCAAAAAGGTAACCAAGCGAGGAGCCGGAGCGGCTCTGATGACTAACCGCAAACTGGCTGAAAACATACTGAACAAAATAGTTAGCAGAGTATCAATACCTGTAACCGTAAAAATCAGATCAGGTAAAGACGCGGATTCCATAACCGCAGGAACATTTGCTAAAATGGCAGAAGATCAGGGAGTCGCAGCCATCACAGTGCACGCTAGAACATGGGCTCAGGGCTTTTCCGGTAAAATTGATCCAGCTGTTATTGCCGAGGTGAAGAAAACCGTTAACATTCCAGTAATCGGTAACGGCGATGTGCTATCGTATCAAGATGCTCGGCAAATGATGGCAGAAACAGGTTGTGACGGTGTCATGATAGGTCGTGGCGCACTAGGCAATCCCTGGATTTTCAAAGAGACCGGAAGGCCCGAGAATCTGTCGGAAATTGTCGCAGGGGCACGGGAACATCTCCGGCTTATAGAGCAATTTCTTCCGGCTGACCGGCTTCTTGGTCACGTTAAAAGTCAGATATCACGGTATTTCAAAGGACTGCCGGGAAGCTCGACCGTGCGAATGAAAATATTTGCTGCAAATAATTTACAGAGCTTGCGGGAAATTATCGATTTCTACGCAGGCCTCTTTTAGTTTGCCTATTTATTTAATAGCTCAATTTTTTTAAGAAGCATTCTCGCCTCATTCTTATTCTTTTCAGATAGTGTTTTATCACGTAGAGCATTTCTCAGACTTTGCTCTGCCAGTTTCAGCTTTCCCCCATAAAGATCAAACTTCCCAAGATAAAGTGCTGCAAGACCAGATTGGTTGTTCTTAGCGGCAATTTGACCTAATTCAAAATAGACTTGGGAATATTCTGGGATTTGATAGCTGACAGTTTGAAAATACTGTTCTGCCTCGGCGGATCTGCCGGTCCTGCTTAGCAACTTGGCCAAGGTAAAAGCCGCGTATAAGTCTGAAGTGTCAATCCTCAATGCTGTTCGTAAGGTCATCTCGGATTCAACCAATTTACCAGAAAGAAATTCAATAACTCCTTTATCAATTTTTAAAATATTTTTATCAGGGAAAAAGGCAATTACCTCTAACAACAGCTCCATGCTCCTAACATAGTCATTTTCGTTTTTAGCTAACTGAGAAAGTCCATATTTTGCCATGCTCTTGGAAAATGGCGTTGCCCTGGAATCGGCCAAAACGGTGGCGAGATAATTTTTAAAAAGATCGGTGTCCCTTACATCGGCGAGAATTCGGTATTTAAAACGGATAAACTCAAAATCTTCATTTGTACTGATCCTTTCGGCATTACTTGCATAATCGATATCCAAGAGGGATTGGATATAATGAAGTCTTGCCTCGGGGTCAGGGTGGGTAAGGAGGTATTGGGGAGGCTTTTCGCTGCGATAACGTGAAATTCGACGCATCGATTCCAGCATTTTCACTTGACCTTCCGGGTTCCTGCCAAGTTTTTTCATCCAGCCATAGGCCAACAGGTCGGCTTCTTCCTCGTTTTGCCGGCTGAAATGCAGATTAACACTTTGACCTGCCGCCAATGCTCCAGTAAGAAGCACCGGCGCAGTGGCTCCGCCAAAAGCTATGGCAGCCAAAGCAAGGCCGAGTGAGGCTATCCCTGAATATGTGCCTGTTTCAACCCTTGAGGCAAGATGGCGCTTATAGATATGGCCAATTTCATGGGCAATAACTGAAACCAGCTCGTCCTCTGAATTCATTGTACCGATAAGGCCTGAATGAAAGAAAATCAGGCCAGACGGTGCGGCAAAAGCGTTGAATTCTTTATCATCAATGACAAAAAAGTGGTAATCAAAATACTGAATTCCGGCCACCTCAAGAACATCTTTGCCAAGCTTCGAGACGTATTGGGTAATATCCGGATCATCTTTTAAGATAAATGCCGAACGAACGGAATAGAGTAGCTTTTCACCCACTTCTCGCTCATCGCCAATGGAAAACGAGAAACACGGGGAAACGATACTGAACTGAAAAAAAACAGCTACAATAATCCATACAATTTTTCTTAAATATACCTGTTTCATTGTGTTTTCAACCATTGTACTGTTCTGCACAACCCTTCTTCAATAGAGACTATCGGTTCATACCCGAGATCCTTTTGAGCATTGACTATTGAAAAATAGTGCGATTTCGCCAATTGTTCGGCGAGGAAACGGGTCATTCTTGGTTCATTTTTAGCGCGACCGAGACCATAAAGGAGTTCGAGGGTTCCACCCAATATATATGCAAAAGTTTCAGAAAGTGATGATTGTACTTCTGGAACTGCCATTTCAGCGAACAGCTCATTTATCCAATTCCATAAATTTACAGGTGTGCCCTGACTGATAAAATAGGCTTTACCACAGGCAGAAGCACTTCCGGCAAGGTTCTTTGCCGCCAGAATATGAGCATGTGCGACATTGTCAATATAGGAAATATCGACAAGATTGATACCATTTCCCACCCTTTTTAAAAGTTTTTTCTTGCCGCTGGCAAGCAGTCGCGGCAGCAAATGGGGATCACCCGGCCCCCAGATAAGATGCGGCCGAAGAGCACAGGTCCTCAAGCCGCTGGAATTCGCACCGAGAACCATCTTTTCCGCAATGACCTTGCTTGTGGCATAATGGCAGAGAGATTTTGCAGCATATTCCAGCTGCTCATCGCCACCGATGATATCCCTTCCATTGAATACCACGGATGGGGTCGAGGTATATACAAGCATGGGCACTTTGTTGACGCGACAGCTTTCAATCACTTTTTCGGTGCCAACAACATTGGTAAGATAATAGTCTTTCCATGGTCCCCATATGCCTGCCAGAGCGGCAACATGAAAGACGATGTCCATTCCCCTGGCGGCATTCGTCATAATCTGAGGGTGGCTGATATCGCCGACCACACATTCCGCCCCTTCTGCTTCAATGTCGGTATATCGATGACGACCTATGACTCGGGTTTCTACACCCAGCTCGAGGAGCAATTTGACAATGGCCTTGCCGACAAAACCGCCTCCGCCAGTCACCAGTGCCTTTTTTATTGCCGGATTGAAATTTTCTTTTGTGCCCATATTGCCAATTTTTCACGAAATATTTTGGCATTATGCCGGATATCTACGGGGAAACTTTTATGGATGAGAAAATACTTAATATCCCTGGTGAGTTCGCTCTTTTTACTCAACTCTTGCACTTCCGCAAGTACCTGCTTCTTATCTATGTTTTTATTTTTTTGTAATTCAACAATGATCACCGGCAGACAGTATTCCTTGTCCGTGCCTGTAATTCCGACCAATGCCGAACGGTATACATCAGGGTGTTCGTTAATAATGGCTTCACAGGGAATGGTGTAAAGTGGTCCCGTCGCGGTTTCCAGACGATGCCCCCTCCTTCCGCAAAACCACAGACGCTGATGTATGTCGAGGTAACCGACATCTCCCATCCTGTGCCAGAAGGAAGCCCCATCACATATCTTTGCCAGTCGTGTTTCTTCATGATTATTCTGATAGGCTTTGGTCACAACATCGCCACGAACAATGATTTCACCTATCTCCCCCACCCCAAGCAACATATCCCGATGGAGATGCGGTACGGGATTTTCCGAGATGGCCATGATCTGCAGATCGATTCCCGGCAAAGCGCGGCCGACACAGGTGCCTCCACCTTTTCGGCTCAATTCCCAGGTATCGGTAAGTATTTCACGACCTGTGATAGAAGCAACAGGCAGACTTTCGGTGGCACCATAGGGTGTATATATGTTGGCTTCTAGTGGCAGAATCGAAGACACTCTTTGCAGTAAATCGTAGGGTACCGGAGCTCCGGCCATTAAAATCTTACGAATAGATTGTAAAACAATGCGGTTTTTCAGACAATATCTACTCACCACATTCCATATGGCCGGTGAACCAAAAGAATAGGTAACCTGGTAGTGATTGATTGAGGCAACGAACTTTTCCGGATCAACCAAGGCAGGCTTTGTGGCATCCATATCGGGAATCACTGCACAGGCACCAAGAGCTGCAGAAAACAGGGCGAAAAGGGGAAAAGCAGGTTGGTCAACATCCGTTGGGCCGATGCCGTAATACTCCTTGATCAGGTGCAACTGGGCGCTGAAAACTCTATGTTCATAGCGAACCCCTTTGGGAGGGCCGGTGGAACCGGTGGTAAAGATTATGGCCGCAAGGTCATCTTCACCTGGTTGGTAAACGGTAGCCGGACTATCAGCTGCGCCATCTTTTCTAGTGATATCAGGCCCAAAGAGCCCGAATGAGTTACCACAACAGAAATATCTTTCTACCGTATGAAATGGTTTGGGAAATATTTTTGAAAAGGCGATGGCTTTCGGTATTCCTATCAGTATCTTCGGTTCCACCCGTTCGATACAACGCAGCAAGTTTTTATACCCCATCCCTGGATCTATCAGAACAATCGGGGAGCCGAGTTTAAAAAGGGCCAAAGTAAGGCAGATGAATTCAATCGAAGGGGTGACCATGAGGATTACAACATCGCCCGGACCTACACCCAGTTTTGAAAAATAGGAGCAATATCCATCAGATTTACTATTAAGTTCGGCGAAGGATATGGTTTTCCCGGTCTTTGCTTCTATGATTGCAGGATGATCTCCAAACTGCTCCGCAATCAGCACAAATGATTCGGCAATATTCATCGCCACCTGCTATCTCCTGTCATTTCACCTGATAAAAAATTGATTGAGAATTGGTATAATCTCGGCAATTTTATCCTCCAGGATATAATGTCCCCCATCGTTAAAATAGTGACTTTCTGCCTCTGGAAAACGTCTTTGCCATTCATTATAAAAATGATCGTTAAAGCAAAAATCCTTCCCGCCCCAAAGTATAACAAGAGGAGTTTTCCGGTCTCGAAGGAGTGGCAGCCGGTTTTCTATTTCCACAAGTTTTGCATAGCTTCGATGTTTTTTATGTAAAGGAATATCTTGAACAAATCTGGCAATCGCCACTCTGTTGTTCCAGCTATTGTAAGGTGCCAGATAACTCCTGGCGGTTTTCGCTGCAAGCTTTTTCTCGACAGCCATAAAACACGCCGGCCCGGCAAACCCATTAAATTGTCTGACTATAATTTCGCCTATTACCGGCAGTCGGCAGAGGCGAATACGCCAAGGAAGTCTGGTTGAACGAAAAGCTGCCGTATTCATCAGGGCGATCCGATCTACTTGATCAAGATGTTGCACAGCAAAGCCGAAGCCTATTGCTCCTCCCCAATCATGGACTATGAGCGAAAATTGCCCAACGCCCAAATGAACAAGCAAAGACTCAAGATTTTCAATATGCTGGGCAAGGCAATAAGGGTAAATCGGTGGTTTATCGGAAAGACCGCAGCCCATGTGATCGACAGCGATCACCCGATGGGTCAGCCGAAAATGGGCAATGAGATGCCGATAATAATACGACCAGGTGGGATTGCCATGAACCATGACAATAACCGGACCGACACCCTCATCAATGTAATGGAGTCGGCCACCTTGGATAGTGAAATATTTACTTGAAAAAGGATAGTCGTTATACACGGGCATTGTTACATAGCAACGAGTGGAAGATATTCAGGCTTCCATCGTATTCGATCAATCAGATTTTTCATTCGCGCTTCCTCGTTATTATGCTGAAAGTCTGAATAGACGCAAGGCCTGCTGACGCCCTTCTTGACTGCGGTCATGGCCACCGCCAGGGCAACCTTCTTGCCGACCTGACGAATGGCATTAATCGGCGGCACCAGGCGACCTTGGACAAGATCGTCAGGATCCATCATTTCAGAAATCGCATATGCTGCGGCGGTGAAAAACTCGGGAAGTACCTCCCGAGCACCTGAGGCGAGAACTCCCAGTCCTATGCCTGGGAAAACCAGGGCATTATTACACTGGCTGATGATAAACGAATCCTCAAGTGCATCCATCGCAGAGCAAGGATTGCTGGTCGCGACCATAACCCCTTCTTCATTCCACTTACGTATATTCTGACAAAATACTGCAGGCGTGGAAATGTGGTGGAACAAGGGGAGGATGAGGGGACGAGGTGTGTTGTGTTTGAGAGCCTGTACAGCTTCTTTTCTGAAAAAGAAATCCTGGCCTGTGGTCCCAATCAATACGGTAATGCCTGCATGACGAATTATTTCCGGGATATCGATTTTATTTATTGTGCTTATCCAGACGTACTTCTTCTTCTCTTTGGCAAATTTCCGTTTATAGAGAGAAGTGTCACGATGGTTGGTAATAAGACCCTGGGAATCAATCATAAAAATGTTGTCTAAGGCATGTTTCTCGGATAATCCTTCGGCGACAAGGGCTTTAAAGATCTGTTCGCCAATACCCACGCCTCCCGATCCTGCTCCGTTGATAAGAAAGCGCTGCTCGGTCAGTTTCTCTTTTTTAATCTTCATTGCCGATAGAATCGCTGCCAGGGCCACAGCACCCGTCCCCTGGATATCGTCGTTGAATGAAATGATTTCATCGACAAAGGCATCTCGAATACTGAAGGCGTTATGTTGAGAAAAATCCTCCCATTGACAAAGGGCGTTGGGAAAGACATTTCGAAAGGCTCGAACAAACCTGCCAATAAAGGATAGATACTCCTCCCCTCCAAGCCTCCGGTGACGCCAACCAAGATACTGACTGTCAGAAAGAAGTTTTTCATTATCGGTACCGACATCAAGTGAGATCGGCAGACAATGCCAGGGAGCAATACCTGCACCCTGGGTGTAGAGCATCAATTTCCCAAGACACACCGCGATGCCCCCCGCCCCTTGATCACCGATTCCAAGCACTCCCTGATTATCGGTTACCACGGCTACCCGGATATCACGGTGGACAAATCTTCGCAGAATATCTTCAGCATTATCAATATTTCCTGGGTAAAAATGAAGGCCGTTGGCCTGGCGAAACATTGACGAGTACTTCTGCACCGCCATACCTATAGTGGGGGTGTAGATGATTTTAATATAGTTTTCAATATCACTTTTTATGAGGGCGTGGGCCAAGGTGGCATTTCTGTCAAACATCGCCCTAATAAAGATGAATTTCTCAATATCATCCGGCTTTTCATCGACTTTAATCCGAGAGCTTTGCACTTGACCCTCAAGATCTCGCACTCCTGGGGGAAGTGTTGCCTCAAGACTGAGGAGTTTTCTCTCTTCTTTACTAAACGCCGTCCCTTTATTTATATAGCTGCAGGACCTGGCCGACGATCCACTGGCATAAACGATTATTTCTCTGGTATTGCCGTATTCGTCGTATTTGAATCTGTAGAGATTTGCCGCCATTCTCATCCCCCTCAATGCTACTTCTATGAATTGTGCGATTGACAAGTATCTTTCTTTGCCGCATAATGCCTGCCCATGGAAACCTGGCAACTCATTTTGCAAAACAGTATAACCACACTTGATGGCCTAAAAAGCCAATTGGAGTGTGATAATACTGCATTGGGGCAAGTAATAGCAAACTTTCCCATGCGAATAAATCCATATTTTGCAAAATTAATACAATCTCCCGGTGACCCGATCTGGAAACAAGCGGTTCCCGATATAGCAGAAATGGCTGATACAGTCTGCATGGTCGATCCTTTAGAAGAAGACAATCTCAGTCCAGTTCCAAACCTCGTGCACAAATATCCTGATCGCGTATTGTTTCTGGTGTCCAATCAGTGTGCTATGTATTGCAGGTTTTGCACAAGAAAACGAAAAGTAGGCACGGAGAGGATGCATATTGACGATGCGACACTTGCCTCCGGTTACGAGTATCTGCAAAACCATCCTGAGGTACGTGAGGTTCTCCTTTCCGGCGGCGACCCCCTGCTCCTGCCTGATGAAAAAATATCCAAAATCCTCAACACCCTGAGGGCGATCCCTTCAATCGAAGTTATTCGCATCGGCACCCGAGTACCATCGGTTTTGCCTATGCGCATTACCACTCACCTCGTTGCTATTCTGAAAGCTCACCACCCTCTCTATATCAACACTCATTTCAACCATCCTGCTGAAATTACAAAAGAATCATCTCTTGCCTGCACTATGCTTGCAGATGCCGGCATTCCCCTCGGTTGTCAGACTGTTTTATTGAAAGGGGTGAATGATAATGCCCAGACCATCAAAGATTTGATGCTGGCTCTTCTACGTATCAGGGTGAAACCCTACTATTTATTCCAGGCTGACCTTACCTGGGGAACCAACCATTTTCGCACGCCAACCGAAACCGGCATAGCTATCATGCGCAAGTTATATGGTCATATATCTGGAATGGCCATCCCAACTTTGGCTCTTGATGCCCCCGGCGGAAAAGGAAAAATTCCTCTAGCACCGCAATACATTTTACAAAAAGGCAAGGATCTTCTTTTTGAAAATTACTTAGGTGAGGTCTGCACCTATCCTGAAGCCGGCGAAGGCTTCTGATGCATTTGACCTGATGCATTGACCCGGCATCTCTGCTTTCCTGAAGCGAAATCATCCCTTTATTCTCTTTTTATTTGTTGCCCTTTGCTTCTTCGTTGGTAATCGGTATAATTTATTACCTTAGAAATTCGATTCTTGTTTTTTCTAAACGAATTTAGTGAAGGTATTTATCCCGTTTATTGGAGTTAGCTTGCAATAAACTTGTATTTTTTTCATCTCCGCCAATTAGGTTTACACAAAATGACACAAGACGAACTCCTGGACAAAATTCTCAGCTCTACCGAGCTTCCCACTTTGCCTACAGTTGCTTCAAAGCTCATTACCTTGACGGCCAAGGAAGAAGCTACCCTCGCCGACATCGGTGATCTTGTTTCTCGTGATATCTCATTGTCGGCGAAGATTTTAAAGGTATCGAACTCAGCATTTTACAGTTTCCCTCAACAAATTGGTTCAATCCAACAGGCGGTGAGTATTCTCGGCATGAACGCCGTCCGTAGCCTCGTTTTGTCATTCTCCTTTTTGAATATTAAGGGAGGGAAGACTCCGAACCGCTTTGATTTCGAAATATTCTGGGAAAAATCGCTGGCATCGGCAGTTGCAGCCAGACTCATCCTTGAAAAGGTCAAAGGTATTGATGCCGAAGAAGGATTTGTGACCGGCTTATTACAAAACCTTGGGGAATTGATCTTAGCCAGAACCTTTCCAGAGGAATATGAAAAAGTATTGCAAGACGTAAGCGACAATCAAACCGACACATGTGCTGCCGAGCAAGCAGTATTTTCTGCCGATCACACCCTTGTAGGTACAAGGGTTGCAAAAAGATGGGGATTCCCCGAATCTTTGATTGCACCCCTGGAATTTCACCATGAACCGGAAAAATATACTGGCAACAATACAAATATCCGCACCACAATCAAAGCGGTGTATCTGTCCGATCATCTCATCAATATTCTGTTTTCCGACAGGCCAGAAGTTTATCATAAAAAATTCCAGAAAGAAGCTAACAAACTCCTCGGCCTCACCGGAGAAGCTCTCGAATCAATTCTTAACCAACTGCATCTCCGCGTAAAAGAGGCGGGAACGTATTTCAATTTGAAGGTTAAAAGCAGTAAATCGGTCCAAGAAATCCTCCAGGAAGCCAATATTCGCCTCAGCCTTATTAATCTGGACTACGATCAAATAAACAAACAGTTGGTCCAGGCGAAGATCAACCTGGAAAATCTCACCAAAGCCCTTGAGGAAAAAAATAAAATACTCGACAATCTTGCCAATATCGACGGCCTTACCGGCATAAATAATCATAGATTCTTCCAAAATGCCCTCGACCAGGAGATCAGTAGGGCAAATCGCAGCAGTAGCTCCATCTCCCTCCTGTTTATTGACATTGATTTTTTTAAGAAGTTCAATGATACCTATGGACATCAGATCGGAGATTTCGTTCTTGCGCAATTTGCTAAGACCATTCTTGAAAATATTCGACAATATGATGTGTTAGCTAGATATGGCGGAGAGGAGTTTGTGGTTATACTGCCTGAGACGAATACCGAAGAAGCACTGGCTGTTGCCGAAAAACTTCGAATTGTCATTGAAAGCACGATTTTCAGAGACACTCGTGAAGAATATCGTGTCACCGCAAGTTTTGGCCAAGCGTGCGGCAAGCCGGCCTTGGAAGATAATTTCACCAAGGATACTCTGATAAACCAAGCCGACCAGGCGCTGTATGAGGCCAAGGAGAAAGGGCGCAACCGGGTGGTAGCCTTTACACCGAAGAAAAAATGGTTTTCATTCTAATGATTTGTCACAGCTGCCTTCTTTTACCTGCAAGGTCATGAAATGGCAACTGTCGCTCGAACCTATCTCTACACTTTTTCACTGCCGAATCAGCGCAATATCGATTTCACGGTTACGCTAGACCCCATTTCCCAGCAAGTGAACATCTGTCCTCTTGTTGCACCGAGTTGGGCAAAACTTGAATATCATCAATGTTCACCTTGTCCGTTACAATGCACGGAGCATCCTTTTTGCCCCGCAGCTCTCTGCATTGCCGATCTTGTTGATATCTTTAAAGACACTGCCTCGTATGTCAAATGCCGCGTAACCTGCATTTCACCGGAAAGAACGGTGATAAAAGAAACCATAGTGCAGGAAGGGCTGGCTTCCATTCTTGGCCTGCTAATGGCCACAAGTGGTTGTCCTATTATGAATTTTTTTAAACCCATGGCACGATTCCATCTGCCTTTTTCTTCTGTCGATGAATCAATTTTCAGGATTGTCGCCGTGTATATGATAAGACAATATTACCGGAAGGATGATGCCAAGGATGACCAGTTTTCCCTTCACGATATCAAAAATCATTATACTCTGGTTAAGCAGGTAAATAAGGGTATCCTTGAACGTATCCTCAGCGCCACCGATCTCGACGCTGACAAAAATGCTATTGTTACCCTCAGCAGTCTTGGGCAGATACTCGAGATGGAGATTGATGCCAACCTTGAGTCCTTACATCATCTTTTCCTGGAAACTTGAATTGACTATGCCACAAAGAAGATTTCTCAGCACTTTCCCGAAGAATTAGTAGGACCGGGCTTTTTTCCGTTTGTCGACTTTCATGGTCACATCATGTTTTCCGGATCGACGTCAATAGAGAGATCACAATCGCGCTTAATCACAGCCTTCCGATCACTTTGAATAGCTGTGCACAAAGCATGAAGTTCATCCGTATCAACACCCTTGATGAGAACCTGCCATCGATAATTATCTTTGATCTTGTCTAAGGGTGACGGGGCTGGGCCAAGCACTTCAATACGATATTTTTCTTTTTCCACTGCTTTTCGACAAAATCGAGCAATGGTCAGGGCCGTAGCCTGCACATCGGCTTCCACCCGCCCTTTGACCCTCAGAACAGTAAGACGGACAAAGGGCGGAAAAACGGGGTGTTTACGCAACCGCATTTCATGTTCAAACATTTTTCCATACTCATGCTGCCTGGCATAAACAATAGCATAGTGGTTAGGGCGCATGGTTTGAATAATAACTTCTCCCGGCTCATCGCCCCGACCAGCCCTGCCGGTAACCTGGGTAAGAAGCTGAAATGTTTTTTCCGCTGCCCGGAAATCAGGCATGCTCATCCCACCATCGGCCCATACCACTCCAACCAGGGTGACATTTGGAAAGTGGTGGCCTTTAGCAATCATCTGGGTGCCGATAAGGATATCGATTTTCCCGCTATGCATGTCAGCGAGGGTGGAGAGAAACTTCTTGCGATCTGAAGCGGTATCGGAATCGAGTCTGGTGATTCGTGCGTCCGGCAGAAGCTCTCGAACCTCTTCCTCAACTCTTTCCGTGCCAAAACCTGCCGGTACTAGGTTCGTCGATTGGCATTGCAGACAGATGGTTTTACCTGGCATGGTGAAGCCGCAATAGTGGCAGACCAATTGGTTTTTGCCCTTATGTAGGGTCAGAGATACATGGCAGTGGCTGCACTGCACGGGTGTGCCGCAATCTCGACAGAGAACAACAGCAGAAAAGCCACGGCGGTTAAGGAGCAGAATGCTTTGTCGGCAATCGGAAAGATTCCGGCTGAGCTTGTTGAAAAGCTCCGGCTGGATAATTCTCTTGTTATCTTTTGCCCTTTTTTTGTTGAGATCAATTAACGTTACCGTGGGCAACGACCGACTACCCACCCGTTCAGTCATGTTCAACAGAACGTATTTACCCGACTGCGCATGGGCATAGCTGGTGATTGATGGGGTCGCTGATCCGAGGATCACCACGCTGCCGTGGTGTCGTGCCCGCAGGACTGCGAGATCCCTGCCATGATAGCGAAAATTGTCATCCTGTTTAAAACTTGCGTCATGTTCTTCATCGACGACAATCAGTCCCGGATCCTTCAAAGGAGCGAAAATTGCCGAGCGGGCCCCGATCACTACCCTTGCCTTTCCGCTGAGGGCGAGAGAAAATTGATCAAATCTTTCTGCGCTGGAAAGCCCTGAATGCAGGAGCACCACCTGATCCCCAAAACGGGATAGAAGGTGCGATTCAAGTTGAGTTGCCAGGGCAATTTCCGGCACCAAAATCAGCACATCCCGATCTTCTGCCAAGGTTTTTTCAGCCGCCTGGAGATATACCTCGGTCTTACCGCAACCGGTTATTCCGTGCAGAAGAAAAGGAGCGAAGATACGTTTTTGTATGGTAGGCAGAATTTTATCTAAGACGTCGTTTTGCTCTCTAGAAAGCTGTTCAGGTCGCGGATAATAGCGCAACTGTTCACCGAAGGGTGAACGAAAAACCCTTTCATGGGTTTCGACAACCATCCCTTTTGCAAGCAAATTTGCCAGTGCCTTTGACGCACCGCTATAACATGTTCGGATTTCCCTGAGGGCCACAGCCTTGCCATTGTATTCCTGGCTGAGGCTATGCAGAGCGTACAAAGCCCTAGTCTCGGAAAGGCTTAGCTCTATCTCGTTTTGGTCATTGATTGTTTGTCGATAGTTTTTAATCTTTTCAGGGCTGGTATCAATATCTACAGAAGGTAACAAATGGTCTTGAGCAAAGGCGTAACAGGTTTCATATTTTTCCCTGACAGTATCCTTTGAAAGTGAAACACCAAGGGAAATAATATGTGATTTAAGCAGCTTGCCAACCAGTTTTTTACTGCTCTTGTCGGCCATAATCTTCGTGGTTTCCCGCGGGCTAAGCTCGCCCTGAGCGACAATTTGCGCAATCCAAGCTGGGATCGTATCGGGAAAGAAGTCGACCAGAGAGGCCTTATCCGTTTTTAAAACCAGTATTTTCTGACTTTTAGTGGTGAGCCCACTAGGCAATGCGGTTTTTAGTACTAACCCAAGAGGGTAATGGTAATAATTTGCGACCCATCGAAAAAACGGAACGAGGTTCTCGTGAAAGATCGGAGAGTCCCCAAGAAACTCGAGTATCTCTTTTATCTTATACTCGGTTTCCAGGGGGGTGGGCTGTAGGCCGACAACATAACCGGTTATTTTCCGGTTCCCAAGTGGTACAAGAACCCTGCGTCCAATAAGGTTTTGCCGGTCAAGACCCGCTTCGCCATCCTCCTGTTGCGATGATACGCTGTAAGTTAAGGTATTCTCAATGGGGACGGTGACCGCAACCTCCAGATATGTCATTGACCTGCTACAATCTCCTTCAAGTGTTCAAGTAACTGTTTGCCAAGTCCGGGGTGCCTTAAACCATAGGCGATGATTGCTTTGAGATAGCCCATTTTATCGCCGGCATCAAAGCGTGTACCTTGAAACTCATAGGCATACATGGCCCGTTTTTTGGTAAGGGCGAGGAGTGCGTCGGTGAGTTGAATTTCGCCGCCGTGACCAGGAGTGGTGGTGTCGAGAATGGTAAATATCTCCGGCATGAGAATGTATCTGCCGATAATCGCCATATCAGAATCGCTTGTACCAGGTGCTGGCTTTTCAACCATGCGCGATACCTTGAAGGTATGATCGTGAATATCTTTTTCGCCCTCTACAATGCCGTATTGGAAGGTTTCGCTCAGCGGTACCCGCTGAATTGCAACGATAGACTCCCCCACCTCCTCAAAGAGATCAAGCATCTGTTTGGCACAGGGGACTTTGCTCAATACCAGATCATCACCGAGAAGGACCATGAATGGCTCGTCACCGACCACATGCCGTGCAGTCCAGATGGCATGACCCAGGCCAAGGGGTTTTTTCTGTCTGACCGAAACAATATCGATGAGGTTGGAGATATTGTTGAGTTCTTCCCCGAGAATAACCTTATTTTTTTCCTTTAACACCGCATCAAGATGAAAATTATAATCGAAGTGGTTTTCGATTGCCGATTTGCCTTCGCTGGTGACAAAAATTATCTGATCTATCCCTGATGCCACAACTTCTTCGACAATATACTGAATGGTAGGCCGATCGACGATGGTCAGCAATTCCTTGGGAATCGATTTGGTCGCCGGCAAAAATCTGGTACCTAAACCGGCAACGGGAATAACAGCTTTTCGTACTTTCATGAAAACCTCTTTTTTAATAACAGGAAGCCAGTTGGTATGGTATGTATCTGGGCAATTAATTATTCGATATCAGCTACCATACTTTAGACAGCTATTTTTTTCATGAACATTTTTTATCCCGACACTCTGCCGATAAACGCTCACAAAGATGCCATTATCGCAGCCCTAAGAACACACCAGGTGATTATCGTAGCTGGAGAGACAGGATCAGGAAAAACTACCCAGCTGGCTAAAATGGGCCTTGAAACTTTTCCTGACAGCAAACTGCTTATCGGTTGCACACAGCCGCGGCGCATTGCCGCTTCTACCGTTTCCGCCAGAGTTGCCGAAGAATTGGGACCACTCGCCCATCTGGTTGGCTATAAAATCCGTTTTCACGATGCCACAACACCGTCCACCAGAATCAAATTCATGACCGATGGCGTGCTCCTTGCCGAAACCCGCAAGGACCGGCACCTCTCCAAATACGGAATCCTGATCATTGATGAGGCCCATGAGCGAAGTCTCAATATTGATTTTCTTCTCGGATACATAAAACAACTCTTGCCCCGTCGCCCTGATCTGAAGGTTATTATCACTTCGGCGACCATCGACACCCAGGCCTTTGCCAACCATTTTGACAATGCCCCGATTCTTACTGTCGCCGGTCGTTCATATCCTGTGGTTGTGCGTTACTGCCCTCCTGAAGATGATGCATCCGGAGAACGGGACGAGGAGCTCGATCATTGCCTGCACATCGTATCCGAGTTGTACACTAATGAACCGAAGGGAGATATTCTCGTTTTCCTGCCGACCGAAAAAGACATTCGCGAGGCTTGCCTAGTCCTGGAAAAAAAAATCCTTGGCGCCATAGTCTTGCCACTTTTTGGTCGGTTGCCGGCAGTTGACCAACGGAAGATCTTCCAGAGATATAATCAGGTTAAGATTGTCCTTGCAACCAATGTTGCCGAGACCTCGATAACCGTTCCCGGCATCCGCTATGTCGTTGACAGCGGATTGGCGCGGATTTCCCATTACAATGTTCGGGCAAAGACCACTAGCCTGCCGATAGCTAGAATTTCCAGGGCCGGTTGTGACCAGCGAAAAGGCCGGTGCGGCCGTATCGGTCCTGGGGTTTGTATACGTCTTTACTCGGAAGAGGATTATGAAGACCGAGCGGAATTCACCCTGCCGGAGTTGCTTCGGTCAAACCTTGCCGAAGTCATTCTCCAGATGATCTCTCTGGACCTTGGCCGGCCAGAAAATTTTCCATTTCTTGACCCACCCCACAAAAGCGCCATCAAAGAAGGATATCAGCTGCTCGCCGAACTCGGGGCGATAAACGACAGAATGCAACTTACCGAGAGAGGGCGGATAATGGCAGATCTACCTATTGATCCGTGTATTTCTCGCATTATCATCGAGGCAAAGGAAAACAATTGTCTAAAAGAAATAAAAATCATTGCCGCCGTACTGGCCATCCAGGATCCACGCATCCGCCCAGTTGATCATGAAAAAGAGGCGGATGAGGTCCACAAGGCATTTCTGCATCCCCAATCCGACTTCATGACCTTGCTGAATATCTGGAATTCGTTCCACGATGTGCAGGACAAAGTGAAGACCTGGTCACGATTGAAAAAATATTGCAAGGGCAATTTTCTTTCCTATCAGCGAATGCGGGAATGGATTGATCTTCATGATCAGCTGGAGCGAATTCTTGGCCGCAGTGAAGGATTTGCAGATAATAGTGTCAACGCCACCTATGAGCAGGTTCATAAAGCCCTGCTCGCTGGTTTTTTACGCAACCTTGCACGGAAAAAACTAGGTAAGTTGTATCAAGGTGCCCATAACCGTGAACTGATGATTTTTCCCGGTTCGCACCAATTCATGAAGGGAGGACAGTGGCTCGTTGCCGCATCGTTTATCGAGACAACAAGGCTGTATGCCCTGACCGTTGCGACTATAGAGACGGAGTGGATAGAGTCCATAGCCGGCCATCTGTGCAAATATTCCTGGACCAACCCGCACTGGCAGAAAAAAACCGGTCAGGTTGTCGCCGATGAGACGGTAACGCTTTTTGGCTTGATAATCAGTTCTGGATATAAGGTAAATTTTGGCAAAAGAAATAAAAAAAATATCGCAGAATCCCGAGATATCTTTATCCAATCGGCGCTTGTCCAAGGTGAAATGAATGGAACGTATCCCTTTCTCCAGCACAACCTGCGTCTTCTTGCCAAGTGGCAGGAAGTGGAAGAGAAACTGCGGGTCCGGACTATCGTCGCAGATGACTTATCGTTTTATCGATTTTATGCCGAAAAAATTCCTGCCGATGTCTATGATCAGAGAACCTTGAACCGTTTTCTTAGCGTGAAAAAGAACATGATTTTGCTCATGATGAGCGACGAAGATGTTCTAAAAAGAAGACCAGACGACCTCGAACTCATCGATTATCCGCCGAAAATAAACGTTGGTGCCGTAGAGATTAGGCTCGAATATCATTTCGAACCAGGCTCCGATCACGATGGGGTCACCTTCCGAATTCCCGTCGATTTTGCAGTCTCGGTCTCCCCCACCATCTTTGACTGGCTAGTTCCCGGTTTATTGCAGGAAAAGCTGACTGTTTTGTTAAAAGCCCTGCCGAAATCTCTTCGTAAAAAACTGGTGCCAATAACCGATACCGTAAACTGGCTGCTGGACGACATGTCCCAAGGCACCGGCTCTCTTTATGCCGCCCTGGAAGCAGCAATCATGAAACGCTTCAAGGTATTAGTGCAACGCACTGATTGGTCGAAAGAATTACCCCTACACCTGCAGCCGAGGTTTGTTCTATTCGGTGATGATGGCATGGAGATATGCGCCGGCCGTAACCTTAGGGATCTATTGGAGTCCGGATCAGACCTTGAACGGGAACCACAAGAGCCAACACTGCAAAAAGATGGCGAGGCAATGGTCTGTAAATGGCTGGGAACAGAACATAGCAGTTGGAATTTTCTTGGCCTCCCTCCGGCCATCCCAACCTTTACGCGACAAGGGGAGATCTCAGGGTTTCTCTACCCGGTTCTCGTCCCGCAACAAGATAAAGGCTGTGTCACCATCGGTTTTGAAAAAAATATACGGTTGGCAGAACAAAAGAATTGGTCCGGAACCCTCTTTCTCTATAGATTGCAATTCGCCGACCAGTTCAAGGCCTTAAAAAAAATGTGCACTGCCTCCTTTTCAGGACCATCGGCTGTCTATCTGTTTGACTTTGACATGACTCACAGGGAGGCTGTTGAAGCACTGCTTTTTTTTCTCCTTCATCATATTTTTGGGCCGCTGCCCACAGGGATTGTAGAAGAAAAGGAATTCATTGCCAAGGTGGCCGATGTCAGACAGAGAGGTCTGTACGCTTCAGGAAAGAAAATGTGCGAAGAATTTTTGAGCCTTTTGCGCAAACGGCGAACAGTATTTGAAACCCTAAGAAAAATTTTTAAGCTTGAAAACAAGAATCACTTATACCTTCCTGAGAAAGAAACTGAATTTAATGCCCATCTTAACGATATTTTTCCGAAAGATCTGCTTATGCAGCGCCACTCTGTGTCTTTTTCCGACCTTGACAGGCAGTTGCAATGCCTGCTCATCCGAATTGAAAGATTTTACGTCAATCCGACAAAAGACACCCAGAAGGCAGCACCACTTACCAGGCATCTCCACAATCTGGTTCAACTTGCGGCAAAAAAAGATGAATTTTCTCAAGAGGCTCTCAAACTCGCTGAAACCTATAAAGCTATGGTCAACGAATACAGGATTGCCTTGTTTTCGCCGGAGATAAAAACTCGTCAGCCAATTTCTGAAAAAAAACTTGAGGAGCAATGGAAGTCAACCTTGGCGAAGTGGTAAGGGTTCAATGAATAGAGTTACCTTTCGCCGTTTTTCCCTGTATATCTTCGTTGATTCTCCGCAACCGGAACCAACCTGGCATTGGACTGGTTGCTTATAAGAAGATAGCGATTATCAAGTGTTGAGAACCATACCGACAACATGTTTCAAACTATCCATGGAATAGGGCATGGGCAGCGTGGTGGCGAAGCCGTATTTCCAGCATTCTTCCATCACCGGATCAAGGATGGTGCCGCTCATGGCGATAATCTGCAGATTGCTGTCCATCTCATGCAATATACGACAGGTCTCAACAGCGGATTCACCGTTGATATCAGACAGACTAAGAATAATGAGCGGCCTGGTCAAAAGCGGATCGTTGACAAATCGTTTCATCTCTCTGGTGGCTTCGGCGCGTTTTGCAGCCTTGATAACCAAATGCCCCAAATGCTCCAGCATTATTCTGCCGATCTCCCTCATTTGGTCATCGGGTTCAATCAACAACACATATCGGTCTCTGACGACCTCGGTTTTTTCTGAAATACGGTCTTCTTTGCCATCCTGCATAATCGGCAAATACAACACAACGGTTGTTCCCTCCCCTGGTTCGGAATGAACTACGACATGTCCGCCATGATTGCGCAGAGTCGCATACACCACTGTCAGACCAAGGCCCATGCCTTTGACAGCTCCCCGTTCTTTGGTAGAGTAATAGGGATCAAAAATTCGGAGGAGCTGCTCACGCTCTATCCCCTTACCAAAATCGCGGATTTCGACCTTAGCATAAGTTCCTGCCGAGACATATTGCCCAGACATCAACCGAGGGGTATCAAATGTGCTTTTACCAATGCGTATCTCGATTCTGCCACCAGCAGCGGCCTCACATCCATTTTTAAGGACATTAGCGATTGCCTGGCTTATTTCTTCAGGATCAACATGCACTTGACAATCATCACTTCCAGCAAAAAAAATGTAGTCAGCCGGTTCATTTTCGAAAAAAATGTCCACTGCAGTGCGAACAAGTCGGCCAATACCTACAGCTTCTCGGCTGACGATACCGAGGTTGGAAAAGCAGGAAATCTGTCTGGTCAGGTCGACGGCGACAAGTGCTGCTTTTCTCGCCTGTTCGATAAGTTTGACACGATCGACACTGCTTTGGTTTTTCCCATAATGGCTAATAATGTCAAGATTGCCACATATGACCGTCAGCAAGTTATTAAAATCGTGGGCGACACCTCCTGCCATACAGCTCAACGCATCCATTTTTTTGACAAGCTTTATGGCATTGTCAAGTTCTTTGTTATGCTTTTCTGCCTGATATTGACGAGTTATATCACGAAGGATACAGAGGCCGAACACATCGTCGGCTTCAGCAACAGCCATAAGTGTTCCTATAATCACACGGCCTTTAAACTGAATGGGTGATTCCTCTAAAATCTCATATGCACCCATTCCTCGGTGTATGAGCTGATTCTCGGCCCATTGCATGATAGGGACACGCAAGTGCCCCCAATCAATTGCTTCAGCAAAATTTAAACCGATCAGCGATTCTTCACGATTGCAAAGAATATCAAGAGCCGCCGGGTTGGCGGCAACAATTTTTCCATTATTGCTCAGTTCAAGAATACCTTCATCGAGGTTGGCAAAGATCATGTTCAGATGCCTCTTTTCCGAAAGGAGTTCACTCGTCACTTCAGACGATTTGAGCCCGAAAGGAATTCGAGTATCTTTTTTATTTTGTTCGGAAAGTGCAATTTTCTTTCTTTGATCAAAGGTGTGCAATGCACCACGAATGTGTTGCCGGATTTCTTTGAGGTTGCCCTTAGCTATGAACAAATCGCAGTTGATATCCTGGAGGATTTTTTTTTGATCTTCGAGAATAATTGCTGATAGAACGACAATGAAGATATTACGATGTTTTTTATTATTTCGCAAAATCCGACAAAGCTGCTCACCGCTGACTAATGGCATAATCAGATCAGTAAAAACAATTTCTGGATCATATTCTTCAAGTATTTCAAGTGCTTCAAGACCAGTCCCGGCAGTTTTCACCATACAGCCTTCTTGAGAGAGTATGGTCGAAACTGCTTTAAGGAGGACTGGATTATTATCAACTACAAGGGTTTTTATATCCATTTTGCAATCCCTGGGAAATAGCCTGAGTCAATCCGAACTTCCCGGCAGTCGCCATTCCTTGATTGCCTTTATCAGGGCTGGCATATCAAGTGGCTTGGTGAATATCTTCCTGGCGCCTAGCAACTCAGCCACCGCCAAATAAGAATCCGCACCAATTTTGCCGCCTCCGGAAATGGCTATCAGGCCGACCTCCGGAAATTCTTCTCTGAATTGAGTGATTGTCTCAATTCCCTCCTGAACCGGCATAATGAGATCACAGATTACCAGTTGAACGGGAGAAGAACGATGAGCTTTGACACCATTTTTGCCATTTTCCGCTTCAAATACTTCAAAGCCTTCCCTTTCCAACCACATACGAATGAGTTCGCGGATTCGATAGTCATCATCGATTATGAGAACTTTCATACTCCCTTCCTTTTATCGTCCAATCACAATTCGTAATCGGTGATTATTGTCTAATCCTTTGAGATACAATTAAGATAGGCCTAGGTAATCTGCATAACAGCACAAGTAACCACAAAATAAATGTTCAATAATGGTAAGCAGTTATTAACGGCTCCTAAAAATTACATCCTTGAAAAAAACGACCATCTTTCGCCTTCTACTGGCCATTTTCAGCTGTTCCGGAATAAGATCCGTCTGATTAACCTTCAATACCGACATTTTATACTCAATATGACTCGCCAAACGGTTGTCTATGTACCATGCATACATGAGCCCAATCAAAAGCCCTGGAGGAGTGAAACCTTCTCCTTTGTTGACCAGACGAGTGTAATGATTTTCATCTCCCGTGCCGCACATCCGGGCAAGTTTCAGGAATGACGTTAATTGTTGGTGGGTCAAAAAACACCTGCGCCGGTCTTTATCCTTCAGAAAAAGGTGATACACCCGGCCAAGAGACAGATGATCAATTTCTACTTCATTCATCACCTTCTTTTCAGCATAATCACCAAGAAGCGATTCCCCCAAGGCTATCATTAAAGCGATCTCGAGCTTTTGCCTGACTCTGACCTGATCTCCTCTTATTTTGATGGATCTGTCTTCCGGGTCAAAAAAAGAAAAAACATTGTCCCACTGCTGATCCCTGTTCCAGTGTTGCTGGTCGATGCAGTAGATCTTATCGAAATAATTGAGATGGTGAAGTGGAATAACCGGATGATTCCAGAGGATGTCACAAATATCTGTCTTTAATTGCTGAGCATCAATCTTGAGATCCTCCCCGACACAATGAATCTGCACCATTTTTAGTTTTTCATTTATACCAAAAAACTTTTGGCATGGCAGAATATTTACTCCACCTGGAGGCTCATATCGTGTCGACAAGACCTTTTTTTCTCCGGTGTTTGTCTCTGGACGAGAAAGAAAACAGCTGCGACCGTTATACAACCCTTTAATTGCCAGAGCAAGAATGTCCGGATCGTGTTGAATTACACCAGTTTCCACCAAGGCTTCCTTTGAATATACCCCGCATTCAATGGGAATATAATGCTCACGAAATAGCTCTTCTCGATCTACGAAAATCGGTATCTTACCCTCAACAGCATAGCTTTGCAGAACCGATGCTGGAATATCATTGAGAGATATACAGAGCACTTCGTTAAAGAGCCCTCTGGTGCCTCCCGGAATATTTTTTTCATAGGCGCGGATCATGTCTGATACGTGAAACTTCCTTTCCGGATCGGCAATACTCAAATCAGTTTCTCCCGCCTGGACCCAGAGATTCGACACCAACACTTTCAATGCTTTCTGGTTGTTTCGAACAGCGTCGGCTAGGCCAGGAACCTTAAAAACCGGAATGATAGATGAATACAAACTGCCCGGTGCCAGGATCAATATATCTGCATTTTCAATATCCGCCAAAACCTCGTCATATATTCTAATGGTGTCGCAATAATCCACATGAACACTATCAACCGGGAATCCCCTGCGTGCCTCACTCAGTTTATGCTCACCAACTATCTCCACACCATTGGTGTACAGCACCCTCAATTGCGCAGGCGTGGAGGTACAAGGAAGAACCGCCCTTTCACAGGCACCAATTACCCTAGCCAGAGCGTTGATGCCTTTAAAAATTGCCACATGCATCAACTCCTGTTTCTTAGCTATCTGTTCATTTAAGATGTTTTGATCAATTTCACGGTAAACGGCGGCAGTAAGTAGCAAATTGCCGAGACATTGCGGTCGTTTCAGTGTTTCAATCAAACGCCGGTCGGAAAAGAGATATTCAAGAAGATACTTCAGATACTGCGCCAAGGATGTTGGCAGTTTACTTATTCGATCGGCAATAGTTTTGAACTGCAGAGTTCCCTTGGTAAAAGGCTGTGTAAAACGGAGGTTGAATATTTCAGCAAGGATCGTGGCTATATTGCCGGCCTGGAAGCTGTCAATGGTATATCTTTTTTGCAGGTTACTGCTTTCAATGGACGACAGCAGGACATGTCGCATGTCGCCAATGGCTAGGAGCGGCAGGTCTTTGAGCAGTTCTCCGGTGGAGCCACCGTTATCGGTGACACAGACAATCGACCGTGTTTGTGGGAAAATTTCTTTTAATCCGACGAATGGTTTCTTTATCCAGTTCTCCCTTCGCGAATCACCACCAACTATATTCGACAGGCCTGTGCCCCCACCGAAAACAACTACTTGAGCTTCTTCGACACTCGTCTCAAGCAATTCCTTGCGTAATGCGACAAGATGTTTCTTAGCGCTCATATGCACATTTTCGGGAACACCGCGGAGCACAAGATCAACAAGTTTTTCACGTAAATCAAGTTGCGGCAAGAGATCCAGCGGTGAAAGCTGAACCCGTTGGATTTCCCTAATTTTCTCAAATATCAACCTTGTCCTCACACAAATTTTGAATTATGAATGTGTTGTCGTTACCCCCGGTAAGCGGGATAAGTACCCTCACAAAATTTGTTTAGAAAAACAAAAAGCGAACTTCCAAGGCACTGGTGCCTGTATTTTCCTGTCAAGTCAAATAATTAGGCGCCGCTAGTAAATATAGGCGGTGTTTTAACACGAGTTGATGAGATTCTTAATAGATGTTCCTCGACCCGCAGGAGTTCCTCTGGAGTATCGACTTCTATGGAATCATGCTGGGTAATAACCAATTTAATTTTGTAGCCGTATTCCAAGACACGTAATTGCTCAAGTTTTTCGAATCGCTCCCACTCACCTTCCGGCAGCGCCACAAAAGATAAAAGGAAGCTTTTGCGATATGCATAAAAACCAAGATGTTTGTAATATGTCGGCTTGACTTTCTCGTTTGGATTACGTTGAAATGGAATGGGAGAACGTGAAAAGTACAGCGCATGAAAATTACGATCGAACACCGTTTTTACATGGTTGGGATCATTTATTTCTTCAGGACGGATGATTTTGTAAATAAGAGTGGCCATCGGTAGGGTTGGATCATCAAGCAGGGGTTGGGCAACTTGTTGTACCACCTCGGCCGGAAAAAGCGGCTGATCTCCCTGAATGTTCACCACCACATCATCCTCGGATATCTTAAGAATTTCGGCGGCCTCGGCGAGACGGTCGGAACCGGAAACATGATTGCTCCTGGTCATAACATATTCACCGCCAAAACCTTCGACACACCGGGCAATACGTTCATCATCAGTTGCGACAACAACCCGGGAGAGTATTGCCACTGCTCGAGCTCTTTCCACCACATGCTGAATCATCGGTTTTCCGGCAATTGGCGCCAATGGCTTGCCTCGAAACCGGTTGGATTCATACCGTGCAGGAATAATTGCTATAACTTCAGGTTTTTGTATTGACATATAAAAGGTACTGGTCATTTCAGGATGAGTCGGGTACCGTGCTGCTCTACCCGAATGATAAATCTTCAATATAACGGAAGGAATGGTTATGAAACCTCCCCTATCGATATCCGTTTCATGTACAATACATTCAGCAATAATTCTACAAAAAGCGGCTGATCTGGCGAAGAAACTTGAGCTCCCCTTGGTTGATCATGTATCTCAATGTTTTTCTGATTTAGTCCTTGCATATACCCCGGAAGGCTTGAAGCTTATACAACTATTGCCCGGTTCAAAAAGTCCGCAGAACCTCCTGTTTATAGATTTTGTGCACGGTAAGAATGGTTACAGATTAGCAAAAAATTGTACTATCAAACAACCGGTCGCCCGAGCGGTTGGCATTAAACCCGGAATTCGGCCAAACATACTGGACGGCACTGGTGGACTTGGAAGTGATGCCTTTGTTCTGGCAAGCCTTGGGTGTCAAGTCACGGTATGTGAAAGATCACCGATCATCTCAGTTCTTCTTGAAGACGGATTGCAACGAGCTTTGTTGGATGAAAAGACGGCTGTTATTATCAAGCAAAGATTGCGACTAGTGGTCGCCGACAGCCGAACCTATCTGCAACAGTGTCAGGAAGTTTACGCCACCGTTTATCTCGACCCGATGTACCCGCATCGGCATGATTCTGCACTTAATCGGCAATCAATGCGGACAACAAGAACCCTTGTAGGTGACGACCAGGACAGTGGTTTATTGCTTGAAGTTGCCTTAAAACGGGCAGAAAACCGGGTAGTGGTCAAACGTCCCATCCAAGCGCCATTACTCACCGAGCGCATCCCTTCACATACTATTGCCACAAAAAACAGCCGGTTCGATGTTTATATGACTTTCAACAACCCAACACCATAGATCATTTGTGATATTTTTCGCCGGCCTTAATGGTGTATGCCCGGTATAGCTGCTCTACCAGCAGCATCCGAGTCATATCATGGGTGAAAGTCATCAGAGAAAGAGAGAGAAGCAAATCAGCAGCTTGTACAACGTTTGACGAATGACCCTCAGGACCACCGACAAGATAACACACCTGCTTGATCCCCTTCATCTCCCACTCATCAATTTGTCGAGAAAGCGCCTCGGAGGAAAACTGCTTTCCCCTGGAATCGAGAACGACCACCATCGAGCCAGGTGGGACAGCCTGCAACAACAGTGCACCCTCTAAATCTATAGCCGACAATTGTCCCCGCATCTTACCCTTTTCTTTTATCAGAGTTATCGACAAAGATGTATAGTGGCGCAACCTCGATGCATATTCCTCAACACCATCAGCGATAAATTTTTCTTTAATTTTTCCTAGGAACAGCAGTTCATGTTTCATTGCGGGTTAGCGGCCGAACTCAGCAGGAAAAATTGACTTTTTTCAATATTTCTTGTAAGATTTCACAGAATTGCCGATAAGAAATGTTTTTATTAATACCAGGACAGGAGTTGGCAATTGTTAAAAAATTGTTCTCATCGGTAAGAATGGCCGGATGCAACGGCCATTGTGCGCATCGCCAGGGCCTGGCTTCATGAACCTTACAGCCTTGTTCATAAAAAATACAGTGACTTTCAACCGTCTTCATTTGCACCGTGCTGCCGGTGGTTCGCCAGAACTTTTTGCAAGCTTCCGATTCCGGCATAACAAGGGCACGCGCCATGCGTTGCCTGTCACCTTCATTTAAAGATATTGTGGTATCGCCCTGACAGCAAACTCCGCAACGTTGGCAGGAAAAAATCTGTGAAACTAACGACATCAAATAAACCTCGTGTTCTAAAAAGAACTGCGAATAATTCGCGTGGGATAACAGCATAGCTGTTTACGTGAGAGCGGGAACCATACCCTGCACCGGGATGAATTGCATTAAAAAGTGGTCTCAATCAAGCATTGCCGATAACATCTTCATAGGTGGAGATATCAATGCCATAATGCATTGCTGCCGCTTTCCACTTGAATTCATCAGGACTGTTGAAGATGATCTCATCGTTGGCAGGAACACTCAACCACCCATTTTCCATCAATTCACGTTCCAGCTGTCCGGGACCCCATCCAGTATAACCAAGTATGAAAAGATAGTTCTTCGGACCACGCCCTAAGGCAATATCTTCAAGCACTCTGGTCTCTCGAGTAAGCGACACCGTATCGCTAATATCCAGCCGATGTTCAGCAACATAGTCGGAAAGATAGAGAATGAAGGCCGACTCCAGTTCAACCGGCCCGCCGATATATACAGGAGGCAACTCATCCACAGGAATAGGCAGATTGGCACCACGAAAAATTTCAGCTAGAGAAAAAACCCGATTTGGTTGGTTTATAGCCACACCCATAGCTCCCTCATCGTTATGGGCACAAATATAAATCACATGTTCCTCAAATCGTGGGTCCGGCATCTGCGGTGTCGAAACCAAAAATGTGCCAGTCAGGGAATTAGCACCGGAAGATGATTGTTCGTTCATAGCCCATCCTTCTTCTAAATATTGTCTGTTTCAAAAGCACAAAAAGAGAAAGATTCTACTCCACTCCTGATCTCTTGACCCATAAAACTATTTCTTACATAAGATTCTATCAGACTCCTGTCCGCCCCGTCAAGGTGCTCGCCATCTTCTCGTCCGACTGTTACCGGGAAAGAAAAGAGATTGGTCATGACAAATCCGTCTGTATGTCATACTATGCTAAATAATTGTCGCAATACATAAACATTTATACCCAAAGCCGATGTCCTTGGAGATAACAATGAAGAGCGATTTTGAAAGAATATTAAACTGCGATCATCATGATCCCTTCCGTTTCCTTGGCAGCCATTTTAACGTTCCTGAGGTCGGACAGGTAACGATCCGGACATTTCAACCGCATGCTCGGAAAGTAAGATTATTACTCCCCGGCATATCTGACTCCATGAGAAAAAGCTCTGAGGAAGGATTGTTCGAATCGGTTCTCACTATTGATGATTTGGCCGACCCCCTCCTTGATCCTTACACCTATCGTTATGAAATACATTTTCACAGCGGCGTGGTGATCACAGCCAATGACCCCTATCGCTTCCCGGTACTCCTTGGCGAACAGGACCGTTTTCTCTTTAACGCCGGGAGAAATTACAAACTGTATGACCATTTGGGTGCCCATTCAGCAATATGCCATAATATTACCGGAACTGTTTTTCGAACCTGGGCACCAAGTGCCCGTGCAGTTTCAATTATTGGAAATTTTAACGGCTGGGACGGGCGGGTCCATCCCATGCGTTCTCTCGGAGCATCAGGGATATGGGAACTTTTCCTCCCCCATCTGCAACAGGGGGAAATCTATAAATTCCATATAAAAACGCAAAACGGCGACATCCTGGAAAAATCAGATCCCTTTCAGTTTTACGGAGAACTTCGGCCAAAATCGGGATCAGTTGTCAGGTCAATCGACACCTACACCTGGAATGATAGCCAGTGGCAAGAGGCAAGAAGGTCAACTGCGCCCTATGACCAACCCATGTCAACCTACGAGGTTCATCCCGGTTCCTGGCAGAGAGACCCTGCCAATCCAGAGCGATTTCTGACTTTCAGGGAGCTTGCCGGCACTCTTATTCCCTATGCGAAACAGATGGGCTTCACCCATATAGAATTGATGCCGATCATGGAACATCCTTTGGATGAATCGTGGGGATACCAGGTTACCGCGCCCTACTCCATTACCAGCAGATACGGTACGCCGGAAGACTTTATGTTCTTTGTTGATACCTGTCATCAGAACGAATTGGCGGTCATTCTCGACTGGGTCCCGGCCCACTTTCCTAAGGATGCACACAGCCTAGGCAAATTTGATGGATCATCATTATATGAACATGAAGATCACCGGCGCGGCTCGCATCCTGAATGGGGGACATATATTTACAACTACGGCCGCAATGAGGTGAGCAATTATCTTATTGCCAACGCTCTGTTCTGGCTTGACAAATACCATGTTGACGGACTCCGGGTCGATGCCGTGGCCTCAATGATCTATCTTGATTACTCAAGAAAAGATGGGGAATGGCTGCCTAATTGTTATGGTGGCAGAGAAAACCTTGAGGCCATCGAATTCCTGCGTCACCTCAATGCCATCGTCTATGAACTGTTTCCCAACACTCTTTTGATCGCCGAAGAATCAACCAGTTTCTATGGTGTTTCCAAACCGACAAACCATGGCGGCCTTGGCTTTGGATTTAAATGGAATATGGGCTGGATGAACGACATCCTGAAATATTTTTCCAAAGATCCATTTTTTCGTAAATATCACCACAACAGCCTTACATTCTCGATAATGTACGCCTTTTCCGAGAACTTCGTCCTCCCGCTTTCCCACGACGAGGTTGTTCACGGCAAAAAAGCATTGATCGAGAAGATGCCCGGGGATCACTGGCAGAAATTTGCCAACCTCCGTTTACTGCTGTTGACCATGTGGATGCATCCTGGCAAGAAGCTCCTTTTTATGGGTGGAGAATTTGGACAATGGTCGGAATGGTACTGCAAGAAGAGCTTAGACTGGCACTTGTTGGAAGAAGATGGATACCACCGAAAATTGCAGACATTCGTAGGTGATCTCAACAAAATATACACTTCTCACCGGGCATTGTGGGAGCAAGATTTCAGCGGAGCAGGTTTTTCCTGGCTGGATCTCGAAGACAGAAATAACTCCATAATCTCCTTTGCCAGATTCGGGAAAAACCGCCGAGATCAGCTGGTGATTGTTTTTAATTACACCCCTCAGGTATTTTCCGACTATAAAATCGGTTTACCTGACAATTGTAGCTATGAGGAGATTTTCTGTTCAGATTATGCTAAGTACGGCGGCTCGGAACGTAGTGATAAAAAGAGCTATAAGCCAATTTCCGAGCCCTATGCTCAGGCGCAGCATTATACAAGAATAACTATACCGCCTCTGGCGGGGGTTGTTTTAGCACCGACCAACAATTAAACCATGATAAACAGATCAAGGGAGACTATCATGCCAGAGAGTACCATCCATCCGCCGGGAGATAAAATGAAAAAGGCCATTCGAGAATTGTCGGAGCTCCTACTCAGCAAACCTGAAAAAAAACGCCTTCAGTTGCTCCAGGAAGTGGCAGTGAAATTCGATCTCTCTCCCAGTGAATGCACATTCCTTGAACGACATTTTGGCGAGGAATGAGCCCGCCGCCCTGTCAACACACTACTTTCTACCGCTTTGAGAGGATGACCATTTGCCTGTAGAGAGGGCTCTTTTCTTACCTATCAGGTCATAATAAAATGACAAGGTCTGCTCGCACATTGCCTTCGCAGTAAAGTTGTCCGAAACTCGGCACCGGCCATTCTCGCCTAATTTTCGCAATTGTTCTTGATCCATGGACAAAGCTTCATCAATAGCCGTTGCTAATGCCTTGGGGTCGGTAGGTTGCACCAACCATCCGTTTTCGCCCTCCACCACAGTTTCCAGACTCCCTCCATGTGCCGTAGCAATGACCGGTCTACCCATGGCCATCGCTTCAACAGTTGTCCGTCCAAAAGCTTCAGGCTCAAGGGAAGATGTCGACAACACTATATCCGCCAAGATAAATGCCGCAGGCATATCATTGCAATGTCCAACCAGTCGCACTCTTCCCACCAGGTTATTTTTTTCAATATATTGATTAAGTTCATCAGTGTATCCGGGATTATCCTTGATGTCGCCGACGAGCACCGCCTGGTAGTCGGTATTTCTAACATGGAGCAGACTTCGCAAGAAGAACTCCTGCCCTTTCAGTCTGGTAAGTCTTCCGGGCAGCATCAACACCGGCTTGGTTTTGTCAATCCCCCAAGCGTTTCTTAGCGCCTCAACCCGCTCTTTTTCTACCAACGCCGGGTCGAACGACTCGGCATCGACGCCTCGAAATATCAAACGCACTTTGTCCTTACGCTTATATTTTTCAAAAATATGCCTCATAATGCTTTCGGAAACGGCAATAACCCCCTCGCCTTTTGTCATGATTGCACTGTAAGCATTTACAGAATAAAAACCGTGAAAGGTCGTCACCAGTATTGGCCGCTCACTTTTCAGCAAAGTTAACCAGGCAACATAGCCGATCCATGCAGGCATTCTCGATCGAAGGTGCAGCACACTTACTCGATTATTTTTTATCAATCGGCGTAATGGCCAAATATGCAAAAGGGCAGCAGGGCTTTTTGAACCTATATTTTTCTGAAAATGTGTACTCCCTTCCTGCTCTAATTGTTCAACCAACCTCCCGCCTCCAGAAGCGACAATCGACTTATGGCCATTCCTTACAAGATAGCGCCCCATTTCCACAGTGCCCCGTTCCACTCCACCACTATTTAATTCAGGCAACAACTGCATAACTGTCAGGGTTTCGAACCGCTTTTCCTTTTGTCGAATGCTTTTGACTTCATGGTAGAGAGCCAAGGTCTTATCGCACATTGCTTTAGCGGTGAACCGTTCATTGACCCATTTTCGTCCTTGTTTGCCAAGTTCACCTGTATACTTGAGATTTTCAAGAGCCTCGGTAATAGCCTCAGCCATCAATCTTGGGTCAAGTGGCGGTACCAACCAGCCGGTTATCCCTGGAAGAACAGTTTCAAGACTCCCACCATGAGCCGTGGCAATGACCGGTTTTCCCATCGCCATGGCCTCAATGGCCACTTTACCGAAGGCCTCGGGCTGAGTGGAAGAGGCTGAGATGACCACATCAGCAAGCATCAGTGCAGCCGGCATATCAGTACAATGGCCGACAAGCAGAATTTTATCTTGCAATTCGTAGTATTTAATCTGCTCTAGTAGTTTTTTAGTATAGGAAGGGTTTTCTTCAGTATCGCCTATCAATAATCCGACAAATTTTCGGTCTTTGATGCGTGCGAGACTTTCAATGAGCAGATCTTGGCCTTTCCAATGTGTGAGCCGTCCAGGAAGAACAATGACCGGTGTAGCATCATGTTCGGAAAGCCACTTTTCCCGAAGCGCGCCTATACGGTCAGGAGAAACAACCTCCGGCGAAAAATCCCTAACATCAAAACCACCATGGATAAGATTGATCTTCCCTTCATCAATCTTATAGTTGTCGATGATATGTTGTTTAATAGTCTCGGAAACCGCGACGACTCTTTCACCCTTGGTCATTATTCGAGAGTACGAATTTACCGAATAAAACCCATGGAAAGTGGTAATCAGAGAAGGTCTTTGGTTTTCAGGTAAAAGATTCCAGGCAAGATACCCGATCCAGGCTGGCAATCGGGAGCGCAGGTGGAGAATATCTGCCCCCTCTTCTTGCAAATATTTTCGTAGTTTTGAGACATATTGCAGACAACGCAGGCTTTTTTCACCTATATGAGGCCAGAGCACATGGGTACAACCGTTTTTTTCTAACTGCGACACGAGACGACCGCCTCCGGAAATTACCACAGAGCGATATCCATTTTGAGCAAGATAAATGGCAAGATCGAGGGTTTCTCCTTCAACACCACCCTCATCTAGTTCAGGTAGAACTTGGACAACAGTCAGTTTTTCGACCATATCTGTAGAATCCGTTCAGCGCACCGACGCGCTTCATTAAGTTCAATATTTTCAGACCAAGTGGCGTTACCCTGTTCCCAAGAAGAAAAAGATATAACGAGACCATTTTTCAGCAGAAGATCTTCATTTTGCTTAAATTTGCTATTTTCACTTGTCCATTTCATAGGGATGATGCCCACTTTACAACCGGCCGTCAAAGCCTCATAGATCATCGAGATTGAATCTGAAGTCACCCACACCATACGGCTTTTATCATATTGGCTCTCAATCCACCCTGGTAGTGTGTTTTTATAACCAAAAAAAGTGGCATTGGCAAAATCGGTCGCAAGTACCTGCATCAGTTCAACGGTTTCCTGCGGAGTCCTTGGCGAGGAAGCAATGGTCCAGTGTTGATTGGTTTCCTGCTGAACGATCTGCCTTACCATCCTGGCGATTTTTGTCGATTCCCAAAGGTGACTTTTAAAATCTACCCCGCCAAGCAGGATCAGACCGCAATCCTCCTGATGCTGATTCTTATTGAGAGAGCAGTTAGGAGCACCTCTAGTGTGCATAATGTTTGGCTGTTCCGCTATTCCATCATGCTCGGGAACGAGGCAAAGATCAAAACGGCTACGAAGGAAAAATGGCGGTGACATACAGATTACAGCTGGGATAGCATACCTTTTTTTAAAAAGTAACAATGGGAGATGAGTTCGACTGCCTGTTCCAAATAGAAGATCGGCATCGTGAATTTGTGGATGTGACCACCCTTTTCCCGGCAGGAAAAGAAGAACTAATTGCCAAATCAAGTCAAGCGGTGTTGGCGGTGCAACAACAATTTCCCTTATTTCAACTTTTAATTTGGCCTGCAACGCCTGAATTATACCTTTGGTTTGTTTTTCGTGTCCGGGTCTTCCGTCCAATAACACAACGACACGAATGCCATTTTTCCAGGCAGTAGTCATAAAAATTCGAGAAGTATTTTCTCTCTTGTTCGGCACATTATCTACGTCCTAAAGGAGGTGCCCCCGAGGGCGGAGCACCTCCTGGGGGTGGTGGCCTACGCACACCTCCGCCTGCCAGTTTAACGATGATCTGATTTGATTTCTGCAAACGTTTCGTCATAGTTTTAAAGAGATGTCGCGAGACATCGGGGTACTTGTCAATAATCTCTTCCAGTTTATCACCGGGAAATCGTTTTACGGTCGACCTGCCTTGGGAAATGATCGAAGCTGTACGTTGCTCTCCGGTAATTGACGCCATCTCTCCGAAATATTCTCCGGGTTCAGTAAGTTCGGCAATTTTCTTGCCACCCTTAACAACCGTGAGGGCCCCGCGGATGAGCTTAAAAAAGTCTATATCCTTATTCCCTTCCCTAATAATCACGTCAGCATCTTCATAGTTTTCTTGATCCGGGTTTACCAGATAGGCAGGAAGGCTTTCCCTGTGTGCCACTGTCCGGCGAAGAGCTTCTTCAATACTCGTTACCCCTGTTCTAACTTTCTGCAGAGCCGCATCACGCAGGGGAGTCATTCCTTCCTGCACTGCAATTTTGCGCAGCTGATCTTCGGGAACCTCGGCACTTATGGCTTTTGCAACCTCATCTGTGATTTCCATCAACTCGAAAAAACCAACACGCCCTCTATACCCAAGACCGTTGCATTCCGTGCAGCCATTGGGTCCATAAATAGTCAAATCTTTAACCTCCTCCTCACGAAAACCAATTTTGATGAGTTCAGCCGGTTCATATTCGACGATTTTTTTACAATTACCGCAAAGTTTTCGGCCTAACCTCTGTGAAAGCACCATGGTTACCGAGGAGGCGAGCATGTATGGCGGAATACCAATATCGACGAGACGGCCAATGGTCGCCGCACTATCGTTGGTATGCAATGTTGAAAAAACGAGATGACCTGTCATAGCAGCTTTGATGGCAATTTCCGCCGTATCAATATCACGAATCTCACCGACCATTATTATATCAGGATCCTGACGAAGAAAAGCCTTCAGCGCGGCAGCGAAGGTCATGCCGATCTCTTTATGAACGTTGACTTGATTAATTCCCTTGAAGTTAAATTCGACCGGATCTTCCGCAGTGAGAATTTTGATATCTTCGCTGTTCATCGAGTTCAATGCGGAATAGAGGGTAACCGTCTTCCCCGAACCAGTAGGCCCAGTGACAAGCAGCAATCCTTGCGGCCGCCTAAGGCATCTTTTGAGCATCTCGAAGGTTTCAATTTCAAAACCTAGCTTTGTCAGGTCAACGTTCAATGATGCTTTGTCAAGAATACGTAAAACCACCGACTCACCGAACAGAGTGGGAAGCGAAGAAACTCGGAAATCGACTGAGCGATTTTTTCCCATGCGCATCTTGATACGCCCGTCTTGCGGTACTCGTCGCTCGGTAATATCGAGTCCCGAGAGAATCTTCAGCCTGGCTACCATGGCATTCTTGATTGTCAGAGGAAGATTCATCGATTTAAAAAGCGAACCATCTTTACGATACCTGACCTGCATGGTTTTTTCGTATGGCTCGACATGGATGTCAGAAGCTCCATCCTGAACTGCTTTAATAAGGATGCCATTCACTAGTTTGATTATCGGGGCATCAGAAGCTGCAAACTGCTCGCCGATGTCGTCGTCAGAATCACCTTCAATTTCAAAATCATCGGCGGCTTCAGCAACTATCGATCCGAAGTCATCAACCTGAGTGACCTCCATTTCATTTGAAGTCTCCTCAACCGTTCCTAGAAAAGACTTCGCTTCCTCGGCATCGATACCGTAGTACTTCTGATAGGCCTCGACAATGTCCGCCTCAGTTGAGACACAAACCGAGAGTTCTTTATTCACCAGATTCTGAATCTCTTCCACCGCCTCCGAATCAGAAGGCTCCGACATGGTGATTTGCAGGGTGTTACCAGCCATTCGTAGAGGAAAGGCTAAATATTTTTTGGCTTCACTGTAAGGTAGAAGTTTAAGTACGTCTTTTGATGGCGGCTCATTTTTAATAACGACTGCGGGATAGTTATGCTGCCGACTGAGGAAATTAATGACCGTAGTCTCATCGATATATTCAAGCTGTTGTAAAATGTTACTGAGGCGACCACCTTTTTTTTGCAGAATTTTTTTGGCCGTTTCCAGTTGACTCGGAGTTATATACCCGGCCTTGCTCAGCAATTCGCCGATCTTAATTTTTCCGGCACCCGACTGATCCTTGATAGTTTTTTTCATCGAGGATTTGCGTTGCAAATCGTCACTTCTTAAAGCCATAACTTTTAACCAATGTAAGGGTGTGTTAAGGATGCTGGGAAATAGGGTAATCTGCCAAAAAATCCACGTTATTTACCAAAATAAACCATATAAATAATCTCTTTGGAAGTTTTTCCTTATATCAAATATTTATCATGCATAACTTTTTGCAAAGGGATCATTATTTCCCGCATAGAAGGCTCTGCTGCCGGAGTTGTCCTCAATGAAAATATATGTTTCCATTCCAATAGGTTGCAAAATACGATGATCTCGGTTTTGCAAGAATTAGGCAATACAGTCCTGGCAGCCTGTGGGGTGGCTGTCTCCAGAAGCTTGAAATAGGCGGATTCAGCCAGTTTCATGGCCTCTTTCCAGAGTTGATACTCTTTGCTACCCTCTATAAAAAACATCGGCCTGATAAACGTCACTTGATTATCAAATTTATCTTCACTGTAACGACAATAGCGCTGACTTTCTTGAAGAAAGGAGCAGGGGCGGTGTCTTACCAACTCGTGGGTGACGGCACGATTGACAATAAATCTGATGCCAACAAAACGATGACGCAAACGAAGTTCTTCCGGCAATTGATCAACCTCAGAAATATTCATTTTGGTTATCTTAACACTGGTATCTCTTGCCGTAATTGTATGCTGATCAAAAATATTTTCAAATAAATATGGGACTATTCCAGCGAGACAAAGGATCAGATCATTTACCAGTTGATTTCCTGAATAAAGAAAATAAAACTCTCTGAAGGCACGCATTGATCCAGTGATCAGCAGACCATCCGGCAATGTATCTATAACAAGATATTTCGGCTGACAACTGAGCAAAGCCTGAAGCTGCTGAGGATGACAGATTACCCGAAATGTTAAAACAGCCATCTCCAGAACGGAGTTATGACCATGAGCAGCTATCTTGGTAACAAATGGGATTGCAGAGTCATCGGTAATTTTATCTTCACTCTTGTAACAAACGCGACCACATGCCTCCAGTCGCACAGCTACAGAAGAGCTGTCCAATTCATCCAAAATATGAAAAGAAGGTTCAATTATTTTCATACGGCTATCCTTTCCAGAAAGGCGACAGTTTACGTAATGATTCAATAATTGCCGGCATTTTGGCAATAACCAGATCGACCTCATCAACCGTGTTGTAGACACTCAACGAGAAACGGATCGATCCGTGGGCTGCAGTGAATGGCACCCCCATTGCTCTCAGCACATGGGACGGCTCAAGAGAACCTGAGGTACAGGCAGAACCGGAGGATGCACAAATTCCATGCTGATTCATGTGCAGCAAAATAGCTTCACCCTCAACATATTCAAAACTGATATTTGCAGTATTTGGCAACCGCTCCGTCTTGTGGCCATTAAGCATCGATTTAGGTATGATTTCGAGCAAATTCCCCTCCAGCCTGTCACGCAACTGCTTCACCCGACTGTTTTCATCGACCATCTTTTCAGCGGCAAGCTCGCAAGCACGGCCCAATCCGACAATTGATGCCACATTTTCAGTCCCTCCGCGACGTCCGTGTTCCTGATGACCACCTTCCATAAATGGCACAAAGAGTGTGCCTCTCTTGATATATAAAACGCCAACTCCTTTGGGTGCGTGCAATTTGTGTCCGGATAAAGAAAGAAAGTCGATATCCAAACGTTTCAAATCGATGGCTATTTTACCGACGGCCTGAACCGCATCTGTATGAAACAGTATTCCTCTCTGTTTTGCCATTTTGGCCATCTCGGCAACTGGGAAGATGACCCCCGTCTCGTTATTGGCCCACATGACGCTGACAATAGCGGTATCTTCAGTGAGCGATGCCTCGTATTCGGCCATATCCAGCATACCTTCGGCATCGACTTTCAACCGTGTCACCCGGTATTTGTGACCGGTAACCGTCTCAAGGTTTTCACATAGATTTTTTACAGCCGGATGCTCGACTCTGGTAGTGACAATGTGCCTTTTTTCCGGGAAGGTTCTGAGGGCCGACAGAATCGCTGTAGAATCACTCTCTGTCCCACAGCTGGTAAAAGTGATTTCCTCAGGTTCCGCCCCCAACAAAGATGCCACATTACATCTGGCATCTTTAATGGACTGCCCAACCAGGCCTCCGAAGGTATGCATGCTCGACGGATTGCCGTAAGATTCAGTCAAAAATGGCATCATTGCCTCAACCACTTCGGGTGCAACCCTCGTGGTGGCGTTGTTATCCATATAGATGACGTTAGGGTTTGCAGCCGCCATTAGTTATTCTCCTCGACAATCAGACTTGCTAAAACCAGTTCCCGCAATTTCTTTTCAACATATTCCTTGATAGTGGTCTGCGATTTGCTGCAACTCTTGCAGGCTCCACGTAAGGAAACGATAACAAAGTCGCCATCGACATCAATGAGTTCAATATCGCCACCGTCTTTTTTTAACCCCGGCCTGATCTCTCGCTCAAGGACCTCCTCGATTTTTTTTATTTTCTGCAAGGATGTCATCTTTTTTTGTGGAAAGATTTGGGGGATGGAAATTTCTGATTTGCCGCTGACGGTTTCGATTAGAATTTTTCGCAGTTTTTCCTCACACTTGCCACAGCCGCCACCTGCCTTGGTAAAGTTAGTTATCTCTTCAATCGACCGCAGGCTGGATTCCTTAATTGCTCTAATAATCTCAAGGTCGGTGACTCCAAAGCATTCGCAGACAACTTCACCCTCAGCCATCGGTAATTTCAGCCCGCGATAATCGGCAATTGCCGCTTCAAGAGCCTCCCTCCCCATGACCGAACAGTGCATTTTTTCTTTTGGTAAGCCACCGAGAGCCTGGGCGATGTCTTCATTGGTGATCTTGGCCGCTTCATCAACCTTCAGGCCTTTAACCATTTCGGTGAGAACGGAAGACGAGGCAATTGCGCTGGCGCACCCAAAGGTCTTAAATTTAGCGTCTATTATAATATCGTTTGTATCAATTTTGAGAGTCAGTTTTAAAGCGTCACCACAGGCGAGCGAGCCGACATCTCCTGTCCCACTCGGATTGTCAATTTCCCCAACATTTTGCGGGGTCAGAAAATGCTCTTGAACTTTATCGGTATATTCCCACATAGCGTACTCCTGAAATGAATGATAATAAGTGATTTTTTGTTACATGCTGATAATAATGCCAGAATGGTAAAATGCAACGGTCAACAGCCACAACACCTTCCGCTTGCTTCATCTTGAAAGAAAATCGGCACCTCAAGCAGGTCTTATAAAATACCTATCTCAACCAGCATGTTTTTCGCCGTCGACACCAGGTCATTCGTCCCGGAAGGGGTCCTGGATTCAACATAAAATCTCACCTTGGGTTCAGTCCCCGAGGGGCGTATCATCAGCCAGGATCCATCCTCGAAAACCATTTTTTGTCCGTCTATAGTTATAACCTTACTGATTCGTCTGGCTGCATCTCCAACCTTGATAACGCTTCCTTCATGGTACTTTGCCAGTTTCGCTAACAGTCGAAGCAACTCCTCCCCCTTAACGCTCACCGCCACCCCATCCCGTTCAGGATAATAGGCACCGTAAGCATCTTCAATGCTTTTGAGATAATCACCGAGATTCATGTTGGTTGTCAGCATCATCTCAAGGGCAAGGAGCAAACCTATATACGCATCTTTTTCTGGGGTATGTCCGATTATCGATATGCCATCCGACTCTTCAAAGAAAACGAGCGCCCGCCCGATGACCGGTTTAAAATTTTTAAATCCTACGCTCGGCTCAAACAGTTCTTCGCCAAAGGCCGCAGCGATGCCGTTGGCAAGGTTGGAGGTGGCCACGGTTTTTGCAACCATGCCTGCTTTGCCTTTGTACTCATGAAGAAAATGATAAGCCATGGCACCGAAATGATTCATGGTTATTTCGGATGTCCCATCGGTAAAACGAATTCTGTCTCCATCAGGATCAATGATTGCTCCGAGTTTCATGGTTGCAGTACTTTTCTGTAGTGTCTCGACGATATTTCGCATATTGGCGGTAGAAGGCTCGGGGGCCACACCACCAAAGGTCACATCGGCAGTGTCACGGAGAACAATGAGCGCAGGTGTTTGGGTGTTATCAAACAATTCCCGGACATGTAAACGGCTTGCTCCGTGTACACAGTCAATAACCACAACCATGTCATCACGATTAAGGAAGGCAGCGACCGCCCTATCCAGATCGAGTCCGTGCACCGGTTGATTCTCCTGCACCAAGTATTTCCATGTGGCGAGAGAATCAAAGGACTGGACATGAGAAAATGTCCTCATCACTTCTTCTATTGTTTCTGGGGCTTTATCCGGAACATATGCCTGCTCCACGAGTTTCAGGGCATTGGCTGTTATAGTTTCGGTTACTTCTGAAGCAGCAGGGCCGGCATCCGCCGCATTAAATTTATAACCGCCATATTCTAGGGGGTTGTGCGAGGGAGTGAGATTGATTGAGAAAGCGGCTTTATGTTTGAGAACCGCTGCGGAAAGCACTCCAGTGGTTGACTCACCGGCATAATGAACACGAAAACCCTTGTATGCCAGGACATAAGCAACACTTGCGGCAAGAAGAGGCCCGGCAAACCTGTTGTCAAAACCCAGGACACAACCTCTTACCTGGGCCTCGGCCAAACTCTCGACTCCAAGAGGACCTTTCAAGCTCGGGTCAGTTTGCAGATTTTCGTACATCTGAACAATAGCTGAGGTTACGAGAGCCGTAGAACAGGCATTAATATCCTTGCCCAGTTTGCCACGCCACCCTGAAGTACCAAAAGATATAACCTCTGCCGGTGCCCGGTGATTATCTCTGATTTCTTTGAAAAGCAGTTGGTATGCAGCCGCCAGGGGTTCGTGCCAGACTTGTCCTTCATTTTTTTTTCGAGCAACAATTTCTTTAATTAGACCGATATAGTCACTGCGAAAATGATCACCAGAGACGATAAACCGGCCAAATAATTCAACAGAATTTTTGGAAGTGACCATATGTTTCTCCTCCATGTCGCTACGATAGTCGCCAGGAATTTTACGCGGACAAACAGAAAACTCAACCAGCGGATTTTCCTACTTTCTTTGCTTGATCGATGAGCATGATCGGAATGTCATCACGAATTTCATATAACAACAAACATTTTTCGCAGAGCAGTCCTTTCTCGTCTTGCATCTGGAGCGCTCCCTTACATTGGGGACAGGCCAAAATTTCCAGCAGATCTTTATTTATCATTGTGTTCTACCTTGTTTCTATTAGCATAGATGTAAGACTTCCGGCGTTGATAATCATATTATTGAAGCCGTTACAAAATAATTTTGGCAATTTGCAGAAGGTCATTTCGGCTTATTATACCCTTCCGGATATCCACGTGTCAGGTTACTATTTTAACAGTAGCAAACAATAATCGAAATTGATATTTACCTGAAACCGATTATGATTGCATGATTTAATTCCACAATGTCTTTTTCCAATTCCTTCACGCTTGGACATACCATGAAACAACAAATTGGCTTTATCGGCGGCGGTCAGATGGCAGAAGCACTCATCAGAGGAATCATTGCCTCAGGTCTGTATCTTAAGGGCAATATCCTTGTTTCAGAACCCAATGATTTCAGGCGTGAGCACCTGGAAGAGACTTATATGATCAAAACTTTCCAGAATAATCACGAAATCTTTGAGAAAAGCAAAGTAATCATCCTGGCCGTCAAACCCCAGACCATGAAGGCAGTGCTGGAAAATTGCCGGGAGTGCGTTCAGTCGCATCATATGCTCATCAGCATTGCGGCAGGCTTGCCGATCTCATTTTATATTAATACTATCGGCAAGAA